>JACPUR010000041.1 GCA_016192135.1 Candidatus Tectomicrobia bacterium | reverse complement strand
CGCTCCTCCTCGAAGAGCTCGCGTATGACCGGCCGGAGGCCCTCCCTGAGCGCCCGCACCGAGGGCTCGGAGTCCACGTTCAAGACATGCTCGGGCCCCCTCTCGCCCAGGAGCCTGAGGGAGGGCCCGGTGATGAAGCGCCCCGCGGCGTCGCCCCCCACGTCGAGGTCCCGGAAGGCCCCGGCCGCCCCCATGAGCTCGCGCGCCAGGAAGGGGTTCCCGCCCGTCACGGCGATCAGGGTCTCGGCCTCGTAGAAGCCCGGGAAGTCCCGCGTCATCTGGCGGATGGACTCGAGGTTTGCCCGCCCGTGTTCCTCGGGGGAGACGTTTTTCTTGCCGAAGGCCTTGAGGCCGATGGCGGCGAGGCCCTGGTTGACGATTCCCGGGCTGCCCCTCTGGCCGAAGAGGAGGTCCCCGGCCAGCCGGGTGGCGGCGCCCTGGTTCATGGCGTCCACGAAGACGAACAGCGTGGCCGAGGTCGCGGCGGCGGCGGCCGTCCCGGCCGAGGCGGCGGCCTCGAGGCCCTCGGCCAGCCCGGCCTCGGCGGCGATGTCCTTGACGGCTTCCCGCCCGGCCGCCTCGACCAGGGCATCCTTCACGAACTCCCCGGCCGCCTTGAGGGGAATCACGAGCTCGGGCCCCGCCTCCCCCACCACGGCCAGGGTGGGCTTGGTGACGAGGCCCCCCTGGGCGAGGCCCAGGAGGTTCTTGCCTGCGCCGAGGAGGGTGCTCACAGAATCCTGGGCCAGCTTGAAGGCGGGGGCGAGGAGGTTCTCCTGGACGATGGCCGAGGCCATGCGGCCCAGGGACGCGTAGAAGGAGCCCTCCATCTGCTCGACGAACTTGTCCCAGGCCTTGAGGGTCTTGTCGGTGTTCTTGGTGAAGGCGGTGGTGAAGACCTTGGTGAGGCCCTCGTCGAGGGTTTTATGGAGATTGTCGAAAGCTTTTTCCCCAGCTTTTAACGCAAACTCGGCCTGATCAGTAAAAGTCTTTTTGAATTTTTCGCTGAATCCCTCCCATGCTCTTCCCATCGAAAAAGCAACATCTTCACTATGTAGGCGCGCCCGCTCCAGGACCTCGGCGAAGGTGAGGGTTTCCTCCGTCATCTCCCCCATGCCTTCCACGTAGCCGGCCTGCAACTCCTGGATGGCGAGACGCATCCTCTCCAGGGCGGAGGGCTTGATCTTCCCGATGGCCTCCTGGTACGTCTTCGCGAGCTTTTGGAGCTCGGCATCGTAGCTGTCCAGGCTCGCCTGGGCTCTCTTCACATCCCTTTCCATCTGCGCCATGACGCCGCCCAGCTGCTTGACTTGCAGCTGCGCGTTGCCCTGGATCTGGATGTCGATATCGATCCGGTTCTGCTGCGAGGCCATGGGGGGACTCCTTCGATTCTCTACTTGTTCAAGATGATCACCGGAATGCCCGGCAGACGGCCCACAACATCATGATAAGCCAAAGGTTTTCCACTAACTTCAACTATATTCACATCCATCCTTCCCCCCTGCGCGCTCACATACCCCGGCGCAATCCACGGATTCACGGCGATCACGGTCAGGGCGGCGGCGATCACAGCGAGGATGACCCGGTCGATCTTCTGCACGGCGGTACCTCCTTGGGATTGGGGAAAATCGCTTCCCCTATTCTACCGCCGCGCCCGGCGCCGGACGGAGGGAAATATAAGCTGGCGGGGGTAAAGACCATTTACCGCAATTTGCGGCAATTTCACGCAGGTTCATGCTCAGGGAGGAAATTTTCAGGCGGCGAGGGGGAGGGCCTCCGGCCCTGGCTCAAGGCGACCCGCTGGCCCGGTCCGGATGCGACGGCCCGGCAAGAATTTCCCTCCTCGATTCCCTACTTGTTCAAGATGATCACCGGAATGCCCGGCAGACGGCGACCTCCAATGTCGGGGGGATCCAAAGCTTTTAGGCCGAATTCTGCGATATTCACGTCAACCTTCCCCCCCTGCGCGCTCACATACCCCGGCGCCACCCACGGATTCATGGCAATCACTGTCAGGGCGGCGGCGATCACGGCGAGGATGATCCGGTCGATCTTCTTCATGGCGGTGCCTCCTGGGTTCGGGAAAAATCGCTTCTCCTATTATACCGCCGCGCCCGGCACCCGGCGCCGGACGGAGGCCTCAAACCCGTCCTTTCTCCTCACCGGAACGCGCAGGGCGGCAGGTCCCGCTGGGAGGGCCGGCTCGGGCGCTTGGGCTCGCGCGGGAGGAGGAGCGGCATCTGGGACTCCCGCGCCGGGGCCGGGCCCAGGCGCCTGCCGCGGAGGGTGAGCCAGCCGGCCGCGCTCCGGCGGATCTTGCCCAGCCGCGCCAGGTCCTCGAAGCCCCTGAGATGCACCCTCCGCCGCGCCTCGACCAGCCGCTTCGCCCAGACCGGCCCCACCCCCGGCACCCGCAGGAGGGCCTCCAGGCCCGCCGTCGTGATCTCGACCGGGAAGAACTCCGGGTGGCGCCGCGCCCAGGCCAGCTTGGGGTCCTCGTCCAGGGGAAGGTCCCCTGTCTCCCCGAGGGGGAGCTCCTCGAAGGGGAAGCGGTACTCGCGCAGGAGGTGCTCCGCCTGGTAGAGGCGGTGCTCGCGGAGCTTGGGCTCGGCGGGCGCCCCCTCCATCGGGGTCTGCTCGACGGGCACGAAGGCGCTGAAGTGGGAGTGGTGCAGCAGGCCCTCGCGCTGGAGGGCGTGGGAGGCCCGGAGCACCTGGGCGTCGCTCTCCCCGCTCGCCCCCACGATGAACTGGGTGGTGACGCCCGCGGCGAGGGCGCTCCCGCCGGGCCACCCCAGGCGGCCCGCCGCCTGGGGACCCCGGGAGAGGGGGGCGCCCCCCGGGCGCCGCTCCCGCGCCTCCAGGCGGCGCTCGCGGGCCATCGCCCCCATGCGCCGGAGGGCGGGGAGGAGGTCCTCCGCCAGCTCCTTCTCGGGGGCCATGGCGCGGAGGCCCGGCTCGGTGGCGGCCTCGAGATTGATCGAGAGGCGGGTGGCGAGCCGGGCGGCGCGCTCGATCTGGGCGGGCTCGGCGCCGGGGAGCATCTTGAGGTGGATGTAGCCCTCGAAGCCGTGCTTCCCGCGGAGGATCTCGGCCGCCGCGATCATGCGGTCCACCCCCTTTACCCCGCTGCCGGGCACCCCGCTCGTGAGGAAGAGGGCCTCGGCCCGCCCGTCCTGGCGGAGGGCCGTGAAGGCCCCGGCCAGCTCCTCGGGGGAGAAGGCGTAGCGGGGCATGTCGCGCGAGGCGCGCATGGGGCAGTAGGCGCAGTCGTAGCTACAGGCGTTCGTCATCATGGTCGAGAGCAGCGGCATGACTTGGCCCGAGAGGACGATGGGGAAGATAGCGGGGGTGTCCGAGCCGGGGAAGTGGCGGGGCAAGCCGGCGCGGGGGAGGCCCTCGCGGTCGTCGAAGGACTGGCCGCCGAGGACGGCGAGCTTGTGGAGTGTCTTCTGGGTGAGCATGGGCGCGTCTCCGATGGGGGGCGGTCGAATCCAGTTTAGGCGAATAAAAAACGAAAGACAAGAGCGAAGTTGATCTGAAATGGATTCGAAGGTGATTTTAGTTACTTAGCTAATTACGCTTAAAGTCGATTCGTATTGCATGGAGGGGGAATGCGGCCGGGGGGGAAGGGGGCCGGGGTGGCGGCCCGCCTCCCGAAAGGGTATGAAGGGAGGAGATTTTCCTCTCGGCCCGCGGAATGCCCCGAGCGAACGAGGGTCCGCCATCATTCCCTCCGATCCGGTGCTGGTCGTCCTGCTCTTTTCGGCCGTCGCGGCCGCCACGGCCGCGGGCGGGGCGGTGCCCTTCCTCGCCCTGGGCCGGGTGCCGATGCGCACCCTGGGGATGGCCTACGCCCTGGCCTCGGGCCTCATGCTGGGGGCGGGCTATCTTCTCCTCGAGGCGGGCCTGAAGGATAAGGGCCACTCCGCCGTGGTCCTGATGAGCGGGGCGGCGCTGGGGGTGCTCTACACCTACTGGACCCACTGGTTCTCCCGGACCGGAGAGATGGAGAGCATCCCCTCCGGGGAGATACCGCCGGGGCTGGGCTACAAGATCGTGCTCCTGAACGCCCTCCACTCCGCCTCGGAGGGGGTGGCCATCGGGGCGGGGATGGCGCTGAGCACGCGGATGGGCGTCTTCCTCGCCCTCTCGCTGGCCGTGCACAACATCGCCGAGGCGGTCACGCTGACCTCGGTCCTCCTGAGGCGGGAGGTCCGGCTGGGGGAGGCGGCGCTCCTCTGCGTCATCACGAACGTGCCCCAGATCCTCCTCGCGGTGACCGCCTTCGCCGTGGTGAGCGCCGCGCGGGGCCTGCTGCCCTGGGCGCTGGGCTTCGCGGCGGGGGCGCTGGCCTACCTCGTCCTGACCGAGCTCCTCCCGGACTCCTACCGGCAGGCGAGCCACACCTGGGTGGCCGCCGCCGTGAGCTTCTCGACGGGGATGGTGATCCTCCTCAAGGGGTTCTTCGCGTAGGGGGGGGGATTTCGCGGAAGGAGGCGATTCGGCAGGAGCGTAGAGTCCGTGCGCTCCCACGGTTCTCCCTCTCCCCCTGGGAGAGGGGGGAGAACGCGCGGCGCCGGGTCTGCAGGGGGGCACCTCCTGCGATAGACGCGCCGAAGGATTTCGCAGGGGCGTATCGCAATACGCCCCTACGGAACGCATGCAGGCCATCCCTGCGGTGTGAGGCCATGATGCCGGACTGGAACCAGGTGCTCCTCGTCTTCCTCTACGCCTCCGTCACCGCCGTGGCGACGGGGCTGGGGGCGCTGCCCTTCCTCTTCGTGCGGAACGTCTCTGGCCGCGTGGTGGCCTACGCCAACGCCGTGGCGGCGGGCCTCATGCTGGGCGCGAGCTTCGGCCTCCTCATCGAGGGCACCGCGCACGGGGCCGTCCAGACCCTGGCGGGGGCGGGCATCGGCGTGGTCTTCATCCTCGTGGCGGGGCGGATGCTGCACCACCACGACATGGACTTCGGCGCCGTCAAGGGGGCGGGGGCGAAGCAGATCTTCCTCATCATCGCCGTGATGACCGTCCACTCCTTCTCCGAGGGGGTGGCGGTGGGCGTGGCCTTCGGGGGCGGCGAGGCCCTGGCCGCCCTCATCACCATCGCCATCGCGGTCCACAATATCCCCGAGGGCCTGGCCATCAGCGCCGTCATGCGCCCCAAGGGGGCGAGCGTCCTCTCCTGCGCCCTCTGGAGCGTCTTCTCCTCGCTGCCCCAGCCCCTCATGGCCGTGCCGGCCTTCCTCTTCGTCGAGGCCTTCCGGCCCGTGCTCCCCTACGGCCTTGGGTTCGCGGCGGGGGCCATGGTCTTCATGGTCTTCCTCGAGCTCCTGCCCGAGGCCTACGAGCAGGCGAGCCGGCCCTCCGTGGGCCTCCTCGTGAGCCTCACGCTCGGGGCGATGATTTTGTTCCAGAGGTATATCTAGGGAGGCCTGCCGGATGCCTGACATTCCCATCTACACCGCGGGCGGGGTGGCCGGGCTGTTCCTGATCCTGGTGCTGGTGGAGCGGCGGTTCCCCCTGCGCCCGCCCATGCGGGCCCTCCTGCCGCGGCTCGCGCTGAACCTGGTGTTCTCGGCCCTGGCCTTCCTGACGGCGGCGCTCGTCGTGCGCCCCGCGGGGGCCTCGTGGCTCCAGTGGGCGGACGAGCGCGCCTTCGGGTTTCTCCACTTCCCCTTCATCCCCGAGGGGGCCCGTCCCCTCCTGGGGTTTTTGCTGATGGACCTGAGCTTCTACTACTGGCATGTGCTGAACCACCGCGTCCCCCTCCTCTGGCGCTTCCACAACGTGCATCACCTGGACCCGGACCTGGACGTCTCGACGGGCTTCCGCTTCCACTTCGGCGAGGTGGTCCTCTCGGCCGCCTTCCGGGTGGTGCAGGTGACGGCCATCGGCCTCTCGGCCTGGACCTACCTGGCCTACGAGCTGGCCTTCCAGGCGAACACCCTCTTCCACCACAGCAACGTGCGGCTCCCCATCGGGATCGAGCGCGCCCTGAGCTGGGTGCTCGTCACCCCGCGGATGCACGGCATCCACCACTCCCAGGTGCGCGGCGAGACGAACTCGAACTACTCCGTCGTCTTCTCGTGGTGGGACCGCCTCCACCGCAGCATCGGGTTGGACATCCCGCAGGCGAACCTCGTGATCGGGGTGCCGGGCTACGCGCGCCCCGAGGACAACCGCTTCTGGAGCCTGGTGCTGGCGCCCTTCCGCGCGCAGCGGGACTACTGGCGCGCGCCCGACGGGACGGTTCCTCCGCCCGAGACCCGCTCCCGCCGGGATCGCCGCCACCGGCTGGCGGAGTGAACCTGCGCATTCAGCTTGGATAGCGGTGGTGCTCCCGCTAGGCCGACATGTCGAACTTCGACGGCGGGCGGTCCGTCTCCAGAAGGTTCTTCAGCCCGCTCAAGATCACCGGCCAGCTGCGGTGCCCGCCCTCCACGAGCTTGTCGTTGATGGGCTCTGGGTTGGATTCGGTCATCGTGAGCCGCACGACCTCGCCCAGGGGATCGATCTGAAACGTGATGATCGCCTCGGGCAAGTGCCCGAATTCCTCGTGCCAGGAGATCGAGAGCCGGAGTGGCGGATCACATTCCAGCACCTTGCCTTGCGAGGCCACCCGGCCGTCCTCCATCAATAGCCTCCAGAGCGAACCCACCTTCCAGTCCGACTCCATGCGCCCGCCGAAGAAATACTGTTTCGTGAATTCGGCGCCGGTCAGCGCCGTCCATAGCTTCTCGGGTGTCGTGCCGATGTAGGTGACGTAGATGCTCTTGGGCTTATGTTGATCTGCATTCATGCGTTGTCCTTCTCGGCGCGTCTCTTCAACCCGCCTGGGATTACCTACAGTTAGTTAGTAAAGGAAAGAGTGCCTTCCCACCTTCGAGCAGGCTCTTGAGGCTCGACAGGATCGCGGGCCATCCCCGGCTGATTCCCGGGAGCACCTTGCTCCCGGGCTCGAAGCCGCCGTGCGTGAGTGTCAGCTTCACATGACCCATGAACGGAATGATTTCGAAGGTTACCCGTGACGGCCGTTCGCGGCGTCCCTCGCCACCCATCGCGACATCGAATGTGTAGGACAGCAGCTTCGGTGGATCCGCCTGGAGCACTTCCCCCTGCCAGTCCAACGACCCGTCTTCCTTGGTATGCCTCACGGGAGAACCCGGCATCCATACGGACTGAACGCGGCGCCCGCTCCAATAGTACAGAAGGGTGAAGTCGCCGCTGGTCAAAGCCTCCCACAGCTTCTCCGGGGTGGTCGCGATGTAAGTCACATAGACAAAGCCGAGCTTATTCATCCTTCTCTTCGATGCCCTTTTTGAGTTCATGGAGTACGCGCAGCCGGTGGCGCTCGTACTTGCCGATCCAGCGCTCGTAGATCTCGTGGATGGGCACCGGGTTGAGGTAGTGCAGCTTCTCGCGGCCGCGCCATGCCGTGGCGACGAGGTTGGCCGCCTCCAGCAGCGCGAGGTGCTTGGCCACCGCCTGCCGCGTCATGTCCAGGTCGGCGCAGAGTTCGCTCAGAGTTTGGCCGTTGTTCGCGTGCAGGCGGTCGAGCAACTCCCTCCGGCTCGGATCGGCGAGCGCCTTGAAAACCTTGTCTGTTGCCTCGGTAACTCTGATCATTTTTGTAATATATGCAACCGAAAGGTTGCATGTCAAGGGCGAATTTTTACCCGATTCCTTGGATGTTACACTTAGGGGGGCGTCGGAAATCGCCCGGTTCTTCGGGATCATCATCCGCATGTTCGCCGAGCCCGCGGCGCCGCATCATCGGCCGCATTTTCATGCCATTACCAGGAGGAGGTGGGAATCTTCGCCGTCGATGTAATCGAACTTCTCAGCGGGGATTTGCCGCGCACGCAACGCGGCGCGTGGAGGCATGGGCCGAGATTCATCGGCGGTAGCTTCTCGATGACTGGGAGCGGCTGCAGGAGGGCCGTCCGCCACTCAAAATAGAGCCGCTTCGTTAGGAGGCGGAGCCATGACCCATCCGGTGCACAAGGTGACGTCGTTCGAGATCGCCGGGCCGTACCGCCTCCGCGTCGAGTTTGCCGACGGGCTCTCGCGCACGATTGATTTCCGCCCGGTCCTGGAAGGCGAGCTCTACGGGCCGCTGCGGGACCCCCGGGTGTTCAACGCGGTGTCGCTGGACCCAGAGGTCCACACCCTGGTCTGGCCCAACGGGGCGGACTTCGATCCCGCGACCCTGCACGACTGGTCGGAGCACGAGGCGGCGATGGCGGCCCTGGCGAAGCGGTGGGCCATCTCGGCGGATTCTGGTAAGCGCGCGGGCTGACCAAATCCCTCTCTAGCAAAATCCCCTACGCCAGCCCCTCCTCCTTCACCGTCTTGATCGCGGCCTCGAAGGCGGCGAGGGTCTCGTGGATGAGCTCGTCGGTGTGGGCGGTGCTCACCAGGGCGCGGCCCCCGTTGAAGTCCACCCCGTTCAGGATGAGGGCCTGGCGCAGCGCCCGGCTCTTGGCGGGATGGCGGGCGTCCAGGCGGCGCCAGTCCACCCGGCTCACGTCCTGATCCGCGCCGTCCCGGGGCGGGGCGTCCGCGCCGAAGAAGATCTTCCAGTCGCTGTGCTCTCCGTACACTTTCCAGGCCACCTTCTCCCGGGCCAGGGCCTCGTTCATCCCGTGGCGCAGCCGGGCGGCTTGCTGGTTCGCCAGGCGGATGGCCGAGCCGTCCGCCACCGAGGCCAGCATGGCGGCGCCGGCCGCCGCCGAGAGGGGGTTGCCGTTGAAGGTGCCGTGGTGGGAGATCTTCTTGCGGCGGTTCTCCTCCGGGTCGGGCTTGGTGGCGAGATAAGCCAGCACGTCCTCGCGCCCGCAGACGGCCCCGCCCGGGAGGCCCCCCGAGAGGATCTTGGCGAGGGTGGTCACGTCGGGCCTCACCCCGATCTTCTCCTGGGCCCCGCCCGGGGCCACCCGGAAGCCCGTCACCACCTCGTCGAAGATGAGGAGCGCGCCCGCCTTCCGGGTCTCCTCGCGCAACCCGTGCAGGAAGGAGGCCGGCATGGGCACGGCGCCGAAGTGGCTCCCCGTGGGCTCGGCGATGACGGCGGCCACGTCGCCCTTCGAGAGCCGGGCCCGGACCGCGGCCAGGTCGTTCGGGGGCAGCACCGTGACCAGCGCCACCACCTCGGGGAGCTGGCCCGCCTCGGGCTCGGCCTCGTAGGGCGGGTGGACGCCGATCTCCAGGCCCTCGTGCCAGCCGTGAAAGTGGCCCGCGAACTTGACGATGTGGCGCTTGCCGGTGAAGGCGCGCACCAGGCGCAGCGCCATGTGGGTGGCCTCGGTGCCCGAGGCGGTGAAGCGCACCCGCTCGGCGCTCGGGACGAGCCGGCACACCCACTCGGCCCACTCGATCTCCTTCTCGTGGGAGGCCCCGTAGTGGGTGCCCCGCATGAGCTGCTCGCGGGCGGCGTCCCGGACGAGGGGCGGGTTGTGGCCGTGGAGGAGGGCGCCGTGGCCCATCCAGTAATCGATGTAGCGGTTGCCGTCCGCGTCCCACTTGAGGGCGCCCTCGGCCCGCTCGACGTAGAGGGGGAAGGGCTGCATCCGGCGCACGTCGTGGGTGACGGCGTCCGGGAAGAGGCGGCGGGCGCGCTCGAAGAGGGCCCGCGAGGCGGGCAGGGCCTCGGCGTAGGCGTCCTCGAGCTTGGGCGGGGCGGCGGGCCGGGCCATGGGGGCCTCCTCGTGGAAGATGTGAAGGATGGAATCCCGCTGACGCTACGCCGCGGGGGCGCGTGCGTCAAGAAGAAAGGGTAAGAGCCAACCTAACGGTTCGGCCGTCATTCCGAGCGAAGCGAGGAATCTTCGCGTGTCGCCACCCCCGTAGATTCCTTGGTCGCTGCGCTCCCTCGGAATGACGCAACAAGCCCCCGCCTTGACAGCCCCGCCCGCGCCCTCTAGGCTCGCTGCGCAACCCCTTCAATCATGGCGGCTTGGAACCATACGGGGAGGCGCGCGTGCCCAAATATCCGCACAACAAGGTCTGGATCAACGGGAAGGTGGTGGCGGGCGAGGAGGCCAAGGTCAGCGTCTTCAGCCAGGCCGTCCTCCGAGGCTCGTGCGTGTACGAGGGCATCCGCGGCTACTGGAACGAGGGCCGGAAGAACCTCTTCCTCTGGAAGCTCGAGCCTCACCTCAAGCGCCTCGAGCAGAGCATGAAGATCATGCGCATGGAGTCCCCTTACTCGCGGGAAGACTTCCGCCGCGCCATCGTGGAGTGGGTCCGCGCCAACGGCTTCCGCGAGGACATCCACTTCCGCCTGAACGTCTACTTCGACGACGCGGGCCGGCTCGACATGAAGGCCTTCAAGCCCGAGGAGGTGGACACCTGCGCCTTCATCGCGGGCGGCCCCCGGGGGGACCGCGCCCGCCAGGAGCGGGGCATCCACATGTGCGTGAGCAGCTGGCGCCGCATCGGGGACGACTCCATCCCTCCGCGCGTCAAGGCCACCGCCAACTACCAGAACAGCCGCCTCGCCGGAGTCGAGGCCCGGGTGAACGGCTACGACGACGCCGTCATCCTGAACCAGGCGGGGAAGGTGTCGGAGTCCTCGGGCGCCTGCGTCCTCATCGTCCGGGACGGAGCGCTCATCGCCCCCCCGGTGACGGAGAGCATCCTGGAGAGCGTCACGCGCTCGTGCGTCCTCGAGATGTTCGGGAACTCCATCGGCGCGGCCTCCGAGCGGCCCGTGGACCGCACCGAGCTCTACATCGCGGACGAGGCCATCATGTGCGGCTCGGCCGAGGAGGTGACGCCCATCCTGAGCGTGGACCGCGTGGCCGTCGGCGACGGCAAGCCCGGCCCCCTCACGAAGCGCCTCCAGGGCATCTTCTACTCCGCCGTCCGGGGCGAGGACGAGAGCTACGAGCGGGACCTGGTGGCGGTGTATTAGGCCGGGAGGCGGATGTCATGCACCACGGCGACATATCCCCGCAGATCGCCCTGGGCCTGAAGGAGCTCCAGAAGAGGATCGGGGCCGCCAAGATTCCCTCGTCCAAGCTGGACGAGGCCCTCAACATCGCCACCTGGAACATCCGCGAGTTCGGCAAGACCCCGCGGCTAGAGGCCTCCCTCCATTTCATCGCGGAGATCCTGGGCCAGTTCGACCTCATCGCCGTCACCGAGGTCCGGGACAATCTCGGCGACCTCGGGAAGGTGCTCCGCATCCTGGGCCCTTACTGGAGCGCCGTCTTCTCGGACTATATCGTCGACGCGGGGGGGAACCGGGAGCGCATCGCCTACGTCTACGACAAGCGCGCGGCGGTTTTCACCGGCCTCGCGGCCGAGGCCGATCCGCCCAGGAAGAAGACGAAATCGGGCGAGTACGTCTCCGCCATCTCGTGGTGGAGGAGCCCCTACATCGCCTCGTTCCGCGCGGGCAACTTCGACTTCGTGCTCATCACCGCCCACATCCGCTGGGGGTCAGGGGAGAAGGCGCGGGTCGCCCCCCTCAAGCTCCTGGCCGAGTGGATCGACCGGCGGTCCAAGGAGAAGTACACGGACGACAAGGACATCATCCTCATGGGCGACTTCAACATCCCCAAGGTGGACGATGAGCTCTTCCAGGCCATCACCAGCAAGGACCTGGAGATGCCGGCGGCCCTGCGCGGGGTGAAGCACGGCTCCAACCTCTCCAAGGACAAGCGCTACGACCAGATCCTCCACTACCCGGTCCACACCAAGTCTTTCACGAATCATGCGGGTGTGCTGGACTTCTACGCGGGCGGCCACGGGCCGCTCTTCCCGGGCGTCCAGATGACCAAGGCGGAGTTCACCTACCAGCTTTCCGACCATCTGCCTCTCTGGATGCAGCTCGACGTGGACGTGGAGGGGGAGCGCCTCGATCAGATCATCACGGCGGGTCCCTCCAGCGGGAGGGAACGCTGATGCCCATCGCTTTCGGCGACATCTGGGATTTCCACACCGACCTGCGCTACATGGTGAATCTCCCGCCGGACAAGGCCTACCTCAGCGAGCAGATCGACCTCCCCGCCGCCCGGCGGCTGGGCGGGGTATTCAGCGCCACCGGGCGCAAGGCCGGCGCGCCCCAGGCCGAGCAGCTGAAGGTCCTGGAGGAGGACGTCCGGCTCATTCGCCAGATCCCGGGGCTGACGCTGGTCCTCCGGGCGGCGGACCTCGAGGGGACGGGCCGCCAGGTCCTCCACGCCGAGGGCATCTACTTCATCGAGCGCGAGGCGGACTTCAAGTTCCTCGACTGGATGTGGGATGAGGGCTTCCGCGGCCTGGGGCCCCTCTACAACGAGGACAGCGCCCTGGGCGGCGGGGCCAAGGGCGACCCTGCGCGGGGCCTCACCCCCCTGGGCCGCGACTTCGCCCTGCGCGCCTGGGAGAAGGGCTTTCTCGTGGATTGCTCCCACGCCAACCACCGGACCAAAGACGACCTGATCGACCTGGCCCTCGTGACCGGGAACCCGCTCCATTACTCCCACGGTCACCTCGACGAGGCCGCCGTCCCGGCCTTCGGCGAGCGGGGGCTGCCCCGGACGGCCGCGCGGCGGCTCCTGGAGACGGGGGGCCTCATCGGCCTGGCGCCCCACCCGGGCTTCTACGCCGCCTTCGGGCGGTACATGGAGGAGATCGATTTCCTGGCCGAGGTGGCGCCCGCCCAGGTGTGCCTCGGGACCGACTTCGCCGGGACGCACACCCCCGGCCCGGCCGGCAACCGCACCTTCGGCGAGCTGAAGGGGGTGTGGGGCGTCCCCGCCTTCGCCGGGCGCCTGGCCCGCGCCCACGGGGAGGACTTCGCCCGCTCTTTCTGCGGGAGCACGCTGAAGGAATGCCTCCGGCGGTCGCTGCCGTAGGAAATGGATCGTGCTTGGTTTCTCCCTCCCCCTCCGGGGGAGGGCAGGGTGGGGGACGTTTCTGGTGCATTCCCTCCCCCCACCCCCTCCCGGCGGGAGGGGGAAGAGCAATGCCCTCTCTGAATCGATTGTAGGGACGTATTGCAATACGCCCCTACGCGTCGCCCATCGCTAAATCCTGGAGACTCCCCTTGGCCCGGCTCCTCGAGCACGACTCCCTCGACCTGCTGAGGCGGCACGGCGTGCCCGTGCCCTCGTACCTCCTCGCCGCCTCGGCGGAGGAGGCCGCTTCGGCCGTGAGGCGCCTGGGCGGGCGGGCCGTGCTCAAGGCGCTGGTGCCGGTCGGGAAGCGGGGCCGGGCGGGGGCGGTCAAGCTCGCCGCCTCGCCGGAGCACGCCCATGCCGAGGCGGCGCGCATCCTGGGCATGACGGTGCGCAACTTCCCGGTGCGGCGCCTCCTGGTGATGGAGGCCCTCGACATGAGGCGCGAGTGCTTCGTCTCGCTCACCTTCGACTGGCGGACGAAGTCCCCCCTCCTCCTATTCTCCGCCGAGGGCGGGATGGACGTGGAGGAGATCGCGGCCTCCCGCCCGGACCGCCTCCGCGAGCTCCCCATCGACATCGTGGACGGGCTCTCCTACCTCGATGCGCTCGATCTCGCCCGCGAGGGGAGGCTCGCCGGCCCCCAGGCCGAGGCCGCCGCGCGCGCGATGTGCGGCCTCTACGCCGCCTTCCGCGCCTCGGACGGCCGCCTGGCGGAGGTGAACCCGCTGGCTGTCCTCGGGGACGGCCGGATGGTCGCCGCCTCGTGCGCCTTCGAGGTGGACGATCAGGCCCTCTTCCGCCATCCGGAGCTGGAGGCCCTCCTCGGGGAGGAGCAGGGGAACGGCTGGCGGCCCCTCACGTCCCTGGAGAAGGAAGTGCGGGAGATCGACGCCATCGATCCGCACGTCGGGGCCATCCGCTTCAGCGAGATGGAGGGCGACGTCGGCTTCATGGTCTCGGGAGGGGGCTACGGCCTCACCAGCCTGGAGGAGTTCCTCCGCCGGGGGGGCCGCCCGGCCTGCACCTTCGACATCACCCCGGGCCGCTACGAGGAGAAGATGCGCCGGATGGTGAAGGCCGTCCTCCGGAAGCCGGGCCTCAAGGGCCTGGTGCTCGCCTCGAACGTGAGCAACTTCGCCCGGGTGAACGTTCGCGTGGCGGGCATCGTCCAGGGCCTGAAGGAGGCGGGGCTCGACTACACGAGGTTCCCCGTGGTCGTGCGCTACGCCGGGCCCGGGGCTGAGGAGGCGCGGCGGCTCATCGCCGAGGTGCCGGGGGTCGAGTGGCACGAGGAAGACTTCTCGCTCGAGGACGTCTGCCGCCGCATCGCCAAGCGCGCCTATGGGACCGGGGCGTGAGCATCCTCCTCGACGGCTCGACGCGGGTGCTGGTGCAGGGGGCGACCGGTGGCGAGGCCCGCCGCCTCATCCCCACCATGACGGCCTACGGCACGCGAATCGTGGCGGGCGTCTCCCCCGGCAAGGGGGGCGAGCGGGTGGAGGGGATTCCTATCTATTCCACCGTGGCGGACGCGCTGAAGGAGCACGAAGCCGATCTCTCGGTTCTCTTCATCCCGGCGCGCTTCGCCAAGGCGGCGGCGCTGGAGGCCATCGAGGCCGGGGTTCCGTCCGTGCACATCCTGGCGGAGGGGGTGCCCCACCACGACGCGGCCGAGATCCTCGCCCGCGCGGGGCGGGCGGGGGCCCTCGTCATCGGCCCGAACAGCCAGGGGATGGTGAGCCCCGGGAAGGCCAAGGTGGGGGGGACGGGGGGCGAGGTGCCCCACCTCATGTTCCGCCCGGGGCCCGTCGGGGTCGTGAGCCGGAGCGGGGGGATGGGGGCCGAGATCTGCCTCTTCCTGACGAAGGCCGGGATCGGCCAGAGCACCTACGTGGCCATCGGGGGGGACCTCCTCATCGGCGCGGCCTTCGCCGAGATGCTCGCCCTCTTCGAGAAGGACCCCGAGACGAAGTGCGTCGTCCTCTTCGGGGAGCCCGGCACGGGCCGGGAGGAGGAGGCCGCCGCCTTCATCCGCTCGGGCGGCTTCACCAAGCCCCTCGTCGCCATGATCCCCGGCGAGTTCATGGAGCGCATGCCCCAGCCCCCCGCCGTGAGCCACACCGGCGCCCTCGTCGAGCGAGGCGTGGGCGCGCCCTCCGCCAAGAAGAGGCTCCTGCGCGGGGCGGGGGCGCGGGTGGCGGAGAGATTCAGCGAGATTGTTCCGCTGGTACGCGAGGCGCTGGGGGAGGGGTAAGCGCGCGTTCGCCGGAGCATTGATCCATGCTAACCTGAACCGGATTTGGGGAAGGAGGGGAAGATGCCCGGGAAGACGGCCCCCAAGACGCCCGAGCGCCTGGCGAAGCGGAAAGTCGCCCGTCCGCGGCGCGCCAAGGTCCAGACCCGGCGCGAGGTGCTGTCCCTCCTGCGCGCGAACCGGGACCTCCTGAGAAGATGCAAGGTCAGGCGGATTGGCATCTTCGGTTCCTTCGTCCGAAACGAGCAAACCGCCAGGAGCGACGTGGATTTCCTCGTCGATTTCTCCGAGCCCAATTTCGACCGCTTCATGGAGCTTCATGAGCAGCTCAGGAAGCTTTCCGGCAGGAAAGTCGAGCTTGTCACGCCGGAGGGCTTGAGCAAATATCTCAAGCCCTTCGTGGAGAAAGAGGTCCGGTGGCATGAAGTCGGATGAGCTATTCCTCCGGCATATTCTCGACGAGATCAATTTCCTTCTGCAGCAGACGCAAGACATGACCTACGAGCAGTTCCTTGGGGATGAGGTCATCAAGCGAGCGAGCGCAAGGAGCTTTGAGATCATAGGGGAAGCGGCCAAGAACATATCTGCCGACTTTAAGAAAATATGCAGGGAAATTGATTGGAAAGGCATGGCGGGGTTGCGGGACACGCTGATTCATCGTTATTTTCAGACAAACTGGAGCATTATCTGGAGCGCCCTCAAGGAAAAACTGCCGGGGCTCAAGCTCGCCATCGAGCGGGCGCTGGGCGATCTCAGGAAATAATCTCGCCTTTGGCAGTCGGCCACGCCCTCCCTCACACCATCGTCGCCCCGCCGTTCACGTCGAGCGTCGCCCCGGTGATGTAGCCGGCCTCGGGGCTGCAGAGGAAGACGACGGCCGCGGCGACCTCCCCGGGCTCGGAGAGGCGGCCGGCGGGGGTGGTCCGCTCGATGTGGCGGATGCGCTCCTCGCTCCGGATGGCGAGGGTGCGCGGGGTGCGCACGTTGGCGGGTGCGACGGCGTTCACCGTGATCCCATGGGGGGCGAGCTCCCGCGCCGCTTGGCGCGCCAGGGCGAGGACGCCGCCCTTGGCGGCGGTGTAGTGCGGGGGATTGGGGTTCACCCCGCTCCGGGCGGCCATGCTGGAGAGGGCGACGAAGCGCCCGTAGCGCGCCTGGATCATCAGCGGCGCCGCGGCCTTCAGCAGGTAGAACATCGAGCGCAGGTTGGAGTTCACCACCCCGTCCCACGCCTCGGCGGGGCAATCCATCAGGCTCACGTACTCGGGGAAGCCGCCCGCGCAGTGCACCACGATGTCGAGCCGGCCCTTCTTGTCGTGCGCCTCCTCGACGCCTCTTCGCGTGGCCTTCCAGTCCATCAAATCGGTGACGGAGTCGAAGGCCTCCCCGCCCGCTTCCCGGATGGCGCCCGCCACCCGCCCGGCCCCTCCGGCGTCGATGTCCATCACGCAGACGGCGCAGCCCCGCCGCGCCAGCTCGCGGGCCGCCGCCTCCCCGATGCCGGTCGCGGCCCCCGTGACCACGGCGCACTGGCCCTGGAAATCCCCCGGCGCGTTCATTCTCTCTCCTCGTGAGTGTGTGGGACCCAAGGATATCTCCCTTTTCCGCCCGCGCGCCAGGGTTACCGCAGCCTCCACGCGATGAGGGCGGCGCCCGCCACGATGAGGACGGTGCCCCAGACGATGAGCTTCGTCACGCGCTCGGTCCCGCGCAGGAGGAGGCGGCTCAGCAGGAGCGAGAAGAAGGGCGCCGTCGAGCTCAGCGGGATGACGATCGAGACGTCCCCCAGCCCCAGCGCGTAGAACTGGGTCAAGAAGCCCGCCCCGTTCAGCAGCCCGCAGCTCCCGTAGAAGGCCCACGCCTTGGCGTTCGGGAGCCGGGGGCGCTCGGCGGCGGGCATGAGCGGCCGGAAGAGGGAGAGGAAGAAGAGCCCCGCCAGGCTCGAGACCGTCACCCCCAGCACGGGGGCGTTCACCGCCGTGAGGGCGAGCTTGCGGAAGAGGAACGACCACGCCGCCGCCAGCACGCTCACCCCGATGAGCCACAGGTGGCGCCGGGACCAGCTCGTGTCCGAGGTCTTCTTGTAGGAGAGGGCGGCGCAGCCCGTCACGATGAGGAGCGTCCCCGCCCAGACGTAGGGCCCCGGCCGCTCCCCCAGGACGGCGGCCGCCAGCATCGTCGAGAAGAGCGGCGTTACCGAGGTCAGCGGCATGGTCCGCGCCACGCCCAGGTGGTGCAGCGAGAGATAGAGGAAGACCCGCGAGCAGGCGGGCCCCGACAGCCCGGCCAGGATGAAGAACCCGATGGCGCGCCCGTCCCACCAGGAGGCGTCCCGCATCCAGAGGGCGGCGGCGATGAATAATGGGAGCGGCGCCAGGAGGCTGATGAACACCCCGGTGATGGCGTTGGCGTGCTCGCGCCCCAGGCGCACCAGGATGCTGAAGGCGCCGAAGAAGAACGAGGTGCCCAGCGCGAAGAGGGCGGCGGCGGCCGGCGCGGGCATCAGGGGAGAGTGTCCCGGCGGGCCGTGCGCCCGGCGGTGCTCCGGCTTGCGTGTGGCGCCCTCATGCGGCCTCCGGCGGGAGAATGACGTGCCCCCAATCTAGCCGCCTTTCCGCCCGGAGGGGAAGCCCGGCGCCCCTCACCCCCGCAGGCGCCCCGCCCGCGCGCCGCGCGCGTGCTCCCCGACGGGGTTCTTGGGGCGGTAGTCCGGGTCGCGGCTCAGCCGCTCGAACACCGTCGTGTCCAGCGACTCGGCGCCGTAGAGGGTGTGGCCGATGGTGCGGTAGCGCCGCGGGGAGACGAGGCCGTAGAGCCCGCCCAGGAACTCCTTGTAGGAGTCGCGCACCGCGAGTCCCGCCACGTCGGGCGCGGGCCGGGGCGCCTTGGCCGGGTCGAGGGCCAGGCCGCAGCCCGAGGTCTTCTTCATCATCCAGTCGAGGGTCACGTCCGAGAGCCCGCAGTCGGGGTAGCCGCCCCCCACGTTGGCGTGCGCCCCCACGAACCACACCTGCTCGACCGTCTGGTTGGGCTTCTCCTTCGGGTCCCAGAGGGTGGCCGTGTAGTTCTCCCGGTGCTCGTCGATGGCCACGGCGTGGTAGGCGTTCGCGACGATGCCGCTCAGCTCGGTGTCGTGGAACTGGTAGAAGCCCCGGTTGAACCACTCGAACGACTGGAGCGGGATGCCCAGCGCCCCCACCGTGTCCCACACCCCGAGGAAGTGGATGCGGATCTCCCGCGAGAACTCGCGGCGGAAGAACACGGCGTTCTCGGTGTCGGCGCTCCCGTCCCGGGTGCGGTAGAGGGAGTAGGCCTCGGAGGTGAGGTCCTTGTGCGCGGGCTTGAGGAGGCCGGCGTTGCGGATCATGCCCACCAGGCTGCGGGCCGTGTAGCCGCCCCGGCTGAAGCCGAGGATGAAGACCTCGTCCCCCTCCTCGTAGCGGTCCACGAGGAAGCGGTAGCCCTCCTGGATGTTCTCCGAGAGGCCGACGCCGAAGGCCCCGCCCCGGACCTTCTCGTACCACTTGGTCCCCACCCCCTCGTCGTACCGCTTGACCTGCTCGGTGCCGCCCGCGTCCCGGGGCAGGACCGCCTCGTAGAACTTGTGGACGTTGGTGCTCGTGTTGCCGTCGATGTCGCCGTCCTCGTCCGGGGTGTTCCAGGTGCCGTCGAAACAGACCACCAGCCGCTTGGCCATGGCGCCGCTTCCTCCTCGCCGCGGAAGATGAGAGCCGGAAGATGGGTTCTGGGCGTGCCGTCGGCCATTATAGGGGAGGCGGGGGGAGGGGAGTAGGCCGCTTGCGCGGTCCGGGCGCCCGGCCCCAAAGTGAAGGGATCACGGACGAAGGCGGACGCCCGGCTTGCGCGCGGAGGCCCATCATGGCGGACGGCAAAGGCGTGACGGTGCTGTTTTTGGGGTCGGGGTTTACGCGAGGCATTGGAAGGATTCCCACCCAGAAGGAAGGGAGTTTTATCGACAGCGTATTGGGAGATGGCAGGGAGGCAAGGATCAGCTTTTACAAGATTAATGGTGTGCCGTTGCCGACATGGATAAGAAAAATTGGAGATATCGAAGTCTGCATGTCTCACCTTCACAACCTTGCATATTCTAATCTCGCAACGCCCAGTAGCAAAGGGATGGCTAAGAAAGCAATCATCAATCTACGCAGTGCAATTAGAGATTACATGATAGCTCAAAAAGTGGAGAAATGGGATGTGGCTTGCGAATTTGCAAGGCGTTTCATTCGCGATGCTGGAAAAGACAAGGTCGTCATTCTGACAACAAATTATGATCTCTTTACGGAAAATGTATTGAAAGAGGGGCAAGGACTTGAATTTGAATATCCTGAAATTCCGCTACAGAGGGCGCACCAGGAACACGCGGTTCCACTCTATAAACTTCACGGTTCAATTAATTGGATGGAGGAACGAAGAGTTGGAGACAGGGAACTGATTGGGGTTGAGCCTTTGTATGTAAGGGACGATCTTGCGGATGCCAAATTAGATTTTGTGAATGTCAGTAATGAGACACATATTTCCTGTAAGGAGAAAGGTGGATATTGGGTATACAAGGAGAACGGGACCGGTAGGGTATATACTCCTATCCTGATCCCCTTTTTCTATCAAAAGGAAGAGTGGCTCGGCCAGCGATGGGGATATCTTTTCCAAAGGCATTGGGCCAGCGCGAAGAATTGGTTCTACGATAACGAGATTGAAAAAATGTTTTTCATCGGCTGTGGGCTTCCGCGAGCGGATACGTATTTGATGTCGTGGTTGTTGAGTATCTTTCAGAAGAAGAAACCGGAGACGATCAAGATCGTTTGCGATGGCGATCCAGACAATTTAGGCAAGGCACTGAGCCCTTTCATCAATCCTGACGAAGATATCTACAAATGCGGCCTTAAGCACTTCTTAGACCATTTCAAGTCCTGATTCAGGCAGGTGGCGCAGTACGCAGATCCTTCGCTACGCTCAGGATGACAAGCGGGCTGGGCCGCTCGTCTGGCGAGGTTTCCCCATGTCCTCCATTCTCGGCGACTGGGATTTCCTGCAGCCCTGGTGGTGGGAGCCCATCCTGGCGCCCGTGCTGGGGCTCCTGGCCCTGGCGGGGCTCGCGGCGGTGGGGGCGGGGCTCTACTTCCTCGCGGCGCGCACCACGAGGCTCCAGGACTACCGCGAGGCCCTGCGGGGCCCCGAGGAGGAGGGGGACGAGCCGCCCCTCCCCGAGGACGTGCGCGAGATCCAGCGCTGGATGGAGAGGGAGCTGCCCGAGGTCTCCGAGGAGGAGATCGACGAGATGGAGGCCATCCTCGAGCGCTCGCTCGCCGAGGACATCCACCCGGACATGCGCCGGGAGATCGAGAAACGCGGCATCCCGGTGCGCCTGATGGACCTCCCCACGCCCGAGACGGTGAAGGACGTGGGCTACCTCCCCACGGCCATCTGGCACCCGGCCATGAACGCCATCGAGATCTACGCCGCCCTGGTGAAGGACGAGTGCGGGCGGGACCGCCGCGCCTGGCGCCGCCTCATCGGGGAGCTCCTCCTCCACGAGATGGGCCACGCCCTGGGGCTGGGGGAGAGCGAGGTCAAGGATTTCGGGGTGTGATGGCCGGCGGCTGAGATGCGGGACTTTCCGTCCGTAGGGGCGAGGCGTGCCTCGCCCCTTGCATTCGATGGGTGGAAACCGTAGGGGCAGGCCCCCGTGCCTGCCCCGGGAAGGAGGACACCACAGCCGGGATGACTGGTCTGCCCCCTCCCTTTGGGAGGTCGGGCCCGCACGGGCCCGAGGGGGGAGGGAGGCCGCTCGCGGCATTTCCCCCGCTGTGCAACCGGCTACATGGGTAACACATCAGACCGGGCACATGGGTGACACTTTACCCCACCGGCCCTTGGGGCCTCCCCGGAGGGGGAGGGAGATTCGAAACGCGGGCGGCCAGGCCGCCGCTGTTCCGCGTCACATTCCGCCTCCCCCCAAAAAATTCTTTCCAACCATGAACCTGCGCGAAATTGCGGTGACGCCCCCTCGGCGCCAGGGAGGTATCTTCCCCACGGGGGCATCGCGCCCGGGCCTTCGTAGGGGCGAACCTCGTGTTCGCCCTCCGGCAGCTTGTCTCGCCTAGTGACGGATAAAGCATGGATATTGACGCATAAAGCCCCTTTTTTTCGGGTGGGCCGGTCGACGATTCGACGAGGGCCTCACCCGAACCGCCGGGGGTCGTAAGGGGCGGGGTCGAGGGGCGGCGCCTCGCCCAGGAGGAGGGCGGCGGCGAGCCGGGCGCTGGCCGGGGCGGGGCCGATGCCCGTGGGGCCGTGCCCGGCGCAGAAGAAGAGGCCCTCCAGGCGCCCCGGGCCGATGAGCGGGAGGCCGTCCGCCGAGAGGGGCCGGAAGCCCGTCCAGGTCTCCTCGATGGGGGCATGGGCGAGGGCGGGGATGACGCGGATGCCCGAGGTGAGGAGCCAGGCGAGCCCCCCGGCGGTCAGGCGCGGGTCCTCCCCCGCGAGCTCCCGCGTCGCCCCCAGCACGAGGCGGCCGTCCGCCCGGGGGACGAAGTAGGGGTCCTCCGGGGTGATGAGCACGCGGCGCGGACCGATGCCCCGCGCGTCCAGGGAGAGGATCTGGCCCCGCTGGGGGAGGATGGGGGGCGCGGGCGCGAGCCCGGGCAGCTCCCGGCTCCCCACTCCCGCGCAGACGAGGACGGCCGGGGCCCCGGCCTCGCCGTCGAGGGTGCGCACCCCGCGCGCCCGGCCTCCCTCCACGAGCAGTTCCCGGACGAGCTGGCCCTCCCGTATCTCCACCCCCAGGCGGCGGCAGGCGAGGGCGAGCGCGGGCGCGAGCTTGCGCGGGTCCACGCTCCCGCCCGGGAGGAGGAGCGCCCCCGGCAGGCGGTCCGAGAGCGCGGGCTCGGCCTCCCGGAGCTCGGCGGCGCCGAGCCAGCGCCCCTCGCCGAGGGCATGCGTCCCCGGCTCCGCCTGGAGCTCGCGCGCCTGCCCCTCGTCCAGGGCGAGGAGGAGGACGCCCGTCTCGCGGAACTCGGGGTCGAGGCCGCTCTCTTCCTGGAGGGCGCGGGCGAAGCCGGGCCAGAGGGGAAAGGAGGCCCTGCGCAGCCTGAGCCCCGCCTCCCCGCCCCGGTCCGCGCGCCCGGCCGTGCCGTGGGTCGAGACGATGCCCGCCGAGGCCCAGGTGGCGCCCGAGCCCGTGCGGCCCTTCTCCAGCAGAAGGACCTCCCGCCCCGCGAGGGCCAGCTCCCGGGCGCAGGCGAGGCCCATCACCCCTCCGCCCGCGACGATGACGTCGGCCATGCGTCCTCCTTGGGGCTAGATATGGAATCCAACCACGTTGTTCATTCCGTGGGGCGATCTTCATCTTCTTCGGCCTGCGCCGGCCGAAAGTCGGCTACGGCCGACTGAAGGTCGGAGGCCGTAGCCCCCTGCGGAGGGCAAAGGCCCTCTCCCTTTGGGAGAGGGTGGAGCATCCGGGCGGCCCGCCGCTTGGATGCTCCGGGTGAGGGAGGCCCGGCGCCGCGGCCCCTCACCCCCGACCCCTCTCCCATGGGGAGAGGGGGGCAGAACCTGCAGAGAGAACGCTGAGGAACAGGCACATGGGCGCAGGCCTGCTTCGATTTCACAGCTAGAGGATGAAGAGGCCCCGCTCCGTCCGCGCGAGCCGCACCCTCTCCTCCGCCTCCACCGGGCGGGGGGCGCGGGCGAGCACGGTGCGCGAGAGGCCCTCCGCCCGGCCCTCCACCAGGGCGAAGTGGAGCGGCCCCTCGAAGCCGGCGGGGGGCGAGAAGAGGGTGGTCGAGGCGCGCACCACCCCGCCCTCCGGGTCGGGCGCATCGAGCGGCGCCTGGGGGGCCTCGGGGACGGCGGGCAGGGGAGCGCCGTCATCCGGCGGAGATGCCCCCTCCAGCTCCAGCACGGTGACGAGGTTGTTCGTCGCCAGGCCGCCCATGCTGAGGGCCACCCCGCGCCGGGGCGGCCCCCCGCGCCGGACGCCCTCCCGCCCGAGGCGCCGGGAGAGCTCGATCACCTGGGCGAGGCCCGAGGCCCCGATGGGGTGGCCGCGCGCGAGGAGCCCGCCGGAGGCGTTGACGGGCAGATCGCCGCCCGGGTCCACGCGCCCCGCCTGGAGGGCCGCGCCGTAGGCGCCGGGCGGGAAGAGGCCCAGGTCCTCGGCCGACATGATCTCGATGGCGGTGAAGGCGTCGTGCACCTCGGCCAGCTCGATGTCGGAGGGCCCGATCCCCGCCATCCGGTAGGCCTGGGCGGCGGCCCGGCGCGTCGAGGCGAAGAAGGCGAGGTGGCTCCGGCGCGAGAGGGCCTGGGTGTCGGTGGCGTGGCCGAGGCCGCTCACCCGGAGCGGGGTGCGCCGGGAGGTGACGATCAGGGCGGCGGCGCCGTCCGAGATGGGGCCGCAGTCGAAGAGCCGGAGGGGGGTGGAGACGTGGCGGCTCGCGGAGAACTGCTCGAGGGTGAGCTCGCGCCGGAAGTGGGCCTTCGGGTTCGCGCAGCCGTTGCGGCGGTTCTTCACGGCGACGCGCCCGCGCATGACCTCGAAGGCCTCGGGGCCGATGCGGTGGGCGCGGCGGTAGTACTCGGCGATGAGGGCGGCGAGGGAGGTCATGGTCGCGCCCATCCGCCGCTCGGAACGGTCGATCATGCGCGCGAGGCGCGCCGTGACCTGGGCGGTGTCCTGGTGGCTCTTCTTCTCGCCCCCCAGCACGAGCACGGTGCGGAAGCGCCCGGCGGCCACGGCGTGGCAGGCGGAGTGGAGGGCGGCGGCCCCGGTGGAGGAGGCGGTCTCGACCCGCCAGGCGGCGGCCCCGGCGAGCCCGAGGGAGTCGGTGATGAGGCTGGCGGAGTTGCCCTCGTCGAGGAACTCCGCCGGGTTCAGGATGCCCACGACCACGGCCTCCACGCTCTCGCGGGTCACCCCGTGGGCCCGGGCCTCGGCGAAGGCCACCTCGGCGGCCTCGGCCATGAGCTGCTGCATGGATTCGGATCGTTTGCCGAAGCGGGAGAGCCCGCCCCCGGCGACGTAGGTGTCCAAAGCGTCCGCCCCGGCCGGTGCCCCCGCGCGGAAGGCGGCCGCGCGCGGCGAAAGAGAATGAGCGTCAACCGCGGGAAAATTCTAGCACGGACCGGGGCGGAGGAGCCCCCCCGCCCCCGGCGGGGGGCGGGGGAAGAAGAAGGCTAGTGCTTGCCGTTTCCGTTGCCGTTGAGCCCCCCCATGGCCCGGAGGATGGCCTCGGGCGTGGCGGGGAGATCGGTGATGCGGGCCCCCACGGCGTCGTAGATGGCGTTCAGGATGGCGGGCGTCGTGGGATTCAGGGCGGGCTCGGCCACGCCCTTCGCCCCGAAGGGCCCCGTGGGCTCGGGGGCCTCGACGATGATGGCCTTCATCCGGCCGGGGGTGTCCAGGGCGGTGGGGATGAGGTAGTCGTCGAGGTTCGGGTTCTGGGCGATGCCGCGCTTGTAGACGATGCGCTCCATCATCCCGAAACCGTAGCCCTGGAGGGAGCCGCCCTCGATCTGGCCCTCCACGTTCATCGGGTTGACCGCCTGGCCCACGTCGTGCGCGGCGGCGAGCTGGAGGACGCGGCACTCGCCCGTGTCCACGTCCACCTCGACCTCGGCGGCGTGGGCGGCGAAGACGTAGCAGTCGTAGGGCTTGCCCTGGCCCGTCTTCTTGTCGAGGTACTGGCCGGGCGGGGTGTAGGAGCCCTCGGCGATGGGCATCTCGCCGTCGCGGTGGCACTTGAGCGCGACCTCGGCCAGGGAGCGGCTGCGGTCCGGGGCGCCCTTGACGGAGATACGGCCCTCCGCGATCTCGAGGTCGTCCTCCGCCGCCTCGAGCATCTGGGCGGCCTTCCGCAGGAGAAAGCCCTTGGCACGGGCCACGGCCTGGCGGACGGCGTTGCCCCCGATGTGAGTGACGCGGCTCGCGACCGAGCCCTGGTCGTAGGGGACGGCGTCCGTGTCGCCGGTGACGATCTGGACGCTGTCGAGTCCCACCCCCAGCTCCTCGGCGGCGATCTGGCGGAGGATGATGTGGGCGCCCTGGCCCACGTCGGCGCAGCCGCTCCAGATGGTGAGGGTGGCGTCCTCGTTCACGCGGGCGAAGGCGGAGCTGGGGTTGGGCGCGGCGGTGAAGCCCACCGGATAGATCATCGCGGCCAGCCCGCGGCCCCGGCGCTTGCGGCCGCAGGCCGAGGGGCGCCCGCCCCCGATGGCCTCCCACTTCACCTCGCGCGCCGCGGCCTCCAGGGACTCGGCGAACCCGCAGCTTTGGATGACGTCGCCGCTGTGGGCCTTGTCCCCGGCCTCCATCGCGTTGCGGCGGCGGAACTCCAGGGGGTCCACCCCCAGCCGCTTGGCGATGGTGTCCATGTGGCATTCGCAGGCGTAGGTCGTCTGGGTGACCCCGAAGCCGCGCACGGCCCCCGCGACCCCGTTGTTGGTGTAGATGAGGGTGGAGTCCACGTGGAGGTGGGGGACCCGGTAGGGGCCCGCCCCCATGAGGGCGGCCTTCGAGGCGGTGGTCTCGCCGTAGGAGCAGTAGGCGCCTCCGTCGAGGAGGAGGAGGATTTGGCTCGCCGTGATCCGCCCGTCCTTGGTGACGCCCGTCTTGTAGTCCATGACGATGGAGTGGCGGACCGTCGAGGCGGTGAACTCCTCCTCGCGCGTCATGCGGAACTTGACGGGCCGCCGGGTCTTCATGGCGCAGAGCGCGGCGAGGGGCTCGATCACGCTCTCGTGCTTGCCGCCGAACCCTCCGCCCGTGGAGGGGCAGAGCACCCGCACCCGGGAGATGGGCAGCTTGAGGACCCGGGCGATGCTGAAGCGCATCTGGTAGGGCGTCTGGGAGGAGACGTGGATCGCGAGCTTTCCGGAGGCGTCCGTCTCGGCCAGGCAGATGTGGGTCTCCATCGAGACGTGCTCCTGGGTGCGGCTCTGGTAGCGCTCCTCGACGATGAAGTCCGCCTCGGCGAAGCCCGCCCCCACGTCCCCGCGCCGCACCCTCCACTCCAGGACGATGTTCCCGGTCGGGTGGTTCTCGTGGAGCAGGGTGCAGCCGGGGCGGATGGCCTCCTCGGGATCGGTGACGACGGGGAGGTCCTCGTACTCGACCTGAATGAGGCGGACGGCCTCGGCCGCCGCCTCCCAGCTCTCGGCGCAGAGGGCGCCGACGGGGTCTCCCTCGTAGCGGACTTTGTCCGTGCACAGGACGGGCTGGTCCTGGAGGTGGGGCCCGTAGGCGTTCACGGGGATGTCGTGGCCCGTGATGACGCAGGCCACCCCCGGGGCCCGCTCGGCCCGCCGGGTGTCAATGCGGAGGATGCGCGCGTGGGGGCGCCCGGCCCGGAGGACGGCGCCGTAGAGGACGCCGGCCGGCCGGAGGTCGTCCACGTAGGGAGCCGATCCGGAGGCGAGCAGGGAACCATTCGCCCGGGGGAAGCTCTTGCCGATGGTGTGCCTAAGAGTCATGTCGCCCGCCTCCACGGAAGTTCCTCTCCGCGCCCGCCCGGGCCGGGGGCCGCGGTGGCGCGGCCAATGGATATAATATATAGGGATGTTGTACTCTTGTAATTACGCTCAGCCCGGTGAATGACAGAAAAGTCTGAAAAGGGCTGTTTTTAAAGGCTTATCGTGAGGAGGAGGGAGGATGCGGGCGGTCTGGGTGGAGAAGCCTCATGCGTTCCAGGTGGTGGAGCATCCCGACCCCGAGCCGGGAACCGAGGAGGTGCTCGTCCGGGTGCGGGCCTGCAGCTTCTGCGGGTCGGACATCCACCTCATCGAGGGCCACATGCCGGGAGTGGTGTATCCCCTGATCCCGGGGCATGAGTGGACGGGCGAGGTGGTGCGGGCGGGCGCGCGCGCCGAGGGGTTCAAGCCCGGGGACCGGGTGGCCACCGAGAGCCACGCCGGCTGCGGGAAGTGCACGAACTGCCTGCGGGGCTACTACACCATCTGCGAGAACTACGGCCGCCGGCAGGTCCACCGGCAGATCGGCATCACCTCGAACGGGGGCTTCGCCCAGTACTGCGCGGTGCCCGCCAAGGTGCTGCACCACCTCCCCGAGGGGATGAGCTACACCGCGGGCACCCTGATGACCACGGCGGGGACGGCGGTGGTGGGGCTGGAGCGCTGCGGGGTGGAGACGGGGGATCGCGTGCTGGTGTTCGGCGCGGGCGCGATCGGCCTGCTGACCATGCAGTTCGCACGCCACCTGGGGGCGGGGGAGGTGTGCATCGTGGACCCCGTGGCCTCGCGGCTCGATCTGGCCCGCAAGCTCGGGGCGGAAGTGACCGTCCAGGCGGGCGCGGAAGATCTCGACGCCGCGCTCGAGGCGCGGGGCTGGCGCGGAGGGCCCGACCTGGTGGTGGAGGCGGCGGGGCTGCCGTCCCTGCAGGCGGAATCGATCCAGCGGGTGCGGCGCGGCGGCCGGGTGCTCCTCCTGGGCATCGCGGGGGGAGAGCCCGTCCCGGCGCCTCTCAACCGCGTGCCGCTCGACCAGATCACAATCTACGGGGTGCGCGGCGAGGGCGACCGCGCGGTCGCTCGCGCCATCCGGGCCTATCGCAGCGGCCGGATCGACAGCAGCGCGATCAACACCCATGTCTTCCGGCTCGACCAGTTCGCCGAGGCGTTCGAGGTCTTCCGGCGGAAGAAGGACGGAGCCGTCAAGGTCGTGCTGGAGTGCTGAACCTCCGACCGAGATTGCGGGCTTTCGCCTTCCGGGCCCTTTGCGCGCCTGTTCCGCGAATTTTCTCAAGAGGTTGCGGCGCCCGGACGATATGAATTAGAATCCGCCGGCTTCTTTCCAGCGGATTTTGGAGGCTTCCGCCCGATCATGGCGCGCCGGATTGCCGTCGTCCACGCGATGCGTCTCGCGATCGCGCCATTGGAGGAAGCCTTCCAGCGGCTGTGGCCCGAAGCCCGCCACTTCGGCGTCCTGGACGAGTCCCTGGCGCGCGACCTGGCCGAGGCCGGCCGCCTGACCCCCCGCATCCACGCCCGCATCGCCGACCTCGCCCGGGACTGCCGGGCGCAGGGGGCGGACGCCATCCTCTTCTCCTGCTCCGCGTTCGGGGTCTCCATCGAGGCCGCGCGCGCCTCGATGGACGTGCCGGTCCTCAAGCCGAACGAGGCCATGCTCGAGGAGGCGATCGAGGCGGGGAAGCGGGTCCGCCTCATGGCCACGTTCGAGCAGTCCATCCCCTCCATGGCGAAGGAGCTGCGCGAGCTGGCCGCCCTGCGCGGGAAGGACGTGCGGATCGAGCCCTGCTTCGTCCCCGGGGCGCTCGAGGCGCTGGAGTCCAAGAACCCCGAGCTGCACGACGCCCTCATCGCGGAGGCCGCGCGCCACGGCGGCCCCTGCGACGTCATCCTCCTCGCCCAGTTCTCGATGGCCCGCGCGCTCCCGGCGGTATCCAGGCGCGTGGAGGTCAAGGTCCTCACCAGCCCGGACAGCGCCGTCTCCCGGCTGCGCGGCCTCCTCGCCTCCGCGAACGGGACCAGCGGAAAGCTGGCGCCTGAAGTCAAGAAATCCACCTGACCCAGCCTGCCCCCCTCTGAGTCCGGTTCATTTCACTCTTTACTTGTATTGACAAAAGGCGGGGCCGGGCTGGAAGCGGGCGCTGGGCTTGTCCTTGCCGGGAGTTCCTGGGCGCCGCCGGGCCAGGCGAGTGACGAGGGACACTCATCCGCCGGATTCGCGGCGGCCGGCCGCCCGGCCGGGCCCGCGGATTGCACAAAGGGGCCTGAGCCTGTCCGGAGGAAGCATTTCGCCGTTGCCAGCGACCGAGAGGAGGGGGGCGGTGGGCCAGGGGGGAGAGAAGAAGAGCGCGCTGGGAATCCTGATCGTGTTCCTGTTCGGGCTGGGAGTGGCCGGGGGGAGCGGCTACGGCCTTTGGGTGGTCATCCCGAAGGGGCTGGTGACGACCTCCCTGTGCGTCCGCTCGATGGACATCGTCAAGCGCACGACGCGCTCCCGCAAGGGCTTTTCGCTGACATCCAAGGAGCTCCACCTTCAAGGCCGCAACCAGGCCGCCGTCTTCTACCACACCCTCGGGGCGATCTTCGTCCAGGACGGCTTCGTGAGCCAGGTCGCGGCGGGGAGCTGCTACCGGGTGGAGGTGGAGAAGGCCGTCTACGAGCAGCACCTGAGCCGTCCCGTCGCCACCGGCTACGGCCGATCGCCGGTGCAGTACCAGCGCGGCGATCGGCCCAAGGTCAAGATGTACTCGATGGCCCGGGGGGAGGAGATGCTCTTCACCCCCTTCGACGCCTACGGCTGGGACGCCATCGGCCTGGGGCTCCTCGGCCTGTTCGGGCTGTTCCTGATGTTCTGCGCGGGCAAGTCGGTGGCCGAGGAGATGTGAGCGCCGCTCATGCGCCGGAGAGCCGCTCCCAGACCTCGTCGGCGTCTTTGGCCCGGTTGTAGTCCTGGCCCATGTCGCCGTTGCCGACGGGGCTCTTCGCCGCGAAGAAGGTGGCCGGCCCGCCCACGGCGCGCACCCCGTGCCGGGTGTTGCGCGGGATGTGGATGAGGTCCCCCTTCTCAATGATGCGCTCCTCCTCACCCAGGACCATGCGCAGCCTCCCCTCGAGCATGAGCATGAACTGCTCCTCGTTCGGGTGGAAGTGGGGCATGGGGCCCTCGTTCTCCTGGTAGGTGACGATCCCGACCTTGATGAGCTCCCCGGCGACGCCCTTCTCCATCGCCGAGCTCACGCTGGCCTTTTTCGACTCCATCTCGGAAATGCGGAAGAAAGGCATCGCGGAACTCCTTTGGACAAAAGGCGCGGCCGGCGCGCGCGCCCCGCGGGTTGTCGTGGCTGGGGGACCAGGATTCGAACCTGGGTAACGAGATCCAAAGTCTCGTGTCCTGCCTCTAGACGATCCCCCATTCGGCCTTATTTATACACTCCCCGGGGGCGGCTTGTAACCACCGCGCCCCGCGGCTCCGGGAGGCGCGTTCTCCTTGCCCGGCGGAGGGGGCTGGACGCATAATCCCCTCTCCAGCCGAAAGCCGCAGGCGTCTTTCCTTCATCCCGCGGGTGCGCGGAGAAACCGGAGAGGCATCGAATGAGCCCGTCGAAAGCGAAGCCCGAGGAAGCGAGGAACGTGAGGCGCGTCGGCCACAGCGGCATCAACGGCTGGGGAGACGCCTTCCAGGTCATCGTCCGGGACAACAAGTGGTGCTACGTCGCCGCCTCGGGCATGGAGGGCCACGAGGGGACCTCGGTGCTCGACGTCGAGGACCCGAAGAACCCCAAGGTGGTCCACCAGATCCCCGCGCCCACCGGTACCCACTCCCATAAGGTCCTGTTCCTGGACGACGTGATGATCGTCAACGCCGAACAGATCCGCGGCTGGGAGGGGGAGGGCTTCGTCGGGGGGCTCCGCCTGTTCGACGCCTCGGACCCCGCGAGGCCTAAGCCCATCAAGGCCTTCCCGATGCCCGGGCGGGGCGTCCACCGGCCCATCCTGGACGAGAAGAACCGCATGCTCTACTGCTCCTGCGGGGCGCCGGGCTACCGCGGGAACATCCTCTGGATCCTGGATATCGATGACCCGGCCAACCCGAAGGTGGTGAGCCAGTTCGCGCTCGAGGGCCAAAAGGAGGGCACTCCGCTTCCGCCGGGGGTGAAGACGCTCCAGTTCCACCAGGCCAACCGCCGGGGAGATTATCTCTACGCGGGCTGCGCGGACTGGGGCGTCGTGGTCCTCGACGTGAAGGACCCGGCGCGCCCCCGGCAGATCGCCCACTTCAACCCGACCCCTCCCTACCCGGGGCACTGCCACACCGTGCTGCCCGTGCCGGAGACGGACCTCCTGGTGGTGACGCACGAGTCCACCTCGTTCGACGTGTCGGAGCCGCCGGGCTTCATCTTCATTTACGACGCCAAGCTCCCCAGCAACCCCGTGCCCATCTCCACCTGGATGCCCTACCCGGTGGACCCCAAGACGCTCTATCCGAAGGAAGGGGACTGGACGACCCGGGGCGGGCGCTACGGCGCCCACAACGTGTGGGAGTTCATGGGGCCCAGGGACTTCGTCTACACCACCTGGTTCAACGCGGGGCTCCGCATCGTGGACATCTCCGACCCCTTCCGGCCCGGGGAGGTGGGCTACTACGTCCCCGCGGGCATCAACGGCAAGGCCACGCCCCAGAGCAACGACGTGTTCGTGGACGGCCGGGGGCTCGTCTACGTCTCCGACCGCTGGGGTTGCGGCCTCGACATCGTGGAGTACACCGGCCCGCGCTAGCCCCAAATGAGTCTCGCGCCAGCGCGAAGCCCCCGCCCAGGCGGGGGCTTCGCCGTTCGGAGGGGATGCCGGAAGATAAAGTCAGATGTCGAATACCCGGACCGCCGCCGACACCATGACGTAGAAGCCGATGAGGGCGGTGAGCTCGGCCACGCCCTTTTCCCCGAGATGAAAAACCGCCGCCCGGTAGGCCGCCTCCTCCGCCTCCCTGCGCGCGAGGAGCCCGTGCACGAGATCATAGGCGGCGGCCTCGGCGGGCCCCAGGGCGCCGGGCCTGCGGCCCTCCGCGACGGCGGCGACCGCCTCCGCCGGCAGGCCGCTCTGAAGCGCCAGCGCCTCGTGCGCCTTCCAGGCGTAGTCCGCCCGCCACTCGCGCACCACCATCAGGACGGCCAGCTCCCGCACGCTCCCCGGCAGGGAGGTGCGGTGAGAGAGGAAGTCGATGAGGCCGCGGAGGCGCGCGGCCAACTCCGGGCTTCGCACCCAGGCGTTGAACGGCCCGCGCACCCCGCCGCGCTGGTTCGCGGCGATGTCCTCGTACACCTTGCGCTGCTCCTCGGGCATCGTCTCGGTGGAGAGGGGTGTGAGGCGGCTCATGCGTGCTCCCATGGGATGGCCGGCGGGCGGGGCTAGCCCCGAAGGCCGAAGTGCTCCGGACGGAAGTTCTCCACGATCGCCGACACCTTGGCGACGCAGGCCGCCTTCCGCCGGGCGGCGGGAGGCGGGACTTCTCAGGGCTTGCCGTGCAGGAACTCGTTCTTGGGCGGGCCGGCGTAGCCGGGGAGATAGTCGATGCGCCCCGAGGAGAGGACCTCGATGTAGACCGCGCCCTCGGGCCCCACCCCGGTGGCCGTGTGGTACACCCCGCCCGGCACGGCGGCCAGCTCCCCCGGCCCGAGCCACCTCTCCTCGTCCCCCACCCGCAGGCGCATCTTCCCTTCGAGGAGGACGATGATTTGGTCCTCAGGGTGGCGGTGGGTGCTGCGCTCGTCGAACTTCGTGCCGGGGGCCATCTCGCCGCGCTGGGCGGTCAGGCCGTCGAGTACCACCGTGCGGCGCATGGTGCCGGGCCGGAGGTTCTGGTGGGCCGGGAAGTCCGTCCAGCGGTGGAAGTATCCCATGCAGTGTCACCTCAAGGTGGGTTTCCCGGCCGCCCACGGAAATACGCGGAACGGCGACGTGGCATTGGCGCTACCGCCGAGCGAACTGCATGTTTCCTTTGGGCGGCCGGTAGATAGCGCCGAGAATGGCCCGCTTCCCTCGCGCGCAGGGGCTCAGCCCGTCCCGGAGGCCGCGCTCACGTGCCGCTTCGGCGGCCAGAGGCTTTATTTTTTGCGCGCGTCGAGGGGCGCTGTCGGCGGCTGGGCCCCGGGCTTGGCCTCCTTCAGATACCGATAATAGTCGCTGTCCGTGGTGAGGATCATCACCGAGTTCTTGTTCTGCCCGTCCTTATAGGTCTCCAGGGTGCGCGAGAAGGCGAAGAACTCCGGATCGCGGCCATAGGCGCCGCCGTACACGCGCGTGGCCTCGGCGTCGGCCTTCCCCCGGATCTCCTGCACCCGCCGGTAGGCGGTGGAGCGGATCTGGCGGAGTTCTTTCTCCATGTTTCCCAGAATCTCGGCGCTCCGGCCCTCTCCCTCGGACCGGAATTGGGCGGCAATACGCTTGCGCTCCGAGATCATCCGGTCGAACACCCTCTTTTGGACGCTGTCCACGTAATTCAAGCGCTTGATTCGCACGTCCACCAGTTCAATTCCATACTCCGAAATGACCTTCCGGGCTTCCGTCAAGACGGCCCGGGTGATCTCCTCCCGCCCGCGCGCCACCTCCTTCACCAGCTCCTTCGCCTGCTCGGCCGGCACTTCCTTCAGGGCCTCTCCCTGGGGAACTTCCCACGTGGCGCTTCGGACCAGTTCCACAAGCTCGCTGGAGGAAACCTGGTCCCTGACCACGGAATCGATGATGTCGTCCAGCCGGGATTGGGCCCCGGCCTCCGTGGCCACCCTCTCCAGAAACTTCTTGGCGTCGACGATTCGCCAGCGCGCCGTGGTGTCTATCCAGATGAACTCCCGCCCCTTGGTCGGGATCTGGTTCGGGTCCCCGTCCCAGATGAGGAGGCGCTTCTCGAAGCGGCGCACCTCCTGAATGAAGGGGAGTTTGACGTGGAGGCCCGCCTTCGTGACGGGCTCGCCCACGGGGCGGCCGAACTGGAGGACGATGGCCTGCTGGCCCTCCTCCAGCGTGTAGAAAGTCCCGGAGAGAACGAGAAGGCCCACCACCACTAAGGCTCCGAATATACCCGTTAGAATTCTTGGCATGGCTATTTTCCTCCCGCTGCGGGCGCCTGCCCCGACTCCAGGGGGAGCCACGGCACCAGGGCCTTCTGATCACTATCGACAACGTACAAAGCCCTGGCCGCGGGCAGAATGGCGTTGATGGCTTCCAGGTAGAGGCGCCGACGGGTGACCTCCGGAACGCGTTGGTATTCCTCCAGCACCGCCTCGAACCGATGGGCCTCTCCAGTGGCCCGGTTGACACGTTCGAGCGCATATCCCTCGGCCTCGCTGATGGTTTTTAAAGCTTCTCCCCGGGCCCTGGGAATCTCCCGGTTGGCCTGCTCCTCGGCCTGGTTGATCGTGCGCTCCCTGTCCTGACGTGCCTCGTTCACCTCATTGAAGGCCGGCTTCACGGGATCCGGCGGGGTCACGTCCTGGAGTTCCACGGTAACCAGGCGGACGCCGGTGTCATAGGTGTTCAGAATCTCCTGCATCTCCTTCTTCACCTCCGTGGAAATGGCCACGCGGCCGACGGTGAGCACATCGCTGCCCAGCCGGTTGCCCACCACCCGGCGCATGACGGCTTCGGAGATGTCCCGGATCGTTTGCCCCGTGTCGCGGACCCGGAAGAGGTACCGGATCGGATCTTCGATCCGGTACTGGACGATCCACTGGACGTCGATTACGTTCAGGTCCCCCGTCAGCATCAAGGACACGTCCTTGAACGCCCTGCTGTCCCTGTACTGCGTCCGCTGGCCGGCGACCGGCGCCACCGTCTGGAATCCAAATTCCTCCTTGAGGACGCGGGCCGTGGGAACCAAGCGGGTTGTCTCGACGCCGAGCGGTAGCTTGAAGTGAAGGCCCGGGCCCACCGTCCGGACCACGGCTCCGAAACGCTGAACAACGCCCGTCTGCTCGGGCTGCACCGTGAACCAAGCCGTCCAAAGCAAGAGCAGGAGAAGTCCGGCCAGGACAATCGGGAGAAACTTCAAGCCCTTGAAGTCGCGGAAGCGATTCTGCAGCTCCCGTAACACTTGCTCGGGATCATATGGCTGCATGGTTTCCCTCCTTTCCATGGAAATCTGTCCCGCCGAGGGAGAGCAGGCTGCCCCCCGATCGAGCCCGGAAACGGCTTGAACGAGCCTGCGCATCTATCAGCCGGGAATGATGCGGCAACATTCCTTGGTTCTCCTCAGGTGGATTCCATCGGCTTTCCGCCAGCCGCCCTGGATGCCGCATCCGGGATGCACCGCGCGGCGCCGCCCGTTTGGGAACGCCTCTCCCATACGAACGGTGGAAGATGAAAGCGGCAAGATTGAAGGGAGGCGGCTCGGCGGAACGCCCGCCCGGAACGGCAGCGTCCGGAGATCCCGGGTGAATTCAGGGGATGTCCTTTGACATCCGGAGGACGGCTCATCCAAACGCCTTTTAATCGAAGCGGATCATAAATGGTTTTAGCGAAAAACCAAAACATCCGAAAAGGCTTTGTCGGCTTCAGGAGAAGGTAAAGGCGGCGATCGCCGGAGAGAGGAACGGCGCGAGAGGGAGCACGTGCCAAATCCCACACAGCCGGCGCGGCGGCCATTGAAGGCGTCGGGATTTTTATTGGGAAAAACTGGCTGTGGGTGCAGTCCGCTGCGAACCTTTCTCCGCCCAATTCCCTGTTAAACAGGGAAAATACAGGGAATTTCTCTCCGTCCACGGCACACCCAGCGCCTTTTGCCCCTGGAAACACTCGGCTTTCTTGCACTTTACGTCGAATTCCCTATGCGAGGAAACAGGGAATCTTCCAACGCAGAACAGGGAATTTGCACAAAGGAACAGGGTAACGCCCGGCGGCGAAGAGGGAAGACGCCAGTCCCCTGTAACCACCGAGATCCCGGCCCGCCGACAACCCCACTGATTCCATCCTGTCGGCCACAGCCGCCACATCGCCATCCGGACACCGGTCATGAAATCACCCGCCAATCCTGCGCTTGCGGGGTGCTCGCTCGGGCCATTGCCGGCTCCGGTCGCAGCCTGCGCGGAGGGCCATGACACGGAAGACGGCATCCACGACCGCGCAAGCCTCTTGAGATCCCGACGGGATTGGCGGGACGCGAAGTGGGAAAAATCTCCCGCCAAGCGGGATCGAAGTGGGAATTTCGATCCGGCAAGCGGGATCGGAGCGCACTTAGATGGGATTGACATGAGCAAATCGGAAACGATCAGGGATAATTCTCCCGCTTCCGATCCCGCAGCTGGAACGTGATGGGATTCGATGCAGCCCGCGCCAAATCTCACGATTGACAAAAATCACCGTCCCCCTACTTTCCTCTTGACATCCCCCCCTCGAGCCGGGAATCATCTCCCTCGAACCGCACCAAGAAGCTCACCGAGAAGCTCACCCAGATGCATCCGGATCATCACCGCGACACCACCGCCCGACGAGGACCTGCATGAGAGAGGAACCATCCGATCCGAGGAACCGGGCGCGGAGCATCGAGGAGCGGCCCGTCGCGGCCCTCCGGCCCTACAAAGGCAACGCCCGGACGCACTCGAAGCGCCAGGTCCGGCAGCTCGCGGACAGCATCGCCCGTTTCGGCTTCACCAACCCCGTCCTCGTCGCCGACGACGGCACCATCCTCGCCGGGCACGGCCGGGTGGCGGCGGCGGAGCTCCTCGGCATGACCCACGTGCCCACGGTCCGCCTGTCCCACCTGACGCCCGCCGAGCGGCGGGCCTACGTCATCGCGGACAACAAGCTGGCGCTGAACGCCGGCTGGGACCAGGACCTCCTGGCGGTCGAGCTGCAGGCCCTCGTCGACCTCGACTTCGACGTGGAACTGACCGGCTTCTCCCTGGCCGAGGTGGACCTGGTGCTGGACGCGGCGGGCGAGCGCGACCCCTCCGGCCCGACCGGGCCGGCGGATCGGATTCCGCCCCCGCCCGCCGCGGCGGTCAGCCGGCGCGGCGACCTCTGGCAATGCGGCCGCCACCGGCTGCTCTGCGGCGACGCCCGAGTTCCCTCCGACTACGCGACCCTGCTGAGCGGCGAGACGGCGGACATGATCTTCACCGATCCCCCCTACAACGTCCCCATCGACGGCCACGTGAGCGGCCTGGGCCGTGTGCGCCACCGGGAGTTCGCCATGGGCGTCGGGGAGATGTCCGAGCCGGCGTTCACGGCCTTCTTGGCGGAGACGCTCGGCGCCGCCGCCGGGACGTGCCGCGACGGGGCGATCGCCTTCGTCTGCATGGACTGGCGCCACATGGGCGAGCTCCTGGCGGCGGGGAGGCGGGCCTTCAGCGAGCTCAAGAACCTCTGCGTCTGGAACAAGACCAACGGCGGCATGGGGACCTTCTACCGCTCCAAGCACGAGCTGGTCTTCGTGTTCAAGGTGGGAGACGCCCCCCACCTCAACACCTTCGGCCTCGGCGAGACCGGGCGCTACCGCACCAACGTCTGGGACTACCCGGGCGTGAACAGCTTCGGGGCGGACCGGAGCGCCGAGCTGGCCATGCACCCCACGGTTAAGCCGGTCGCCCTGGTCGCCGACGCCATCCGCGACTGTACGCGGCGGGGGGACATGGTGCTGGACGGCTTCGGGGGCTCGGGCACGACCCTGATCGCGGCCGAGCAGGCGGGCCGCCGCGCCCGGCTCCTGGAGTACGACCCCGCCTACTGCGACACCATCGTCCGGCGCTGGGAGATCCTGACCGGCCGGCACGCGACCCTGGTTGCGACGGGGGAGCGCTTCGAGGAAGCCGAGGAACACCGTATGCACGCGCCCGTAGGGAAGGACCAAGTGGCATGACCGAAATCCACGAACCTCATGAGTCAGAAGGCACAATGCCCGGGGCGGAGGCCGCGGAGCCCGGCCGGACCGCTCCGGGGCGTGGCTACGAGGTCGGCTATAGGAAGCCTCCGGCCGCGAGCCGCTTCGCCAAGGGCCGGTCGGGCAACCCGAACGGCCGGCCGCGCAAGCCGAAGGCGCGCCGGCAGCGCCTGTCCGACGCTCCCTCGGACGGCTTCCTGCAGGAGGAGGCCTACCGCCTCATCACCCTGCTCGAGAACGGGCGGACGGTCGAGCTGCCCGCGGCCCAGGCGGTCTACCGGGCCTCCATCATGCTGGCGCTCAAGGGGAATCGGCTCGCGCAAAAACAGTTCCTGGAGCGCCTCGCGCGCATCGAGGAGGAACATCTGCGGTTCAAGGCGGAGCGTTACGCCGATCTCAAGATCCTCAAGCAGAAAGGCGAAGAGGCGCTCGCCGAGCACCGGCGCGAAGGCCTCCCGGACCCGGATCTCCTGCCGCACCCGGACGACATCGTCCTGGACCCGGAGAGCGGCGAGGCCTTCGTCGACGGGCCCAAGTCCCCGGAAGAAAAGCTCCATTACGATCATTTGGTCCTGCTGCGCGACCATCTCCTGCTGTGGGTGGCCCGTGCCGAGAAAACGGGCAAGGGGTTCACCGTCCGGCACGAAGGCAGAACCATCTGCGGATACCTGTTCTGCGCCCAAACCTATGACGCAAAGCTGCCTCGTCGCTGTCGCTGGAAGGAAGGTGAGGCGGACGCGCTCATGAGGGAGTGCCTGAGCCTCCCGCGGCGCGAACTCGAGAGGCGCATCGCCAGCGAATTCTCTCGGTTAAAGGAGACAACCCCCCGGCCGTCACGGCTGGCGCAGGAAGTCGAGTCGCGCGTCGAGGAGATGATGCGCCGAAGGACCAAGAGGCGGGGAAATCCGCCTGTGCCCCGCGAAGATTCCCAGCCCCTCAGCCCGCATGCGTGATGCGCCATAGGCGGTGGGGGAATTTTCTTCCAGGAATCGGAGAGCTGCTGAGCGAGCGGGGAGCTCTTTCGGAGTCATCCGGGGGAGAAAAAGGAGGGTGTTGATCCCCTATAGGAAGGAGATACTGTCCGGTCCTGGCATCCCGCACCGAGGCCCTCGCGGCCCTTCGTAGGATGCGGGGCCCGAGCCCGGTGGCGAGGCGCCGGGCTTTCTGTTTGAAGTGATCCCGCCACCATTCGACCGGACGCACACAGACGTCTCTCTCTTCTTGGGGATCGGTCGATCTCCCGAGGAAGCTATCCTGGTCTGGTTCGGCACGAAAACGCGGACGAAGCGGGTCGGGGAAGCCCGCTTCAGAGGGCATCTTCCCGCAGGCGGGCCAGGCGCCCGAGAACGGCCGCGATGTGGCCGCGCCCGAGCATGTCGGCGAGGTGGCCGTCGCAGAACCGCTCCATGCGGGCATGGGTGGTCAGGAGCCTGCGGAGGGTCCCGGCGTCCGCGGTCTCGAGCAACGCCGGTGAATCGACGTACTTCGCCGCCTCCTCCTGCCAGGCAAGCCAGTCGAAGGGGATGATCCAGCCGTTGTCGTTCAGGGCGCCGAGGAACTCGCCGACGTCGCGCCCGTACTCATAATAGGGAAAGGTCAGCGCGCCGCCGCCCCCGGGTTTTTTTAGCACCCACCGGCCCGATTGGAAGTCCGCCGATTCGAAGAGGGGCAGGAAGCGGAGAATGGCGTCCATCGCAGGCGCTGAGATCGGCGGCGTTTCTCTCATCCGGCCTCCTCTGCGGATGGACAAGGAATCCGGGGTCTTTCCCACTCGTCATCATACCATAGTAAGCTCGGGTCACGGTCGAAAGGCAGCAAGGGACAAGAAAGACGAATCCATTACGAATGGCGTGAAGAATGCGCCTGGAGAAGCCGAGAAAGCGGACAAGTGGACTTGCCGGCCCTAAACCGAGCGCATCGACCTGGCCGGTAGGGAAAGTTCCGGCAAAGAATGAAGGATCCGAATGACGGTCCAAAGGCCTCGCGGGGAGTTCAATTCCGCTAGACCTCTTTAATCCCTCCTCCAGATGCTGGACGCGGAAAGCTGCAGTTCGATCTCAAAAATCAGACTGAACTTCTGTAAGGAACTACTAGATCAAGCTCTGGGCGAGACGACGCTCGACCGATTGCCCTTGTTTCAATAATTTCGTAAAATTTATGGATTAGATCAAATTCGGGCTTCACAGAAATGAGGCTCCCGGACGATGGAATGGATCATTTTCATCGTGGTGGTCTGGGTCGTCTTCAAGGTTCTGAAGGCTGCCATCACCCCAGCTTCAAGAGCGAAGCCAACCTCGACGCGGGCCGCCCCAAAGGCCGCCCCGCAGTTCTCCATCGAGATCTCCAGTCCCCAACGATACAGCTCATCTAGCCGTCTTACCCCTGAGAAAAGTGCCCAGCAGGCGGACAGGCTCTGGCTGGGACGCAACACCCCCGTCAAGATTGGACCGTATTCCATCCCCAAGGGCTTTCTGTACGTCGGTTCGGGTCTGCCGGCCGTCGCGGGATGGAGCCGCCCCGAGCCCGCCCTCATCAACCCGAAGATCCGCATCGCCCCGGGGAATCCGGCCAAGTTGGGCGAGGGGATGAGCTACTGGCCCTGCTATTCGGATGACGTTCTCCCAAGATCTTGAGCCAGGGATAAAGTGAGGGTTTCTGGCAGAATTCCAACCCAAGCGGGGAGGGTTTTGCCATGCGGAAGTCGAAGTACACCGAGGAGCAGATCGCCTTCGCGCTGAAGCAGGCCGAGACGGGGGTTTCGGTGGCCGAGGTGATCCGGCAGCTGGGGGTCACCGAGCGACGTTCTACCGCTGGAAGAAGTACGGGGGTCTGGGCCCCAGCGAGCTCAGGCGCCTGCGGCAGATGGAGGAGGAGAACCGCAAGCTCAAGCAGATGGTGGCCGACCTGAGCCTGGACAAGCACATGCTCCAGGGGGTCCTCCGAAAAAAATTCTAAGGCCTGTGCAGCGGCGCCCCCTGGTGGAGTTCCTGGCCGAGGGCTTCCGGGTCTCGGAGCGGCGAGCCTGCCGGGCCCTTCGCTTCCCCCGCTCGAGCCACCGCTACCGGGGAAAAACCTCCGCGCAGGCCGCCTTGAGGATGCGGATCCGGGAACTGGCCGCCGTCCGGGTCCGGTGGGGCTACAAACGGATCCACGTCCTCCTCCGCCGGGAGGGCTGGCGGGTGAACCACAAGCGAGTCTGGCGGCTCTACCGCCAGGAGGGCCTGAACCTGCGGGCCAAGCGCCCCCGGCGGCATCCCCGCACCCAGGTCCGGGGCGAGAAGCCCGAGGCCGGAGCCCTGAACGGAATGTTGGAGCATGGACTTCACGTCGGACGTCCCCTTCGACGGGCGGCGGTTCAGGGTCCTGACGGTGGTCGATAATTTTAGCCGGGAGTGCCTGGGGGTCGAGGTGGCGCCAAGCATCCGCGGGGAGGAGGTCGCCGCCCTTCTGGGCGGGCTCAAGGACCGGCGCGGCGCGCCGAAGCGGATTTGCTGTGACAATGGCCCCGAGTTCTACTCGAAGACCGTGGATCGATGGGCCTACGAGAACGGGGTGGCGCTGGACTTCTCCCGGCCGGGAAAGCCCACGGACAACGCCTTTGCCGAGTCCTTCCATGGGAAGCTGCGGGACGAATGCCTGAGTGTAAACTGGTTCTTGTCCCTGGAAGACGCCCGGGGCAAGATTGAGGCGTGGCGAAGGGATTACAACGAGGTCAGACCGCATTCGTCCCCGGGCAACTGGACGCCCAGCGAGTTCGCCCAAGGGGGGCGGGTACCCGCCCCCCTTGGGGGCCAGAAAACTCACCCGTTGCCCGGACCAGGTTTTGGGGGACCCTCACAACGACAAGATAAGTCGCATTCAGGGTGGACTCAGATTCGGGGAGCAGACCAAGGAGCCGTTTCCCCAAACGAAGGCCGCTCCCTTAATGGCCTGATAGTTCGCATCAAGGGCAGGCTCCAGAAGGAGGATGCCCGCGATCCGCCGGGCCATGTCCGTCACCTCGCGCGCCTCATCTGCCGTGAGGGCGCGGCCGAAGAGGTCTCGCTCGCGGTAGCTCAGCCATTTCTTGATGACCTGATAGCCCCCAATATGGTAATCCCACACTCTTTCGGGGATATTCTTCCAATACGCCGTGTCGTTTAGGTAAATGTCCCGTGTATCCGCGCCCAGCCCCTTGAGAGCTTCTTTCGGCGTGAGGCCCAGCACCTCCGCCCCCTCGGCGATGGCTTCCCGCTCCCTGGGTTCGTAGGGCCGAGCCATAACCTTCCCTCTGCCCGGCATGGTGACGCCCCCCTTTCCCGCGTGGCCCCAGCCTGCCGTGACCGCCAGGTCCGCCGCGCTCAGTTTCTTGCCCCCAAATCCTGAAACCACAGCGATGGAGCGCATCTCGGGGCGCAGCTTCCCCGCCGTGACGCCTGGGACGGGACTCTCCGTGTCGAGGAGGGCCGCCACCTTCCGGCCCAGTTCCGCCGAGGCGAGGAGGGTTTCCTTCGAAGCGGGAAGCGGCACCCTCGGCCAGTCTTGCCGCAACGCACTCACATTCTCACTGCTATACGCTGGAGCGTGAAGAACTGCGATGGCATGAAAGAAGAGATCCCGCTCAGTCCCTCCGATCTTCAATAGGTAGTTCTCAGCCTCCCGGCTCAGATTGGCTTTTTGCCCACCCGATTTGTCCCCGGCAAAGATGGGATCAAAGAGAAAAAGGGGGAACATGCTAACATTCGATTCGACGATATGATGGTCGGTTAGGAGAGTGGTAACCTGCGGTTGGTAGAATGCTTCCTTCCGGTTCCGCTGGCCCGCGCTCATCCAGATATTGCCTTCCCGGACGTGCGGAAAATATTCGCTTCGTTTTTCATCCAACAACTTTGTTTCGGGCTCCCAATAGAGCCACCGCACGTCCATGGGGCGATAGCAGCACCGAACAATGTTGTTCGGCAAGAAGCCCCGCTTTAGAAGTCGGTCGCGGATTGCCTCTGGTTTGAACCGTGCGGTGGCCGCCATTACCCCTGGGGCGATGCGCCGCATTTCTTCATGGCTGATCGTCGGATCAAAATATTGCTCCATGCGTCGGGCCAACCGCTCCCGGTCAATGTCAACCACCACATTATCCCGGCTGGTTTTGACCCCGGGGAAGGAGACAGGGAATACCTCTGGAAGAAGGGGCCACCCAAAATACGCGGATTGCGCCCGCACAGGCATGAAGGGGAAACCGAGTTCAGCAGGGCTGGTCGCCGTTTGGTATAGACTCTTGCCATCCTGTGCTGCGGTCTCAACAAGTCGGGCGCGCTTGTTCTTGCCCCATAAATGGCGGAACCGGACCTCACCAGTCTTTCTCGGCTTCCCCTCCCGGACAAGCAAAGCGATGGCCGTCCCCACCTGGATACCTTCCCGGTTGAATTCGGTCGAGAAGACACTGGGGTCCGGTTCGCCCTCAGGAGTTAGCTTTCCTGTCTTGTACTTGTCCCCATTCAGGCAGTCGATCCAGATGTGGTCAAACGCATCAAGGTATCTCTCGCGCATGCCGGGAAAAGACAGCCCATCAAGCCAGGAATAATTGGAGATAAGACAGACAATTCCTTTGCCTGTTCTGTCCACGATCTTGCGTTCCGCCATTCGGAAGAATCGAACATAGAGGTCATTGAGCCCCTGTCCCTGAGGGGCTGGAGCTCGTTGCGTGGTGCGGTATGCGGTGGAGAGGTCTCGTTCCTCACCGACTGCCACCCCGGCGAAACTGTTGTAAGGAGGATTCCCCAAGATTACCAAAATGGGCACTTCCCGTTTTACCTTCCCCGCTGCGTCATGCTCGGCTTCCAACTCCGGAAATAGAAACTTTGTCTTGGGTTCCTCCGGTGGCTCCCAGCCCGTGAGGGCATTCGTGAGGAACACCCCCGCGCGCTCGGTATCCCCGAGAGGTGCACCGAGATTCTGGAGCAGGAGGCCAAGCTGGAGATGAGAAACCACGAAGGGGGCGGGCAGAATCTCGAAGCCGAAGACGCGTTCCATCGCCGCGCGCTTCACGTCCTCCCCGAGGAGGGCGTCTCCGCCTTTTTCCCGCAGGGTGTCGGCGATCCTGCGCAGCGCCTCAACGAGGTAGGAGCCCGTCCCCGCGCAAGGGTCGAGAACATAGACGCGGCGGTCGGCCAGGCCGTCCGGAATATCGAGTTCGGCGCGGAGCACGGCGTCCACGCGCTCCACCATGTAGCGCACGATTTCCGGAGGCGTATACCAGACGCCGAGTTCCTTCCGTAACTCCGGGTCGAAGGCGGCGAGGAAGGGCTCGTAAAAATACTGGACGGCGTGCCCCTCTTCGAAGCGCTGGAAGAAGGAGGCGCGGTCCACGCGGTCGAGCGCCGCCCCCGTCCAGTTCAGCACCTCCTCCAGCCCAAGCGGCCCCAGCCGCGTGGGAGTCGCCAATTGCTCGAAGAGCGCGCGGATCATGGGAACCTTGAGGGACCACGCCGCCTCGCGCCAGTGGAAGCGCTCTTTGCTTCCGGGCGGATGGGTCTTGGCCCAGAGCACCCAGGCGGAAAAGACGCCGTAAAAGAGGGTCTGTATGAAGGTAGAGCGGAAAAAGCGATCCCCCTTCTCACCCTCGAATTTCAGGCCGAGGGCCTGCTCCAGCGCTTCGCGCACGGCCCCGAGGGCGGGAAGATCAGAGCCCTCGATGCGGGCCTTGGCCTCCTTCGCGTAGGAGGCGAGGAAGTAGGCGAGGTCCTGCGGGTCGGCGAGTGCGGCGGCATGGAGCATCGCGCGCTTGAGATATTCCGTTAGGCGTTCGCCCTCCTTCTGCGCGATGGTGCGGGAGGCCGTCCCCCAGAATTCGGCCTCGCTCCCGGCGAGGCGGAGGGACTCGAGCTTGGCGGGACGGCCTTCCTGGTCCTGGCCGATGAGAACGAAATCCCGGTAGTTCGTCACCAGGACCTGACGGTACTTTTTCCAGTAGCGGGAGACCTGCTTCCCGCTCGCCGTCACCCAGGCGTCCTCTTTGGTGGACTTTACTTCGATCACGCCCCGGGCGGGTATCTGGCCGGGGAGAGGTTCCCCCCTCCCGCGCTGAAACTGGTCCCGGGTGAACAGCCCGCCGTCCGGCATCCCGGCCCCCTGGTCAGCGAGGGGCATGACGCAATTCACCCGGGGTTTGAGCGATTTCCCGATCTCGTTCAGGAGGTTGCGGAGAGGACCATAGTAGGAAAGTTCGGCCACGCCCGCGCCGGTGCGGCGGATTTCGCGCAGATCGCGAAAATAGGCTTCGGCGGCGTCCATCGGGCCTCCGGGGCGGTGGCTCTACATGGGCGGGAGACACTTTGCCAAAGAAGAGGATTTCATACAATCGGCCCGGGCGAGTGAATCCGTGCGCCGAACTGCTAAAATATTGTCAGGTTACATTCTCAAATAATTCTCTTGCCGGCACGAAGACGCGGTTCGTCTCGGCGGCGCGGCGCACTTTGCGCCGGAGGACCTCCCGCAAATCCAGCATACCGGACAGGATGTGATAGAGATCAAGGCCGTCCAGACCGATTAGGTTGGTCGGCCGCCCCTGGCCAAATGCCTGAAGTCCGTCTTCGCTAAATCCTGCGTAGCTGACGAAGAGCCCCCGTGACCATTGCGCCTTTCCAGCAATTTTTCCCGCGAAAACCAGGAGGTCAGCATTTGTCGCCCGCTCGTTTCGCCAGCGGGCTTCCAGGAGATAAACATCGCTCTCCAGTTCGAAGCTTCCATCAATCTGTTCGCCAGTCAGACGAAAGGCGCCCCGAGGAGTCAGTCCATACAGACCGAACAGTTCCGAGAGGAGCCGTTCGAAAGCAAATCCACGTTCCACCGCATTTACGGCTTGAAGCTCCGTCAGCTTTTTTTGAAGATCAGCGATAGCCTTGGGATCAGGTGCGCTCGTATCTGCTGACTTGCTCTTGTCCTTTCTCGGCAACCCGTTTAGAAATTCTGGGTCGAGCAGCTCCGGAATTTTAAATCCGACGCGCAGGATTATCGCGTTTACCTCTTCAATCTCCTCGCGCGTCACGGGGTCTTTCTTCATCCTGTAGGCCATGCCCTGCTGCACGATGGCAAGGATGAGCGGACAAAACCGCCCGCGTTCCGTTTCCAGCGTTGCTGTGAGGAGTCTTGTAATGGCGGGACCCTTGCTTCCTGCCGGCCAGTACCCGGCAAGCCCAAGCTTTGCCGCCACCCCCGGAAAGGAAAGGCTTTGGTCCGCATACGGATGCGGCTTGCCCGGCAGGAACGGATAAAGACGGTCCGCTAACTCAGTCAGCGCTTGGCTTTCTTTCAGGGACAGCGCCATCTATGCCGCCCTTTCCGGAAATAGCCCCGGCATCCAGCGGGAGGCGAGTTTGGCGGGGAAGGCGAGGCGTAGCGGCGCGCGCGTGCTTTCCGAGACCAGCACTTCGCGCTCGATGAGCACTGAGGTCACGCGCCTTGCCTGACGCTCGCCGGTGTCGATCAGACGGGCGACTTCGCCCCTGGGCAATTCCCCGCGATAGAGCACCGCTTCCAGGACGGCGCCGGATTTCGGGGGCAGGGCACCGGCCCGGATTTCTTCTTCCGTCCAGATCAGGATGCGGTCGCGCAGCCGGTCGGGCTGGACGAGCCCTTCCATGAATGCCACCTGGTCGAGGCAGGTGGAAAGGAAAAAGTGCGTGAATTCCGCCAAAGCCTCTTCGCTTAGCGGCCCTCTTCCGTCGAGATCGTTGCGGCGTTCCGTATCGCAGGCCATCAGCTGGCTTTTGTAGGTGCTTTGGTTGCGGGCGAGGCCCCGCGCGATGGACCAGATCCCGCCCGTATCGAGGGTTCCCAGCAGCATCGCATAGGACATCAGGCGGGCGACGCGGCCGTTGCCGTCCAGGAAGGGGTGAATCCAGAGCAGCCGATGATGCGCACTGGCGGCCGCCAGGATGGCGTCGGTCTTGCCGAGCTGGCTGTAGACGGTTTCGAAGCGCTCCAGAAAGCGCGGCACGGCACCGGAGCTCACAGGAATATGGAGGCCCACCTTGACGTGGCGCTGGCGGAGCGCACCGGGGACCACCTTGAGCCTTTCTCCTGTATCCGGGTTTTCTACCCAGAGGAGGTCTTCAGGCAGCAATTCGCCGAAGCGCCGATGGATCTCGCACAGGCCCTCAGTTGTCGCGGCGCGGCCCCGCAGACCTCCTTCATCGATCCATTTCTGGACGGTGATATGAGCCTTGGCTTCGAGCTGGAGGTTGCGTTTCTTGGCGTCGGCGCTGTAGTCGCCCTTGAGCGCGCGCTCGATATCGACGGGATGGGTATCGTGGCCCTCGATCAGGTTGCTGTAATAACAGTTCATCGCCCGGACAAGATCGGCGAGCGCGGTCAATACACCCTCCGGCAGGCTGCGCCGGAATCCCGCCGATCGGGCCGCCAGTTCGACCGCGAGGTCCGTCAGGGCCGCCCGGTGCCTGGAGCTTTCGCTCACCAGCAGCGGCTCCATCAGGCTGACCGGCTCGTCCCGGTCGGCCGCTAAGATGTCCGGTTTCTTGTCCGTTTCTCGGCCACGCATAGTCGTAATAATAATAGATGCTTAGGGTGTTTTCAAGCCTTTGTTTGGCCTCGATTATGGCCGCTTTGAAGGCCACTCTGATTACTATATCGTCTCAAAGGCCACTGTTCCAGTATAGAATGACCTTCGAACAATGGGTCGAAACACTAGACGAGAGAGAAAAACGACTAATGCCCGATGAAACTGGTCCGATGGACAATGTTGCTCGCCTTTTGAAGCACCTGGAGGGCGATTCCCTGGCTGCCCGGCTGGTCCATGCACACCATACCCCTCAAAAGAACAACGATCGGGTCGCGTCCATGAAGGCGGTACTCACGGAACGTCTTGAACGGGTGAGAGCGAAGCTCGATGGCGCTACGGATTAGATCATTCTCTGTCAAAGGCTTCCGAGCCTACGGGGCCACCGAGCAGACACTCAACCTGCCAGCAGACATTGCCGCCATCTGGGGACCGAACAGCAAAGGCAAGACCAGCCTGGCGGAAGCCTTCGAGTTCCTGCTCACCGGACGCATCGCGCGGCGGGAATTGATGGCAAGCACTCAGGACGAGTTCGCCGATGCCCTGCGAAATGCGCATCTTCCCCCCGACGTGGGCGTATACGTCGCAGCCAGCGTCACAGCGGCAGATGGAAGTCCCCACGAGATTAGACGTGTCCTCACGAGTGATTATGGCAAGAGACAAGATTGCACATCCCGTCTCGAAATCGACGGGACAGTGGCCGCCGAATCTGACCTCGAAAATCTGGGAATTACGCTGTCACAACCGCCTCTGCAGGCACCAGTCCTCGCCCAGCACACGCTCAGCTACATATTTTCTGTCCGCCCACAGGACCGCGCCACTTATTTCAAAACCCTGCTTGAAATCACTGATCTCGACCTTCTCCGTAGCGACATCGCCGCGCTGGCAGAGGAACTGACACTGCCAGACGATCCGTTGCTCCAGAAATTTGACACCTGTGCAACTATTCCCGATTTTAAGGAGATCCTCGACCAACTCGGGCGCACCCCTCCCGACCTGCCGACGTTTACCGCGCGAATAACCGAGGTGGCACGCGTCCTCCTCAAAGCCGCCGACGAAGAAGCTCCGGAAGGACTCGACGACCAGCTTGCGGCTATCGAGAGGATTCTGGCCGACCGCCGGAACAAGACATTTCCGGTGCGCGGGTTCGAACGTGAGGAGTTGACAGGCTGGAATTCGCCTGCGGTCACCATTTGGACCTGTCTTAATACCTATCTTGACGAACGCGGGAAGATCGATGATGAAACACGCCGGCTCGCGGCACTATTTGATGAGGCGCTGAAACTCCCGACCATCTCCGAGATCACGGAACCGATCGATTGTTCTTTATGCGGCGCGAAGTCAACATTGACGCCGGAACGTGTGCAACTCATCCGCCGCCATGTCGAGGAAACGAGAGACTTCAAAACGGCGGAAACGGCCGCCAAGTCTGCTCTGTTACAGCTTTCATCTTCGGCGACATCGCTTGCAACTGCCGCCGACGACTCGCTGCCGCGTTATCTTAAAACCACGACCGGCACGCGACGGAAAATGGGGTTCACTGTCGCCCGCATCCGGGAACTCCTTGGCGATCGCGCCACGGGATTTGTTGATCCCTGGCTTGCCCAGATCCGACCTCTAGTCCGGGCCGCGGCCGCACTACGCCGCGGCGGACGTGCTACCGCCATGCTCGTCGAACAACAGACAGCGGACATGGTGACCCTCGATCCGAGGATGCTCCAGCCTGCCTATGCAAAGCTCGTCACGCTGCGCGCCCGTTTCGCGGCTGCCATTGACTCCTATAGTGCCCCCGCCGACGAACTCATAGCCGCTCTCAATGAAGTGCTCGATGCCCAGGCAGATTCCGCCGGTTGGCAGGACTTCATCAATATCGCCCGAGAGCCTGCGATGTTACGGACCGTTTTGGTCGAGCGCGCAGCACGCGTCGCCGTTGCCAAGGAGCTTGATTCAGCACTCAAGCAGATCGACCGAGCTAAGGAACAGGTTCTTGACGATAAATTCTCGGACTATAGCGGACTGATCGAGAAATGGTGGAACTGGCTGCGGCCTGATGAGCCCACATTCTTCTCCGCTGTTCAGCCGCGAAAGGGGGCTAAGCGGACTATCGATTTCAAGGCCGGGCTTTCCGCCAATCCCAACCGTTCCGCTCCGAAAGTGCGCGATGTGATCGCTGTATTCAGTCATTCCCAGCTTCATTGTCTCGGCCTCGCTTTGTTTCTCGCTCGCGCCGAACACGATAGGCTGGGCTTCATCGTTCTTGATGATCCCGTGCTTGCGAGTGACGAAGATTACCGGGTCCATTTCAATGCGACGGTGTTGTCCGAACTTCTCGGGCTGCCCATGCAAGTGATAGTCCTCACCCAGGATCACGACACATGGAAGGAATTGGAAACCCGCTACCGTCATCTCGCTATTTCGACCGCCCAGCTATTCGTGGAAACACCTGGCGATGGCAGCGTAATCGAAAACACCAGCGATGCTCTACTAGCCAAGATCAGCCGCGCCAAGTCCCTAGCGCGCGGCGGTCACCCCGATTCACGTAAAGAGTGTGGTCTTCTTTTGCGTGACGCCGGTGAGCGCTTTTGCAAGGAGATGCTGGTCAATGACCGCCGCGCCAAAGGCAATGGAACTGCATCCATCACGGATTATAACTGCAAGGTCTTGGAATGGTTGTGCCCGCGCGTGGATCCGCTGCTGGGCCATGATCCGTCCCACCCCGGAAAACTTCAGGCTTTCAAGGATACCGTCAACCATGCCTGCCATGACAATACCCCGCCGAGCACGGCAGCGATGACGCAGGCCTGCGGCGAAATCAACTTCCTGCAAAAAGAGTATCTACCGCGTTAAGGTCCCTCGCGCGCAGCCCTGCCACTACCAAAGCAGGGGGGGGCCGTTCCCGGCCGCCCCCTTCGGGCCATGCTTTGTCCGCGCCGTCCTGAAATCCCGTGCGCCGGGTTTGGCATGTTCAGTTAAACACAGGGTGAGAACGCCGCCACCGGTCCCCCCGCGGCTTCAAACGGTCCGGAAGGCTCCCGCCCGTCCACGGGCAGGCGATTGCCACCCGGCGGGCCGGTTCCCTGTTTTCCGTTCTTTTCCGTGTTCCTGCGGGCCGGTTTCCTATAGCCCTTCATGTCGGACTATTACCGGCGGAATCGCGGTGTCCAGGATTCTTCAAGGTCTTCTTTTTCGTCGTACTCTTCGGGGTCGTCTATGAGGGAAAGGATCGTCAACACCTTCCCGTAGTTCCCGAGGCCAACCACTTCTTCCGTCATATTCAGGTTGCGATGGCCCCCAAACCAGTCCTGAATGCTTGTGGTGGCATCGACGCGCGCGGCTTGTGCGATCATTTTCGGGTTCTGGTTAAAGCGATGGGTCGCGGTCCCGGCGGGAACGGGAACATTTTTTCGAATCCAATCCAGGCCTCGCATCTCTTTCAACGGGCCGGACATGAAACAGTATTCAATCCTGCCACCGGCGCTCATGACCATGGCCACTGGCACGTCAGAGCATTGAACAAGGCGTAATGCGGTAGAAGTGAGAGAAGTCTGACAGAGTGCCGCAAGGGACTCGACAGCCCGAAGTCCTTCACCTGCCTTATTCATCGCCTTAGAAAAAAGGGGATCCGGCATTAGTAGGCCAGCTGCAAAATGGTCAGCTTCAAGTTCGTAGCGGTCTTCTGAAACAAAGCCACTTCTCGATTCGTGCATTGTCGTCCCGGCCGGAAGAACTTGGTCCATATGTCCCGGCAGCAAGAAATGTCCAATTTCGTGGGCTACACTGAACCTCTGGAATCCATCACTTTCGATGTGGGTCGCATAGGCAATTGCATATTGGTCTCCCAGGCGCAGCAACATGCCTGAGACGCCTTTCTTCGAGGAATCCTTGGCCACGACCTCGATATGCAGCAGATTGCTGGCAATGTGGATGGGGTCAATCGGCAGTTCAGATAATTTCTTATCTTTGACAAACTGCTCCGCAATCCCCATTGCTTTCCTGGCAGCATAGTCATCGAGGGCCATCGCTACCCTTTCTTATTTCGGGTCTGGCCTCTATTCTTCAAAACGTCAAAAATTTTCTCGGCTAGTTCCCTGTCGTCCTGAGACATGTGGTCAAAGTCCCGATGGAGTTGCTCAGCCGTTGCTGGCCCTGCAATTTCTTTGATCCGTCCAAGCAAGTAGTCGGTAGAAACGTCCAGAGCGTCGGCGAGGCGGCGTAAGTTCTCGAAAGATGGTTTCCTGGTTCCGGACTCGAAGTGCGAAATGGCTGAGGGTTGCATACCGGCCCGTGTCGCCAGTGCTCCTTGGCTCAGTTCCCTCATCTCCCGGGCCGCCCGCAGGCGCTCCGGGAAGATTTCTGAGGGGGTTGACTTTCTCATGACTCCTCCGTATACTTAGTTATGACGTTCCCGTAATAGCCCCTCGGGGCCTTTTATTGGCCAACGGGGTTGACGGCACCGACAAGTATTACATGACGGCACCGGCAATATCAAGCAAAAGGAGAACGGCAGACTATGGAACCTCTTTACGACCACGATGGGCAGGTTGTTGCCTTCCTGGGCAAGAACGGCCGCATCATCGACACAAGCGGACAAGGCATTGCCTGGATTCATCGTACCGGCAGCGTCTACGATTACGGCGGCCGACATCTTGGCTGGTGGAGTAATGACCACATGCGTGGTCCGGATGGCGGCGTCGTAGTCTGGCGGCGGGGAGCTCGTGGCGCTGGCCTTGTTCTCCCGATCCCTTCAATACCCCCAATTCCGCCCATCCCAAGTATCGAGTCCATGAGGCCAATCCCCTCCATTGCTCCGATACGGCCGATCAATCGCCTTTCATGGAGCCGTTACAGGCTCGCGTCTTAACCCCCCACACCAAAAGGAGTCAAAGAAATGAGCAAGACCACGAAAATCGGACGCGATGCGAAGAATGGCCAATTCATCCCTGTGAAGGAGGCCGTCCGGCGGCCGAGCACGACGACCGTCGAAACCATCAAGAAGTCCGACAAGGGCAAGTAGGGGCGGAGCCCCTGACACGAAAGGCGAAAAGTGCACCAGCCACCCGGCGAGACTTCTTCCGGGACGCCGTTCCCGTGAGCGTTGGCCAACGGGGTTGTATGAGAAGTACCGACTTGGACCGTAGGTTTCACAAGAGGAATTCGAGAATGGCTCGTAACCGTAATAGCGATGTAAATGGTAAGCCGTTTGGTCAGACGACTGTGGGCGCTGTCTGGAAGAAAGGAAGAACCATCGAAGGGTATGACCCGAACATATGGCGCTACGATATGTGCGGGAAGCCGATGAAGAATTCCGATTACGGCAAGACCAACTCCGAACATGGCTGGGAAGTGGACCATATTAAGCCCGTTGCTAAGGGCGGTACGGACGACCTCAATAATCTTCAGCCGCTTCAGTGGGACAACAATCGGAGGAAGGGGGACACGTATCCCTGGAATTGCAATTGAGCCGCTGCGGCTTAAACTGAGGCTGTAAACTTCTAAATTTCCAGCCCCGTTGCCCTGCCCGAGGGCACAGGGCGGGGCGCTGTGTTTTTGTCTCCTTCCACCCGCATCCTGCTTGTCCTCCCCAATTGAAAACCAAACCTTCCTTTTTGGGGCGCGTCCGGCCGATGGGCCGGAAACGGGTTCTACTCGCCTGAACGGGCAGTCAGGCTCCCCGAGCCGCCGCAGATCCCGGAACCGGGAGCGGCGTCGAGGCCATCCGTAAAGCCTGTCCCCACGCCTCCTGCGAAGCCGCAGGGCGAAGAAGGAAGGCGGGGAATACCGTGCGCAGGTAGATCACCGCGAAGGCGGGGACACCCGCGCGCGTAAGGCCGCCCGGCGAAGGCCGAGGGCGGCTTTTCCTTTTCTGTCGGGCGGCCGTGCGGCCGCACTCCATCACATCTCTTGGGGCCTGCGGCCTCTCTTATTTTTTAGGGGCCTGCGGCCCCCGGGCCGTCAAGGCCAAAGCGAGCGCCGGCGGGGCGTTTCCCCTGCCTTCCTCCACTTTCGCCTCCGCCGAGGCTTCGGCGGACAAGTCGTTCCGTGCAGGCCGGGTGATACCCCTCACCCGCCGGCGGCCTGTGACGGCCCACCCCCGCTGTTCAATTCCGGCCTCCATCGGGTTGCGGCAGCCGCGAAGGCGGCGCGCAACCCGGTTTTTTATTGGAGGACAAGGAAATGACACAGCAGAAGCAAGACATTTACGTCCGCATCACCGACCGCATTGTGGCCAATCTGGAGAAGGGGGCCCGCCCGTGGCTTAAGCCCTGGAATGCGGAACATGCGGCGGGCCGCATCACGAAGCCGCTGCGCCATAACGGCACCCCGTACAGGGCATCAACGTCATTGTGCTGTGGTCGGTTTCTGTGGCCTGTGGCTACGCGGCGCCCATCTGGATGACCTTCCGCCAGACCCAGGAACTTGGCGCGCATGTGCGGAAAGGGGAGAAGGGCTATCTTGTGGTGTATGCCAACACCATTACGAAGACCGAAACGGATGAGGTGACGGGCGAGGAGGAGGAGCGGGAAATCCCCTTCATGAAGGGATATACCGTTTTTAATGTGGAGCAGATCGAGGGCTTGCCCGCGAATTATTACGCGCTTGCCGAGCCCCGGCTGGATCCGGTGCAGCGCATCGAACATGCGGAATCGTTCTTTGCCGGAACGGGCGCGGATGTTCGGCATGGCGGCAATCGGGCGTATTACAGCGTCACGGATGACCGGGTGCAGATGCCGCCCTTTGAAACTTTTCGGGATGTCGAACCTATTACGCCACGCTGGCGCATGAATGCGCGCACTGGACGCGGCACCCTTCGCGCCTGGACCGTGACTTTGGCCGGAAGAAATGAGGGGATGAAGGCTACGCCATGGAGGAACTGGTTGCGGAATTGGGCGCGGCTTTCCTGTCGGCTGACCTGGACCTGACACCGGAGCCAAGGGAGGACCACGCCGCCTATATCGCCTCATGGCTCAAGGCCTTGAAGGACGACAAGCGGGCGATCTTCACGGCGGCGGTGTATGCGCAACGCGCGGCGGATTATCTCAACGGCTTGCAGGGCAGGGGAGAGAGGGAGTCGGCGGCTTAGGGAGGAAATTTTTTATTGATGTCCACATTTAGTTTTGAGATTTTCTGAGACGTGTCCTTGAGTAAGGTCAATGCCTTTTTCTCGTCAAACTGTTCTTCAATGCTTAGCCACTGGAGTTTTCCGTCTTTATTCTTTCCCAGGCCGTTGTGTAAATACTGGTTTCTGATCGGAACTAAGCCTTTAGCCTGTTCTAATTCTTGCTTTATCGGCTGAAGGCTTGCCTCTCCTTTAGCAATATTAATTAGACCGGCAAATTTCTTTGTTGCCGCCCATTCTGAAAGTCCTGACAGCAATCCTCCTATACCTGCTGTCTTGAATTCCTTAAAGACTTCCCAAAATGGCCTCTTGTCCTTTCTCTTAATAACTAATTTGAGCAGGTGTTCAAGTTGGCCGAACCTGTTCGCAAGTCTCCCGAGCTCCAATAAATACTCATCGGAGGGGTCTGCTAATGTCACAACTTGTGTCTTCTTTTCCCTGCTCATTCTCTTGTCCTCTCTGCCCTTTGCGGTTACTTTTTTTAGGTCGTCAATTTCACGACGGTTATAGCCTCCGGCCCGGTTCCATTGTCAAGACCTGGTGCAAAGACCCTGACTTTGACAGGGTGGAGTCTGCGGCCATTTTCGGCTGTCTTGGAAGGGGGGAAAGGGACCCGGCAGCCCACGCCGGACGTGAAAAACGCATAAATACATCTGCACTACGCCATCCTATGTTATCCTGAGTACCCACCGCCCGGCAGGGGGAGGGGTTTATCCATTCCCCCGGATTCCCCCTTTGTAAGTCTCTGCTCGTTCAGGAGGCAAATCCATGAGAGACGGCATCTATAAGGTGCACTTCAAGACCCAGCGGGGCGAAGGTGCGGGTGTGGTCATCCTCCAGGGAGGAAAACTCCGTGGAGGAGATTCCGGCATGTATTACATTGGAACATATCAACAGAACGGAGACGATTTTACGGCTGACGTGGAGACGGGCGTGCATACGAGGACGCCGGGCATAGGGTCCGTTTTCGGTCTGGATAATGTTCACATCAAGCTGACAGGAAAAACGAACGGGGACTCCGCGCAGATGAGCGGAAAGGCCCGTGAAGCGGCGAATGTTTCTTTTCACGCCGCAATGACCAGGATTGGCGATTAGCTGAAACGGAAACGCAAGAGGAAAGAAAACTCGGAGCCGGGCGGCCTCGCTCATGGCCGCCCGGCAGCGCGCTGCCCCTAGCAACAGGTTTGTCCCTTCACGCCCTCGCAAGTTTGCTCCCCAATTAAAACCTCGTTTCCCTGCATCGCATCATGTCCGACATGCCTTCCGAGAAGGTGCCTTACGGAAAACTAACCACTCTTTAACCATTGAGTAATAAAATGTAGGGGGATGAATTTTATGGCCGCAACACTGACAGACATCTGGAATCGGCACGCTCTCTCCGGCAAACGACCGGCCAAAGAAATGCTCTGGGCGCGGGAGGCCGAGCGCCGCAGCGCCGAAATCCGCCGTGATATTTACCTCGAACTGTCCGGCGCGGATCTGAAAATGCGCCGCTATACCAGTGGTGAGGGCACCGGCCCGGACGGCAGGGCAGGGAAGGGCATGGCGATGGACGGCATGACGCTCCTGGCCATCGGCAGCCCTGCCTGGCGCGCCAATTACAACAACCCGGCGGCGATTTCTGTCGGCGGTGAAACGTACAGATTTTCGCAAGGGCAGTGGCACGAGATCGCCCGGAAATATCGCGACAAGGTAGAGCGCGATATCAATAAAGCGCTTGCCCGTGGTGCCGGTTGGTCTGCTCCCCGATTCTGAGTCCAGCAGCCGGATAAGTCGCACTCAGGTTGGACTCAGATCCGGGGAGCAGACCAGGAGTCGGTTTAATCTATCTTTAAGGGGACGACCTTCATCCACCAGAATACGGACGGCCTCGCGCAGCCGGTCCATGTCCGCCGTCATGGGGCTTCCCTGGCGGTGGAGGCTGTCCCAGTGCTGGTTATTCTTGAAGAGAAGAATGAGTCAATCCCAACTTTAGTTGCATTTGAGGCGGCGCCGCCCCGTGGCGTTTTATGCCGCCTCCCTTGAAGCCTTCCCTTCGTCTTCGATCTTGAGCTCCCGCTGCAACGCCTCGCGCAGCTTCGGCAGGTGGCGGTAGCCCTTGATGCGCCTGAGCCTGGGCTCGGTGTCGAGGAGCGAGGCCGCGAGCCAGCGGTGCTTCTGGCCCGAGTTCCTCCAGGCGTCCACCTTCGCGCAGTGGCCCTCCACCTGGGAGAGGACCGACTCGATGACGTTGGTGGTCTTGAGGCTGCGGCCCAGGAGGGCGAACACCCCCAGGCGGTGGAGCGTCAGCGTCTCCTCGAAGCCCTCCTCCAGGCTCCCCGCAGCCGAGAGGTTGCGCTCCTCAAGCTCCCCATGAAGCTCAAGCACCGCCGAGCGGGCCTCGCCGTAGGTGGGCCGCTCCCAGGCCCGCGCCAGGCGCCCCCGCCACGTCCTCTGCTCGCCCTTGGGCAGAGGCCTGACCACGTTCTCGCGCTTGTGCCACTGGCACCGTTGCACGAGGGCCCGCCTGGCCCCCCGATTGAAGGCCGCCTCGACCGCCTTGCGCAGACCCTTGCCTCCGTCAACGACCACCAGCACCCCCCGCGAGATGTCCAGGCCCCGCTCCAGGAGGCCCCTCAGGAAGGGGGCCAGCACTTGGGAGTTCTCGGTGTCCGACTGAACGAAGCCCAGAAGGCGCTTCCGGCCCTCCATCGTCACCCCCAGGGCGATCACCATCCCATCGTCGGCGAAGCCGCTTGCCGTCGAGGAAGAGGACCGGGAAGTCCTCCCCCGAGAGGCCGCGCTCCTGGAACCCCCGCAGCCTCGCGGCGCTCGCCTCGACGAAGGCGCGCGAGACCGAGGACCTCGTGAGCCCCAGTGCCCCTGGAACCTCCAGTGCCGCCCGCTCGTAGTTGCGGCAGCTGAGCCCGTAGAGCACGCCCCGCAGCAGCCGCTCGTCCACGGCCCCATCCCGCTCGCGAAGCGCCCGGTAGCTCCGCAGGGGGACCTCGCCCTCCTCCCCCCGCACCCGGGGAACCCGCACCGGCACCCACTGGCCCGCCAGACGCACCGAACCCGGATTGCTCCCGTGCCGGCGCAGCCCACGGACCTTGCGGGCGTAGCGGGCGCCTGCCAGCTCCTCCAGTTCGGCCTTGAGCATCTCATGAACCCCGAGAAGCCCCAGCGGGATGAGCGCCCGGATGAGCTCGACCCGGGAATCGAGCTCCAAGCCCTCGACCTCCTCCCGGCTCACCACCCGGGGCTCGCCCATCCGGCGGCCCTTCTTGCGTCTTGCGACTGCCTGTAGAATGCTCTCCATCGGTGGCTCCTCCCTTCTGGGTGGTTGGCGTCTGGCGACACCAAACAACCACAGGGGACGGAGCCACCTCAAATCTCAACTAAGAGTGGGACACTCTCGAGAAGAAAACCCAGAAAGGAATCCTTGGTAATATCCCGTTGATCGTTTTCAAGGAACATGGGGCGATATTGGCGTATAACTGATTACTTTGCATCACGGATTTGAGCAGCCGTTTTATTGGTTGGTTCATTTGTGTTCTTCATCATATTTTCGAGAATGTCGTGGAGGCGTTGAATTGCAGACTCATTTATCATCGCTCTTCTCCTTAGCATTCAGTATAAAGGACTTTCCTTCAAAGGTCTTCACTCCTCCTCCGGTGACCCAAGGGGCTCAACCTAGGTGAGCAGCGGTGGAACGTCGTTTGCTAGCAAGAAAGTCAAATGAGTTTTTATTCAACATATGAGATAAATTCCCTTATTTGCTTGTTTAGATCGCCTCCATCACCTCAAGAGGTGGCCAGGGGTTGCCAGTTTCAATGCCCGGATGACGTGGCTCTTCGCTCGGTTTACCGTAACGCAGTCGCCAGATTTCAATCTCTCCGAGCAGGGCAAAAGCAGTTTTCCTCCGTGCCCCGTCATTCAAAACCATCTCAAATAGTCGGCCCCGGATTACGTTGTAGCTACGGGGCTCAAGTGTATACCCGTATCCCGCTTCTCCGTATGGTTTCCGTTCGACGAGGAAGGTTTCAATTGCCTGATTTAAATCAAAAGGTACGGGCGGGCTCGCACCATCTCGAATAAGATTCAGACCCGCCAAAATGGCCTCGGGCGTTCCCAACTTCGCAATGGCATTCGAAATGATGGTACGCTTATCAGGCGGTAGGTTAGTATTGCACAGCCGATAAATGCGTTCCTTTACCCCTGTCTCCTCCCTCGCTAAGGCAACTATATGCGAAGCTAAAAGTTCGTAAATATGATACTCGTTCGATAGGTCGATGCCAGGTTCCGTCATCGTTGGCTCGATGAAACTCACCAAAACTTTTTTTGACTCGGGGAAACCGAGATTGGCGATGGCTTCAATCCATTCCTGAGCAAACACTCGCGATCTGCCTTGAGGTGCACCGGCTAACTCAAGAAGGAGAGTTAATGCATCGTGAGATCGGCTCTGTCCGAGCGCGGTCACTATGTCTCGCAACTCATGAACTGGAAAATTCACCTGAGACAGTATCTCCCCGATCCGGTGGATACCCCTCGACGGGTCGTCAACGAATGGAAGGAGGCACAGACATCGTTTGAGAAGCCAACTGTTTTGATTATTATAAATCCCTTGGGCGAGTGTGTGTTCAATCGTTGGGTTGAGGACCTCAAAAGTCACATCTGTGAACAATACGACACCACTTTGAAGAAGGGATTCGAGGGCTTCAACCCGTGTCCAACCATCCCACTCACCGGAGAGGCTCACAATTTCCATTACGAGTGAAGCCGAATTGCCTCCATCCAAATAGGCGATCATTTTTACCAGTTCTTTGAGCCGTCCATTGAAAGAGTCGGGATTCTCCGCGTGCCTGCGCTGTTTTATGAGCACATCCAGCTGGGTCCTAATCTTATTGGCGTAACGGACCCGACGATCCTCATCGAAGACACTTTGCCTGTTCCCCTCACGCGCCTCCCACACATCCCTAAAGTCGGGTTTCCAATGCTGAAATCGCTCCTCAGCACCTTGTCTCAGGGCCAACCGGGTCAAGGCCCAGCCAGCATCTATCTCGTATTCCGGTTCATTGAATACCTCAAGCAGGACCTCATCAGCGCTCTCGGGGGCCAACTCAGACACCGCCCGAACATGCCACCCACTCTGGCCCATCACAGCGCCAGCAGCCCGAGCCTCACGGTCACCTCTTCTCCAAGCCTCTCGGAATCTCCGAACTCGTTCAATGTCGCTCCGAATGAGTCGGCGCAAATAAACCATATCCTCAGGATCTCCAGCGCTCCCCAAGACTATGGCCAAGTCCGCCTTCATTTGACCTCTGGAATCATCCTGACCTGAAACAAATGAGACGCAATTCTTGAGATACGCACGTAACTCTTGGCGCAACTCATTTGGCACCCGACTTCTGATATCGGATTCCTCAAAAGCGATATGTCCAAAGCGTTCAGAAATAACGAGAAATTCGACCAGGACTATCTCTCCAGACAAAGAATCCGAGATTCCAGAAATGACCAACTCTGGGGAAAGCGCTCGGAATAGTTCTTTCAACTGCCTGTATATCCTCCACATCACCTGGCTGTCCTCTCTCGTGCTTTCAAGAATCCTTGCTCTGAGGGCGCACAGCCTTGAGAAGACCTGGGCGGCGAAAGAGGGATCATTTATTGCTGCCAAAACAGAAATGGTTCTTTGAGCATCCGGATGTGGGAGCTCTTCCGCGCTGATCCGTTGAAGCAAAGCACTGGCCAGTTCACTTGGAACACTTGTGATGAGATCAGTCCAAGGCTTGCCCCAAAGCATGCCATTTGCGATCCGAACCGCAACCCAATGGCTGACCCATTCCGGCTCAGTCACTCGAACCAAATCCGATGCAGATTTAACTAAACGCTCGAGATTGTCACTAATTCGATCCGATGGCATCCGCCCCAGTTCTTCCTTCAGGTCTTCAACAACAGCCAGATCCCCCATTACCGCGATACTAATTAGAAATCGGAGACGTTCACCCACATCAGTAAGCTCGCTTAGAACGCTCTGGTAGGCCCCGATGGCCCTAGAATGCAGAGAGGGGGGTAGCTCTTCGACAATTCGGTCGTGGCGCAGGGCCGCCGTGAAATCCACTCCATCAAAATCGCGAAGAATCTGTTCAACAGATTCGTCAGCGCCAAGCCAACTTAGGGTGCGAAGGCCCTCCACCTTTACCCTTTGGCTCGGATCGACTGCTGCGAAGCTTTCCACCACTTGCACAGCCTCCTTTCCTCCCTTTCCAGTCATCTCGTGCAAAAACTCGATCCGCCGTTCTTCCTCCCATCCCGCCACTAGGCCTCGCCAGTCCGCGCCTAGTGACGACACATAGAACTCACCCAATGCCCGATAGGTTCGCAAGCGAACCTGCTGATCGTTGTCGGTTAGAAGTGGAAGAATTATGTTACAGAAGTCGTCAGAGCCTGTCGCGAGCATGCCAGCCAAAGCACATTGCTTGTGGTGCTCATCCTCAACGCCGTACCATCGGCGGAGTCGCTCTCCTAGCGGGGTTTGAATTTCCCGCCAAACCTTAGAGCCACAGTGCCGAGAAAGTTCACTGGCAAATATCGGATCAACTGGAATCGACCATATAACCAGGCATCTCCCAACTGTAACTGCTTCGACCGCGTCACCAAATTCAATATCGCCCGTTCCTATCCCCTCAGCGATCATGGACAGAGGCTCCGCCCAAATCGGCTTGTTCAGATACTCAGCTTGGAAAACTCGAATTCTGTCTGGATTTTCGTCCGCGACAAGGGTCCCAAGAATAAAAACCAATCGCAAGGAGGAATAGAACTCCTGAAATCGTTGATGTTGGAACCGGAATGCAACCGATTGGTATTCCAACCGTTCCAGAACATGATGCTCACATAGCGCATGAAGAATCGAGGCCGGCTCTGGCACCAATGCAATTTGGCCAGCGTCTCTCAATCCCTGACTCGTTGTCGATACAATTCTACAGGCTTCCCCCTCGGGAATATCAACATGCCCCTGCACTGTCATCTCATGAGCGAGGTCGGTTAGATAGTCCTCCACCCGAGCCGACAGAGGTGGGCGCTGCAAATGATCGCGGTGTTCGTCAGAATCCTCAAGCTTCTGCATCACAGCGCTCAGTATGCCTAACTGTGTCGCAGGTATTGATCGGCCTGAATTGAACAGATTAGTTACTCCGGATAGGATCAAAGGCGTGCGAGTTAACTCGTCGAGTGCCCGATCTCTCTCAATTTGTGAAATAAATTCCCCCGCCCGATCTGCAAGCGCCTGCTCAAGGTATTCTTTCCTTTGCGCTTGATTCAGCGGCAGCAATTTGAGGCGAAACGATCCAGGCAAGGGAGGTCTAATGTGGTGTGGTCGAGTTGCGATGATGATACCAGCCGCGGGAAAGGTTCTTTCTAATTCTGCCAGTGCCCGCACAGCGTCCTCAGAGTGAATCTCCGAAATTTCATTCCACCCATTTAATAGAAATGAAAAGTGGTCTTTCATGTAAAGCGCCGCGAGATCTCCGGGTCCGATGCTTCGAGACCGGAATGCCGGCGCGCGGGTGATGAATTCAAGTATCTCCTGGTGCGACCTAATCCAGGCAGGAAAGTCAATGACAAAACCCAACCTGCTTTCTTTGATCTGTTGATTGGCAAGCTGGATAAGCGTTGTCGTCTTCCCAGCCCCGCCAGGACCTTCGAGTATTATCCGACGCCCATTCAACAGAGAATCCTGAATGCTTGCGAGGTCATGGATCTCTTCTGTTCCCTTGCCTTCCTCGTCGAGCTCGCCTGCTTTAAGGGAAATCAAGGGCTGTCCCACCAAGCGCGGATGCGACAACCAATTTCTAACCTCATCTCGAGTCGCGTCACGCACTCTGTCGAGAATGCCCTCGGTTGCTCTATCAAAGGAGACTGGAGTCTTCAGGATACTGCGGCAGAGCCCCACATTGGAGGGATTCAACAAGGATGTGATTATATCTTCGCGGGAAACTACGATTAATTCATAGCCTAATTCCTGTCTTACCTTTGTGGCCCATTTTTGAATTGTTTCTTGAGAGATGCTACGAGGAGTGTAAAATATATATTTACTAATGTCAGGGTAATTGGCGTGAAAAGTCGTTGCATCACCTTTGATTTTCTCGAAAGTTGGAGTTAAAGAACATGCTAGGCCCTTTCCCTCATGATCTGTTGCAAGAATTCGTGGAGAATACGCGTCGAGTCCGCGATCCTTGTGCGGTTCATTGGCTATGAGGTCTGGCCATTTCTGCTTAGCGAGGATTACAGCCAGAGTCTGAAATCTGAACCATTCCTCATAAGAGGAGAGTTCGTCCAAGGCTCTTTCGATTTCGCCCCTATCTACCGCCATCTTTATGGTTTTCCCGCCTAGTGAGGATTCTGTGACGCTACTGGTCTACTCCCTTGAACCAATATTTTCCTTGCCGGTTTACGAATGGATGAAATGTAACATAGTGGCCATGCGCCTCTGCTCATTTTCTCGATGGAGGGTCTGGGCTAACAGCAATATTGACGTGCCGGTAGATAATGCCGCCTCTGTGCCCATCCGTCGGCATCAACAATCTTTTTTCGGAAACGATAATGATGTATCGATATTGAGCTAGTTCTAGCCCGCCAAGGGAACCAGACGCATATCTCTCCGCTTGCTCTTTAGCTCTTGCTACTTGACCATCAAGTTCGGAGCCCTTTCTGACAACTTTCCACTCGATGAGAACAAGAGCTTCAGCGCTGCTTTCTACTTCTTCGAGGTCTCGCAGCGGCTCACCAAAAACAAGGTCTGTTCGTTCTCCTTCAGCGTTGACCTTGAAAGCCCAGATGCCATGCAGGAGAAGATGAGAAGCTCCAAGCCTTTCACAAGCTAGCTCCCCTTCTTCAAACGCGGCACGCCATCTTTCGCGCTCTGCGGAGTTAGCGACAATCACTCTTTGCAGATGAAGAAAAGCACGTTCGGAAAGCCGTTTGGCTATCTCTGCTGATTCGGCAATTTTGTAAGAGAATTCTGAAGACAACGCAGCCAAAGCGGTAAATCTGAACTGAATCATGCCCTGAGAGTTCTTTTCAGGCTTATTAAAGTTGCTACGGTAAGTTTCGACAAACCTATTAAGACATTCTACGGCCGCATTGGGGAGCGTCGGCCCGTATTTGGCACGGAACTGATCAAGGTTCTGGAAAATGTCTCGCGATTGTGGCAGAAGCTGTTTATCTGCTACCCCATAGTCATCGCTTGAACTAACTCGTTGCGTTTCGAGAAAAAAGCGCCCCGCATTTAAAAGCCCTTGGATACGATCTGAAATTGCCTTCCATTCGGTCCGCCAGCTCAACAGGAATCCCCCTACGGGCTTTCACTCAGAAATGATTCGAGAAGATTAACCGCCACTTTCAATTTCGGCAACTTCACTATTTTACGTATTACGGGAAACTTGGTACTTCTCCAAAAACCTCGCCCCATCCCGCCTTTCCTTATCCGACAGGTAGCGATGGTAATGCCTCAGCACTGTCTCCACCCTGTCCCCCATCATCCTCGCAACCCAGTTGATGTCCTCTCCTGACGAAATCATCAGGCTGGCGAAGGTGCGCCTTGTTTGGCAAATGGTTCTTTGCCTCAAATCTGCCTTCTCAAGTGACGTGCTTCCCTTAGACGAGACCAAGCTAAATCAACACATTTTTGATACTCTTTCAGCAAGGGACAGCTCATATGAGGGGATTTGACCTGCGGAAAGAACGTGATACACCCGAGCCGATCAATGGCAAGCGCCGGCAAGGATGAAAGAGGAGGGAAGGCCAACTAGGCGAAGTGTCTGGAGGAACCCAAATGAGGGTCAGTTGGCTGGCAGCCTTCGCCAAAATCCTGTGTGATTCACCTCGATCTGGACACCGACGCTAAGCGGGCTTCCCTCTGGGGACGCCAGGAGGCCTGTTTTTCCCCCTAAAAACCCCCTGGAACTGGCACAAAATCAGCCCTTGACTCCTTTCGGCACCAGAGCGTCCATGTCCTCGATAGGAGGCCAAAGCATATGGACGCAAACCTGGAGGTCTATCTCGAAAAACTCAAACAACTCAGCCCCGACGAACTGCACGATGCTTGGCACAGTCAACTTGGCTGCCCCGCCCCCACCGGCTTGAACGCACCCCTTCTCCGACAACTCCTTGCCTGGCGTATCCAGGAACATGCTTTTGGTGGCCTTTCATCCGAGAGCAGGCTCCAACTTCGGCGTCTGACCACCTCACTTGGCCGCAACCCCGACCACTCCCTGACTCCGAACCTCGGCCTCAAGCCGGGGACGATTCTGGAGCGCGAGTGGCAAGGCGTCCGCCACCGCGTCCGGGTGCTCGACGCGGGGTTCGAGTATGTGGGGGAGCGCTTCGACTCCCTCTCCAAAGTGGCCCGCAGGATCACCGGCACCCGCTGGTCGGGCCCCTTGTTCTTCGGTCTCCGGAAATGACTCCCCCCCGTCGCTGCGCCATCTACACCCGTAAATCCTCCGAGGAAGGCTTGGAGCAGCAGTTCAACTCCCTCCACGCCCAAAGGGAGGCCTGCGAGGCCTACATTCGGAGCCAGGCAGGGGAGGGCTGGAAGCTTCTCCGGACCGCCTACGACGACGGCGGCTTCTCCGGGGGAAGCATGAACCGGCCGGGGCTCCAGACCCTGCTCGCCGACATCGACGAAGGACGCATCGACATCGTCGTGGTCTACAAGGTCGATCGCCTGACCCGATCCCTGACCGACTTCTCGAAGATCGTGGAGATATTTGAGGCCCACGGAGTCTCCTTCGTCTCCGTCACCCAGGCTTTCAATACCACCACCTCCATGGGAAGGCTCACCCTCAACGTCCTGCTCTCCTTCGCCCAGTTCGAGCGGGAGGTCACAGGCGAGCGCATCCGGGACAAGTTCGCCGCCTCGAAGAAGAAGGGCATGTGGATGGGCGGTCCCCCGCCCCTGGGCTATGACATTCGGGACCGGAAACTTCATGTGAACCCCGGGGAGGCCGAACGGGTCCGGCATATCTACGAGCGCTATCTGGAACTGGGGTCTGTGACCTCGCTCGTTCCGGATCTCAGCGAAAGGGGAATCCGGAGCAAGTCCTGGGTGAGCCAGCGAGGGAATCCCAGGGGTGGCGTTCCTTTCGGCCGCGGCGCGCTCTATGCCTTGCTCAAGAACCGGATCTACCTAGGCCAGGTCACCCACAAGGGAGCGGTCCACGAAGGGGAGCACGAGGCCATCCTTCCCAGCGACCTCTGGGACCGGGTCCAGGCCATCCTCGACACCCACCGCCGCAAGGAACGGAAAGCCCCCTCCAAGTTCGGCCAGAACCTCCTCGTGGGCCTTCTCTTCGACGACCAGGGAAACCCCATGACCCCCTCCCACACCAAGAAGCCGAGCGGGAGGCGCTACCGCTACTACGTGAGCCAGGCCCTCATCCGGGGAAGGCATGAGGGAGTGGGGTCAGTTTCCCGGGTACCCGCGGAGGCAATTGAGAGGTTTGTCGCCGAGCGTGTGAAAGGTTCTATGGAGAAGGAGCCCTGGGGTGAGCTATCGCCAGGAGCGGAAGCCGAGAGAATTCGTAGCGTCCTTCATCGTGTGGTAATCCACACCCAGGAGGTTGTGGTTACCTGGAAAAAGAAGGTCTCGGAGGGTGAGAATGATCAAACGCCGCTGCGGATCCCTTTCCGACTGAAGAGCCGGGGAAGGGAAAGCGTGATTCTGCCTCCGGATGCGCCCCCCTCTAGAGCCCGTCCAGACAAGGCGCTCATCACTGCGGTCGTCCGTGCCCACGCATGGCGGGAGGCCCTCGAATCAGGGAAGGGAGGTGTCCAGCCGATTGGCTGCACGGACCGGTACCTCCGGAAAGTCCGGCCTCTCGCCTTCCTGGCTCCGGACATCACCCAAGCGATTCTCCAGGGAACCCAGCCCGCCGAGCTCACCCTGGCCCGACTTCTCCGGTCAAAATTGACGATTTCCTGGAAAGAGCAGCGCCAAAAACTGGGCTTTCTGCCCATACAATAGCCCCTTCCTGAGTCCCCGAGTGGAACTACAAAAATCCGCCAGAGAAAATCGGGGATTTAGGGCTGGGTTGCGTCTGCATGATTCTCCGGAGAAAAAGAACCCCCCGAAAAGAACCCCCGGAAGCCGGGGGATTTCGGGGGGATTCTTCAACGGAATGCTCGGGAGAGTATCCCGTGTGACTGCATGGCTGGGGGACTAGGATTCGAACCTAGGTTCCATGGTCCAGAGCCATGTGTCCTGCCGCTAGACGATCCCCCAGAGAAAAGCCGCCCTGTTACTTACCAACCGGCCCGCCGGGCGTCAAGGTGCCGCTCCGCCCTGGCCGGCTCCCATCCGGGCCAACGCTGCGTCGAGGCGGGCGAGGGCGCGCTCCTTGCCGAGGAGCGAGAGGGTCTCGTGGATGCCCGGGCTCACCGTGCCCCCCGTGACCGCCACCCGCACCGGCTGGGCGAGCTTCCCGATGGAGAGGCCCTCCTCGGCCAGCACCCCCTCGAAGGCCGCCCGCACCCGCTCCTTGGAGAAGGGCTCGGCCGAGGCCAGCGCCCCCCTGAGCTTGGCGAGCGGCCGGGCCACCTCGGGCCGGAGGAACTTCTCGGCCGCCTTGGGGTCGATCTCCACCTTGGGCGCGAAGAAGAAGCGCGCCCCCTCGGCCATCTCCTCCAAGGTGCGCGAGCGGCTCCGGAGCTCCTCCACCACGCCGAGCCGCGCCTCGCGCGGCAGGGCCTCGGGGTCGAGCCCCCGCTCCCTCAGCCGCTCCTCCAGCAGCGGGAGGAGGCGCCCGGCCTCCGCCTTCTTGATGTACTCCTGGTTCAGCCAGAGGAGCTTCTCGGGGTTGAAGACCGCGGCCGAGCGGTTGAGGGTTTCGAGCGAGAAGTGCTCGATGATCTCCTCCCGCGTGAATATCTCCTGGTCCCCTCGGCTCCAGCCCAGCCGCACCAGGTAATTGATGAGGGCCTCGGGCAGGTAGCCGAGCTTCCGGTACTCGATCACGCTCGTGGCCCCGTGGCGCTTGGAGAGGCGCTTCTTGTCCTCTCCCAGGATCATCGAGATGTGGGCGAACTTGGGCGGCACCTCACCCAGCGCCCGGTAGACCAGCACCTGCTTGGGCGTGTTCGAGAGGTGGTCGTTCCCCCGGATGACGTGGGTGATCCTCATCTCCACGTCGTCCACCGCCACGCAGAAGTTGTAGGTCGGCGTCCCGTCCGTGCGGACGATGACCATGTCGTCGATCTCCGCGTTCGGGAAGCGCACCAGCCCCGCGAGCATGTCCTCCACCTCGGTCTCCCCCTCGTCCGGGGCCAGGAGGCGCAGGCAGTAGGGCCTGTCCGGGGGCTTGCCGTAGCGGCCCCGGCAGGTGCCGTCGTAGCGGGGGGTGCGGCCCTGGGCCCTCGCCCGCTCCCGCATGGCCTCGACCTCCTCGGGGGCGCAGGTGCAGGGGTAGGCCGCCCCCGAGGCGAGGAGGCGCTCCGCCGCCGCCCGGTAGAGCTCCATCCGGTGGGTCTGGCGGTAGGGCCCCTCGTCCCACTCGATTTCCAGCCACTTGAAGGCCTCGAGGATGGCCTCGTAGAACTCCTCGGTCGAGCGCTCCCGGTCCGTGTCCTCCACCCGGAGGATGGCGGTGCCCCCGTGGTGGCGGGCGAAGAACCAGTTGAAGAGCGCCGTCCGCGCCCCCCCGATGTGGAGGTGCCCCGTGTTCGAGGGCGCGAAGCGGACCCGGACCTTCCCGCTCATCGTTTCTCCTTCAACCCTGCGGTGATCCGTCCCGGCCGTCATGGGCGAGGCGGGGGTCCGATTCTAGGGGCGGGGGAGGAGGGAAGCAAGGCGCGCCCGGAAAAATGGGGAACTATCCGTTATTATCGGCAACTAACGGCAACCAAGCGGGAAATGAAGATTCTTAAGCCTCAGCCCTCCCCCCGGACGTCCTGCGCTCGCAAAAAACCGTTAATACCGTTTTTTATCGTTCAATAGCCGCGACGCGCGGCCCGGACGCCGGGAGGCGCCGCAACCCGCCCCCGGGCGGCCCGAAGACAATATACGGCGGGGGGAGGGAAGACGCGCAGCCGCAAATGACAGCAATTTCGTGGCACGCGAAAAATCGCAAAATTCGGCACGTTTTGAGCCGTTTTTGGATAAAAAACGCGCGTTTTGGAATGGGTCTGATTTGGTTTTGGGCGGGCCGGCGGGGGGGGAACGGGCATCGGCGGGATGGGCTAACGAGGACATGCGGCTTGACCAAGTGCTGTCAGATATGACAGCATCTCCCCATGAGCCGCCGGACGCGGGAGATCTCCTGGGTGAAGCAGGCGCGGAAGGCGTTCGAGGCCTTCCCGCTTCGCGCCCAGGACATCGTGCTGGACGCCCTGACCATCGCCGCCGAGGGAGGCAAGGCCGACATCGCCAAGCCGATGACCGGCCTGGGCGCCGGCGTCTTCGAGATCGCCCTGGCCCATCGCGGCGAGGCATACCGTGCCGTCTACGCCCTTTACCTGCATGAGGCCATCTGGGTGGTGCACGCCTTTCAGAAGAAATCGAAGCGGGGCATTCAGACCCCGAGGCAGGAGATTGACCTCATCCGCGAACGCTTGAAGCGCCTGAAGGAGCAGCTGCGATGACCCGAAAGCTCGAAACCGTGCACGGCAGCGGGAACGTCTACCGAGACTTCGGCCGGCCCGACGCCGACATCCGGCAGGCCAAGGCCCTCCTGGCCGCGCAGATCATCAAGATACTCGACGACGAGGGGCTCTCCCTCCGCCAGGCCGAGAAGCGGAGCGGGGTGAGCAACGCCGACTTCTCCCGCATCCGCAACGCCGACCTGGGCCGCTTCACCATCGACCGACTGATGGCGATCCTCAACCGGCTCGACCGCCGCGTCGAGGTGCGGGTGAAGGTGACGGCGGCGGGGTGAGGGGAGTACAGAGGAGGCTGGCGAATGATTGCTCATTCCACCGTAACAATCTCAGGTGACCTAATCAGAGATGCGAAAGAATCCTTTAAATTGTCATTAGATTACGTTCTCAAGGGACAAGGAGTACGGCACGGCACGAATGCATACACTCCCCATGCTTTTACGGCCTATGTGGCCTCCGTTGCGTCTATAGAGGCATTCATAAATGAAACTTTATTAGGAAATTTGCCTCGGACAATTTTTCCCGATTCTTCCCTTTGGATCTTTGGGGATAAGACGCTGGAGAATTTAAATATTCAAGAGAAATTAATAATCGTTCCGAGGCTTCTGTTTGACATTACCTTCTCGCGGGACACTCAACCGTACCAAGATTTCAGCCTTCTGGTGAAGGTACGGAATGCAATTGTGCATTTTAAAATGGGGTTTGATGCACCCAAGTGCCTCCCCCACCTTTCTCAACGCGGTATCGCTTTAACCGCAGAGAACAAAGTCAATGCAGACTACTCGTGGCCTCACAAGCTAAGTTGCACAGAAGGAATTCGCTGGGCACATAACACAGCCTGCAAAGTTGTCCAAAAACTTATTGAATTTGTTCCCGAAGAAAAATTTCCCATTCCCAAAAGTATGGCTGGCAACTTTATTGAAATATCAGATCAGTTTGTCCAAGAGTGGTTCAAAAAGAATGGGCTTATGTGAAAGAAATATCCCCCCCCTCACCTCCCCCCGAACACCCTCCCCAGCAGCAAATGCATCGGCACATAAATGAACAAAGGCACCACGATCAGCCACAAAGCAAGATAGGCCAAGGGGCGGATGGCGGTCTGGGGGCCGGCGGGGCCGAAGACCCAGTTGATGTTCTCCTCGGCGGGGGAGAAGCGGTAGCAGAGGGGCATGACGGCGAGGGCCAGGGCGATCTGGGCGGGGAGCGCCCGGCGGTCGTAGCCGTGGCGCATGAGCATGAGGAGGATGACGGGCGGCAGCGCGAGGTGGAAGAGGGAGAGGGCCCGGAGATAAAGCGGCAGGTTCCCCTTCCCGAACATGTAGGCGGCGATGCCCAGGAGCTTGCCCCCGGCCAGGAAGTCGGCGAGCCAGGCGATCTCCATGGGGAGGACGCCCACGGCCATCATGCTGGCGAGGAGGCGGCTCTCCAGCCAGAGCGCGGCCGCCATGGACAGCAGGGCGATGTCCGAGAACCACAGGAAGTTGACGGGGCCGTAGGCGCGCCAGTAGGCGGGGACGATGACGGCGGTCATGAGGGTGTAGCCGATCTTGAGCCAGAGGGGGATGAGCGCTTCCTTCATCCGCGGGTCCTCCCGCCCGGGCGGCCGTCCCTCCGCGATCGCGCGGCTAGATCTCGATCCCTTCCCGCTCCGCCTCCCGCACGATGGGCGACTCCTCGCGGAGCTTCTGGAACTCCTCGGGGGTGTAGCAGAGGAAGTCGACGGGATGCCTTGTGTCCCAATGGTCGTACATCTTGGCCCCGCGCTTGAAGAAGTTCATCCTGCGGAACGAAGGGCTCACGACGAGGAGATCAACATCGCTGTCGGGATGCGCCTTGCCTTCGGCGTAGGAGCCGAAAAGGAGCATCCTTTCTATGGGGATGTCCTTCGAGATGTTCTCTTTATAGCGCTTCAGCAGCTTCACAATTGCTTTTCGGCCCACTTCAGTACCTCTCCGGCCACTTGGATGAAATTCGAGGACAGCGTTTTCATTTCCCGGACGCTGATGCCGATTGGATATCTGGAATATATGTAGGTCATTGTAAGTTCCTTGGCGGATTCAAGCAGTTCTTCCGGCAGATTGACATCCTTCCCGAGCGCAACCAAATCGTGGATTTTCCGGATGTCCCCCTTTGTCTCCAGCATCACCGCCTTGAGCGCCTTCTCGGCGCATTGCTGGCAGTAAAAGGATGCCTCCATGTAGAACTTGCCATCGAACAGGTACTTCGCCGTCCTCAAGTCGCTCCCGGCTTGGCGCATCCACCGCTGGGTTCCTTCCTTCATCCGGGTTTCCTTGGGATGGGATGCGCCAATGGGGCCGTTCGCGGGCGGTGACGGTGGTTTAGGATATCACATGAAGCCGGCGGCCGGCGGAAGCGGAATCCTCACTCCTCCTCGAAGAAATCCAGATCATCCAGCGGCCGCTCCCGGCCCTCCAGGGCGTCGAGGACGGCCTGGCGCAACGCCCGCACGGCGCGGTCGCGGGCGCGCCGCTCGATCATCTCGTAGACCACGTCGGCCGCGCCGTCGCCCCGGGATTCGATCATGCGGCGCGCGTTCTGCTCGGCCCACTCGCCGGCGAAGCGCTGGAGGATCTGCCGGGCGCCCGCGCCGAAGGTGCGGCTGTCGAGGGCCCGCCCGAGGAGATGGTCGAGGTCGGCGGCGAAGGCCTGGAGGCTCTCCGGCGGGACGTCCGCCCCGCCCAGGCGCACCCGCAGGCGCTCGATGATCTGGTCGCGGAAATTCATGGGCGTGCCTCCGGGCGGGGCGCATCTTGTCTGTAGGGGCGACCGGCCGGCCGCCCCTACGGGAATTTCCACGGACGAAATTCCATCCGTAGGGGCATATCGCAATACGCCCCCACACCACCCACCGTACCTTCTGGTTCAGTCCCCGGCAATGGCTTCTCCGCCCGCCTCCCCGGGCTCGGGCACGGTCCAGAGGAGGGCGCCGCCCGCGAGGAAGAAGAAGAGGACGGAGAGGATGGCGAGCCGCTGGCTCCCGGTCGCGGCCGAGACGCCGCCGAAAGCGAGGGGCCCGAGGATGGAGCTCATCTTCCCGCACACCCCGTAGAAGGAGTAGGTCTGGGCCGTCCCGCCCGGCGGGATGTAGAAGGCGAGGAGGGAGCGGCTCGCGGACTGGCTGGAGCCGAGCGAGATCCCGGCCAGCAGGGAGATGAGGAAGAAGGCGTCCTTCGAGGCGGCGAAATAGGCGAGGATCACCACGAGGCACCAGTTGAAGAGGGTCAGGAGCACGGTCTTGCGCGCGCCCCAGGCGTCGGTCAGGTAGCCGAAGAAAAACGCCCCCGCGCCGGCCGATAGCTGGACGGCGATGAAGAGGTTGAGGGTCTCTCCCATGGTGAAGCCCAGGGTGGTGACGGCGTAGATGGAGCTGAAGGAGATGACCGTCACGATCCCGTCGTTGTAGAGGAGGAAGGCGAGGAGGTAGCGCAGCGCCCCCTCCCGCCGGCGCAGGGCCTGGAGGGTCCCCCACAGCTCGCGGAAGGCGTCGCGCGCCGAGGCCGGGGCGCCCGCGGGTTTCTTCCCCCCGGCGCCGGGCCGCCGGGGCAGGGGAGGCCTCTCGCGCAGCCACAGGACGAGGGGAATCGTGAAGAGGGCGTAGAAGACGGCGGTGGCGGCGAAGCTCAGCCGGAAGCGGGGGAGATTCGCGGGCTCGAGCCCTCCGCTCAGGAGGGGCTTCACGAGGAAGAGGCAGAGGAGGCCCCCCAGGTAGCCCAGCCCCCAGCCCCATCCGCTCACCTTGCCGATGGTCGCCCGGGTCGAGATCTCGGGGAGGAAGGCGTTGTAGAAGACGAGCGAGCCCTCGAACCCGACGACGGCCAGGATGAAGAAGATCATCCCGGCGGCCACCCTCCCGGGCCCCACGCCCGAGAGGAGAGCCGTCGCGGCGACGCACGCGCCGGCGTAGAGGAGGAGCATCCGCTTGCGCGAGCCCTTCCGGTCGGCCCGGGCGCTCAGCGGCGGGGTGATCAGGATGGCGAGGACCATCGCGAGGGAGAGCGAGACGCCCCAGAGGAAGTCCCCGCGCCCCCCGCCCCCGGCCACGGCGTGCTTGAAGTAGACGCTGTAGGCGACCGTCACGATGAGGGTGGGGAAGGCCGAGTTCGCGAAGTCGTAGAGGCACCAGGCGAAAATCTCCCGGCGGCCGGCCGGGGCTGCCGGAGAAGCCGGGGCGGGCGGGGATGTCTCGCGCATGGGCCTCCGCCTGGGCGCGGGCGAAAAATGGGAACTGCGGCCGTCATATTAGCGGAAAACGCGCCCGGGAGAACCGGCGTTGGCCCTCCGGCCGGGAATTCGGTAGAATTTTCGCGGCTCTCACAGCAGACCGCGCCTGATGCGGTTCGTGCGGAAAGGCTCCCCCCATGTACCGGTGGCTGAAGTGGGCGGCCCTCACCCTGGCCGCTCTCGTCCTTCTTGCGGCGGGGGGGGCCCTGGCCGTCCGCTTCTTCCTCTCCTCCGATCAGATGAAGCGCCTCGCCGAGACCCAGGGGCAGATCCTTCTGGGCCGCAAGGTGACGGTCGAGACCCTCTCCATCGGCCTCTTCAGCATCGAGGCGGGCGGCCTCACCGTGGCGGGGGGCCCGGCCGAGCCCGCGCCGCTGCTCAAGGTGGCCCAGGTCCAGGTGCTGCTGAACCCGGCGGCGCTCCTCTACAGGCGGGTGAGCCTCCTCAAGGTGACGCTCGACGGGGTGGCGGCCTCGGCCTACCGCGACTCCGCGGGGAGGTTCAGCTTCCAGGACATCCTGGACCGGCTGGGCGTCCCGCCGGCCGCCCGGGCGCCGGGGAGGGGGGGCGCCCTCGCCCTGCTCTCGGCGGGCGAGGCGGAGGCCCAAGAGCCGAAAGAGGCCCAAGGACCGAAAGGGGAAAGCGCGGGCTTCGACGTGGTGGTCCGCTCGCTCGAGATGCGCTCCGTCCGCCTGACCTTCGCCTCGGCCCCCGTGGGCGGCGCCCCCGCCTACCGCGCGGCGTGCTCGTTCGCCTCGATCCAGGGGGGCGGAATCCGCCTGGGGGCGCCCCTCAACCTGACGGCGGAGGGGAGCTGCACCGAGCCCGGGCTGATCCGTTTCACCGCCGGCCTGTTCGCCGATTTCGCCGGGGGGCAGTACTCGGGCTGGGCCGCCGCCGATCCCTTCGAGGTGTCTCCCTTCTTCCGCCTCGCCCCGGCCCCCGGGGACGTGCGCGCGCTGAAGGGGACGATCGGCGGCAAGGCGGCGGGCTCCTACTCCGGGGGCGTCCTCGAATGGGACGCCAGCCTCCGGGCCAGGGACCTCTCCGGCGAGATGCGCCCCGGCCCGCAGGAGGCTTGGCGGGAGGTTTCCCTGCCCGCCGCCTCCGCCGCCTCCAAGGGCCGCTTCGACTGGAACGCCGGGTCGGGCCAGGTCACCCTGCTGGAGGTGGAGCTCCCCTTCGGCAAGGGCCGGCTGGGCGAGCCCGCGGCGTGGAACGCCGCGGGCCGGGACGAGATCCACCTCCTGGCGGACATCTCCGACGTGGCGGGCGCCTCCCGCTGGGCGGCCGATCTGTTCCGCATGTCTCCGCCGCAGCTCACCCGGACGGGAAAGCTCTCCCTCGACCTCCGCATGTCGCGCGGGCGCGGCCCGGGGCAGGGCCTCGCCGTGCGCGCCGCGGCGGCGTTCGACCCCCTGGACATCGCCCCGCTCGCCGCGTGGGTGGCGGTGCTCGGCACCGCCCCCCTCGAGGGCTTCGAGCCCCAGCGAGGCGTCCTCGGGGGGAAGATCGAGGCATCCTGGTCGGGCGAGAACACCGTCCGCTGGAAGCTCGACCTCAGGGCCGAGGACTTCGGCTTCCGGGTACGGGGCGGGCAGGGCCAGCCCTGGCGCCCCGCGCACATCGCCCGGGCCGGCGTGCGGACGGAGGGCCGGGTGGACATCGCCCGGGAGGAGGCGGAGGTGGAGCGGCTCGAGATCGAGCTCCCCTTCGCCGAGGGCCGCCTCCTGGAGAAGGGCGGGTGGAACCTCGGCGGGCGGGACCACCTCAAGCTGCGCGTCCAGGTGGCGGACTCGGGCGCCCTCTTCCGCCTGGTGCGCGACCTGACGGGGATGCGCGTGGGCGACCCCGGCCAGGGCGGGAAGGCCGAGGCGGAGGTGGCCTTCTCCCGGGCGCGGGCGGAGAAGCGCGTCGCGGCCTCGGTGCAGGGAAGGCTGGACCCGGTGGACCTCTCCATCCTCACCCGGCTGGTGCCCATGCCGGCCATGGTGAAGGGCCTGGGAGGCCTCGCGGGCGGGGTCTTCGAGGTGGACTACGCGACGGGCCGGCCCGTCCGCTGGAAGGCCGACCTCTCGGGCCGCGCCCTCACCGCCCAGATCGAGCCCACCCCCAACAGCACCTGGCGGTGGGTGGAGCTGGCCTCGCTGGGGCTGGCCTCCGAGGGCTGGTACGACCCCGCGGCGGACGCCGCCGAGGTGGCGCGGCTGGAGGCGAGGCTCCCCTTCGGGAGCTTCAAGCTGAACAAGCCGGCCCGCTGGAACGTGAAGGGGACGGACGAGATCGATCTCCGCCTGGCCATCGACGACCTCGGCGCGGCCGAGGTGTGGGTGGGAAGCATCGTCAACCTGCCCGTCCAGGTGAGCCAGCAGAAGGAGACGCTGACCGCCTCCCTCACGGCATCGCGCGCGCGGGCCCGGGAGAAGGAGTTCGGCTGGGCCGTCGACATGCGGTTCGACCCCCTCGAGGCCGCCCCCCTCGTCCAGCTCTGGCTGGAGGCCTCCCCCACCCTCTCGGGCGCGGGCGGCGAGATCGGCGGGAAGCTGTCCGTGACGTATTCGCCCGCCGGCAGCGTCCGCTGGGAGGCCGACCTGAGGGGGGAAGGCGTCTGGGTCACCCCGCGCGCGCCGCGGAAAGAGGACGAGGTGCTCGTCCCGGTGGGGAAGACGGCGCTGCGCTCCCGGGGCGGGTACGACATCCGCCGGGGCTCGGCCGAGGTGGCCGCGCTGGACGCGGAGTTCCCCTTCGGGAGCATCCGGGTGTCCCGGCCCTCCGTCTGGAACCTGAAGGGGCGCGACGAGCTGCACCTCTCGTGGCAGTTCTCGGATCTGGGGCCCGCGCTGGCGGTCGCCGGGGCGGTGGCGGGGGAACCCATCCCGGGGCTCCAGCTCACCGGCGCATCGAGCGGCAGCCTCGCGCTCTCGCGCGACCGGGCGAAGCCGGCCTCCCTCGCCGCCCGGGGCGGGGCCTCCCTCGACGTGCGGAAGGTCCGCCTGGCGGACTACCCGAACCTCGAGACCGAGGTCCGGGGCAAGGCGGACCTGGACGGGAAGGAGGCCCGCCTCGCGCTCGGCCGGGTGCTCGTGCGGGATCTCGCCCGGCCGCAGGACCCCCCCGCCGTGCTCCTGGAGGGGCTCGCCGGGGCCTTCGGCCAGGCCGACCTGATGCTGGGGAGAGTGGCCTCGAGCCGAATCGCGGCGAATTCCCTCACCGTCCACTTCTTCATGGACCCCGAGAACCGGAGCACCTTCGACTCCCTGACCGAGCGGAAGGGGGGGCCGTCCCCGGCGGCCCCCAAGCCCCAGGAGGCGAAGCCGGCGCCTCCTCCCCCGGCGCCTCCAGCCCCGAGGCCGAGGAGGGACCCGGCCCCCTCCAACCCGTACGATGAGAGCGGGATGAGGTCCCCGCAGCCCCCGGCGCCCGCCTCTCGCGCGGACAAGCGGCCCCTCCCCCCCGAGCGCCCGAACGAGGACCTGCCCGACATCCGCGTCGGCCGGCTCGAGATCGAGCGGGTGGGTTTCCACTTCAGGCACGAGGTGGAGAAGGGGAAGCCCCCCGCCGTGGCGGACCGCCGCGGCATGCGCCTCACCGCCGAGAACGTGGACACCCGCATGCCCCCCGGCCGCATGGACACCCGGCTGCGCCTCGAGGAGCCCGGCCAGCCCGCGCCCCTCCTGTTCGAGGGGCGGGCGAACCTGGGGGTGCGGCCCTTCCCGGCGGCGGGGAACCTCACCCTGCGCAAGTACGACCTCAAGCCCCTCTCCCCCTATGCGCGCCAGGTGCGCGGCGCCGAGATCGAGCGGGGCGAAATGGACGTGGACGCCGCCTTCACCCTCCGGCGCGACTACCTCCAGGCCGAGGCCAAGGGAAAGGTGTACAACCTCTCGCTCCGGCCCGTGGGCAAGCGCCACCTCGCCACCAAGGCCCAGGAGGTCGCGGAAGGGGTGGCGCTCGACCTCCTCAAGCGCCGGACGGGCGAGATCCCCATCAGCGTGCGCATCCAGGGCCGCCTGGACGACCCCCGCACCACCATCTACGGCCTGGCGATGGACTCCCTCCTGGTGGGCGTGTTCGCCAAGGTCATCGACCTGGCCGGCGCCCCCATCCGGGGGCTCGGCGGCGGGGTGGCGGACATCCTGCGCGGGGTCATCGAGGGCTTCGGCGTCCCCCTCCCGCCCAAGAGCCCGCCCGCCCCCGAGAGCAAGGCGTCTCCCCCGGCCCCGGCCGCTCCCGCCCCGGCCGAGCCCCAGCCCGCGCCCCCGTCCGAGCCCCCGCGGGAGCAGAAGAAGCCCGACCTCAAGCAGCTCGAGCGCGACCTCAAGAAGGGACTCAAGGACTTCTTGAGGAGGTGAGGGGTTGCTTTCGTTCCCTCCGGAAATATTGTTGATTTTTTCAGATGGGATTGCCAAATTGATTCCTGAGTGAGATATTTAAGCACAAGACCCGCCGCCTGAATTCCCGCCGCCCCAGGAAGACCCGCTCGTTTCCCCCCAGAGACATGGAGCCGCTCCCCAGCGCCGGCGAATGACGCGCTTTCATCCGGTCACATCCGAAGCGCCGACGAAACGAGGGAAGTCGCCATGGGCGGGGAGAAATCGAAAGTCGAGACCATCAAGGAGCAGAGCGGTTTCCTGCGCGGGACCATCCGGGAGACGCTCGGCCAGGACACGGACCACTTCTCCAATGAGGATTATCAGGTCCTGAAGTTTCATGGGATCTACCAGCAGAACGACCGCGACCTGAAGCGCCAGCTGAAGCGCCAGAAGGAGAAGCGCTACATCTTCATGATCCGCTCGAAGGTCCCGGCGGGGCGCCTCACGGCGGAGCAGTACCTGGTCCACGACTGGCTGGCCGATCGCTACGCCAACGGGACCCTCCGCATCACCACGCGGCAGGACTTCCAGCTTCACGGCGTGCTCAAGTCCGGCCTCGAGCCCACGCTGCGCGCCATCAACCGGGCGCTCGTCACCACGCTCGGCGCCTGCGGCGATCTCGAGCGCAACGTCGTGTCCTGCCCCGCCCCCGCGCCGGGCGGCCTGCGGGACGAACTGGCCCGGCACGCCCGGCGGATCTCGGATCATCTCCTCCCCCGCACCCGGGCGTATCACGAGATCTGGCTGGACGGCGAGAAGGTCCACACGACCCAGCAGGACATCGAGCCGCTCTACGGCCCGGGCTACATGCCCCGCAAGTTCAAGACGGGGATCGGCCTGCCCGGGGACAACTGCGTGGACATCTTCACCCACGACATCGGGCTCCTGGCCTTCGCCGAGGGGAACAGGCTCCACGGCTTCAACGTCCTGGCTGGCGGCGGGATGGGCATGACCCACGGGAAGGAGGAGACCTATCCCCGCCTGGCCTCTCCTCTCGCCTTCGTCCCCGCCGGGGAGATTCTCCCCGTCGTCGAGGCCATCCTCACGATCCAGCGCGATCACGGGAACCGCGCCGACCGGAAGACCGCCCGGCTCAAGTACCTCCTCGACGCATGGGGGTTCCCCCGCTTCCGCGAGGAGGTGGAGCGCCGCGCCGGGAGAAAGCTGGCGGCTCCCCTCGCGTTGCCCATCCAAGACGTCCATGATCATCTGGGCTGGAGCGAAGAGGGCGGCGGGCGGTGGTACGTGGGCACCCCCGTGGAGAACGGCCGCATCAAGGACGAGTCCGGCCCGCGTCTCAAGGGCGCTTTGAGAGAGGTCATCGGGCGCTACCGGCCCTCGGTCCGCCTGACGCCCCTGCAGAGCATCCTCCTTTGCGGTATCGGCGAAGGGGACAGGGCGGGGGTGGAGGCGATCCTGCGCGATCACGGGGTGCCCTCTCCCGGGGAGATCTCCCCGGCGAGGCGGTGGGCGATGGCCTGCCCGGCGCTGCCCACCTGCGGCCTGGCGCTCACCGAAGCCGAGCGCGTCATGCCGGATCTGGTGAAGCGCCTGGAAGACGAGCTGCATTCCATCGGGCTCGGGAACGAACGGATCGTCGTCCACATGACGGGCTGCCCCAACGGATGCGCGAGGCCCTACTCGTCCGAGGTGGGCGTCGTGGGCCGGACCGCCGACACCTACAACATCTACCTCGGGGGCGGCTTCGAGGGCACGCGGCTCAATCATCTCTACGCGGAGAAGGTGGCGCTCGACGAGATCGTGCCGGCCTTGTCGCCCCTATTGGCGGGATACGCGACGAACCGGCGCCCGGGCGAGCGGTTCGGCGACTTCTGCCACCGCCTGGGAATGGAGAACCTGAGGCGGATGAGCGGCGCCTACCGGATGACGGGCGTGGGATGCTGAGCGGGCCTTTCGCCCTGGGCCAAGGAGGTGGCCTTGAGGTAGCTGTACATCGCGCCGAGGGGTTCGCAGGGGCGGCCGGCCGCCCCTGCGGAAAAGCCGCAACGCCGCGGGGATGTCATCCTGAGGGAGCGCAGCGACCGAAGGATACCGGTTTGGCCCTTCCGAACACCGAGATCCTTCGCTTCGCTCAGGATGACAACCAAAGCTTTGGCCCAGCCAACGGCAACGTTTTCTTTACTTTCCCCGGATGATCTGATATGGTTTCGAGGTTTTCTCTCCTCCGCCCGAGGTGAGCCGCCCCGGCCCGCGTTTCCGCGGCCGGGGGCCGCAGAGGTTCCCTATGCCTTCCCGCCGCTCGGGCGCGCCCCCGAAGTTCGCCGTCACCCAGCGCTTGGACGAGATCGTGGGCCTCTTCCTCGTGGCCTTCGGCGTCTTCCTCGCGCTGGCGCTCTGGACCTACCACCCGGACGATCCCTCCTGGAGCCGCAAGGTGAGCGCGGGCTGGGCCGTCCGCAACTACGGCGGCCGGGTGGGGGCCTACCTCGCCGGGGCCTTCGTGCAGCTCGCCGGGAGCTTCTCGGCCCTGCTCCCGCTGGGCTTCGTGGCCTGGGGGGTGACGGCCTTCGCGGGCCTCCGCTCCTGGCGCCCGGGATGGCGGGAGCTGGGGGGGCTCGTCATCCTCCTCAGCGCGGCGGGGATGCTCTACAAGGGCTTCGCGGGAGATCCCCTGTTCGGCCCCGGCGCCCTGGCGGGTGGGGTGATCGGCTACGGCGTGGGCGTCCTCCTCCAGTCCTACCTGGGCGGGGCGGGGAGCTGGGTCATTCTCCTCGCTTCCTTCCTGGCCTCGGTGGTGGCCACCACGGGCATCTCGATCGGCAGGCTGACGGCGCTCGCGCTGCGCGGCTCGGCCTGGGCGGCGGCCCGGCTGGCCTGGCTGGCGGGCTTCGCCGCGGCGGCCGCGGCGGAGAGGGGCGTGCCGGCGGTCCGGCGGTCGGCCTGGGCGGCGCTCTCGGCCGCCGCCGCGTGGCCCGGCCGGCTGGGCGGCCGGAGATCCGCCAGCGGGGCGAACGGCGCCGGGCACGAGGACGCCATCGGGCTCCTGGAGGCCGAAAGAAGCGGGCCGCCCCTCCTGCCGGGCCCGGCGGAGAACGGCGGCTCCGGGCGGAGGCCCAAGCCCCTGCCCGCGGGGCCGGTGCTCCCGATGGGCGCGGAGGAGGAGGAGACGAGTGGCGAAGGCCCCTCGCTCTTTGGGGGGCGGAAGGCGCCGGAGGCTCCCTTCGTCCTCTCGGGCCCGGCGGCGGAGGCGGAGGAGCCGAAGGGCGCGGCGCCCGGCCTCCCGCCCCGGCTGAACGGCCGGCACGGCGCGGATGAAAACGGCGGCGGCGGGCCGGGGGACGGCCCGGTCCTGTTCTTTCAGAGAGAGAGTCAGAGAGACGGCGCGCCCGAGGGCCCGGCGCCGCGGCTGCTTCCTTCCGCCCCTTCGGGGGAAAAGCGCCCCGCGGGGGGGCTCCGGATCGGGCGCGGCCGCATGATCGGGAGCGAGCCCTCGGTCGCGCCCATGCCCGCGGCCTCCCCCGCCAATGGGAAGGCCGGGGCTCCCGCCCTTTCCGGCACGGGAGACAAGGGCGCGGGGGATAAGGGAAAGGAGGCTCCGGCCGGGCCGGAAGTTCCGGCGGCCGCGAAGGAAACCGGGACGCTCGAGGCGTCCGGGGTGGTGGTCCGCCGGGCGGGGGTGGACGGGGAACCCGAGATCGTCCGGATCGAGGACGACGCCCTGGTGCCGGAGGCGATCGCGGCGCCCGTCCCCGGCCCGGAGAGGCGCCGCCCGCGCGCCCGGGCGGGCTACGCCCTCCCCGGGCTGGACATGTTCGCCGACTCGCCGGGCGGGGCCATCATCGTGGACGAGGAGGCGATCCGGGCCAAGTCGCGCCTTCTCGAGCAGACCCTGCGGGAGTTCGGCGTCGAGGGCGGCATCACCGAGGTCAAGACCGGCCCCGTCATCACCATCTACGAGTTCTCGCCCGCGGCGGGCGTGAAGGTGTCGAAGATCGCGGGCCTCTCGGACGATCTCGCCCGGGCCCTCTCGGCCCTCAGCGTGCGCATCGTGGCGCCCATCCCGGGCCGCTCGGTGGTGGGCATCGAGGTGCCCAACCTCAGGCGCAACGCCGTCTACGCGAAGGAGATCCTCGCCTCGCCGGAGTTCCAGCAGGCGCGGGAGAAGCTCACCATCGGCCTGGGGAAGGACATCCTCGGCCGGACGGCGCTGACCGACCTCGCGAAGATCCCGCACCTCCTCATCGCGGGCACCACGGGCTCGGGCAAGAGCGTGGCCCTCAACATGATGATCTGCAGCCTCCTCCTGCGGTGCCACCCGCGCGAGGTGCGCCTGCTGATGATCGACCCGAAGATGCTGGAGCTCTCCATCTACGAGGGGGTGCCGCACCTCCTCGTCCCGGTAGTCACGGACCCCAAGAAGGCCGCCTCCGCCCTGCGCGGGGTGCTCGTCGAGATGGAGCGCCGCTACAAGATGATGAGCGAGGCGGGGGTGCGGAACATCGAAGCCTACAACCAGCTCGTGATGGAAGGCCTGGGGGCGAAGGAGGCCGAGCGGCGGCTGCGCCGGCCCCTGGGCGGCGAGGAGGAGTTCCCGGGGGGCGGCCCCGACTTCATGCCCTACATCGTGGTGGTGATCGACGAGCTGGCCGACCTGATGATGGTCTCCTCGCGCGACGTGGAGGAGTCCATGATCCGCCTGGCCCAGATGGCGCGGGCGGCGGGCATCCACCTCCTCGTGGCCACCCAGCGGCCCTCGGTGGACGTGCTGACCGGCCTCATCAAGGCGAACTTCCCCTCCCGCGTGGCGCTCCGGGTCGCCACCCGCACCGACTCGCGCACCATCCTGGACGCCAACGGGGCCGAGCGCCTGCTGGGGAAAGGCGACATGCTCTTCATCCCGCCGGGCGGGGGCGCCACCGTCCGCATCCACGGCGCCTACGTCTCGGACAAGGAGATCGCCTACCTCGTCGCCCACTGGAAGGGGCAGGGGCCCGCGGCCTACCAGGAGGAGATCTTCGTCGAGAAGGAGGAGCCCTCGGGCGCCTTCCCCGGCGAGGAGGACGAGCCCGACGACCGCTACGACGACGCCGTGGCCCTCGTCGTCCGCACGGGCGAGGCCTCCATCTCCCTCATCCAGCGCCACCTGCGCATCGGCTACAACCGCGCCGCGCGCATGATCGAGCGCATGGAGCAGGAGGGCGTCATCGGCCCCTCCGACGGCATCAAGCGCCGCCAGGTCCTGCTCCGGGGGATCCCGGGGGAGGAGTAGGGGAGGGAGAGCGGCTCCGGGGCCCTAATCTTTCCAGGGATTCATGAGCAGGACCCCCGCGGGCTCGAAATCGGCGTCGTTGCGGGTCATCACCCGTAGGCCGTGCCGCAGGGCCGTCGCCGCTATCAGGCCGTCGACGGCGGAAATGGTCTTGCCCCTCTTCTGCGCCGAAGCCGTCAGCTCCCCCCATATCTGCGCCGTTTCCAGGTCGACGGGCAGGAGCTGTTCGGTGTAATGGCGCTCAAGCGCCTGCACCCAGCTTTGAAGCTCGCGCTTCCGCCGTCCATCCTTGAGAAGCGCGATTCCTTTGACAATCTCGCCTATCGAGACGACGCTGAGATACAGGTTTTCGCTGGGGATTTCCTCGACGGCCCGGCGCACCCCGGCGTGCCCGTCCGGCTTCCGCAGTTCGGACAGGACGCAGGTGTCCAGCAGGACCCTCACAGCCTGACGCTCCGCATGCCCGAGCGGTCGCGGGCGAGGTCGAGCCCTTCAAAGCTCGGGCCGCCTTTCATGAGAAAATCCTTGAAGCTCGGGCGCTTCCCCGACAGCTTTTCATAATCGCGCTGCGCCAGGACGACGACGGCGTCATCCCGCCTCCGAACGCGCTGCGGTCCTTCCTCCAGGGCGCGGGTCACGAGCTCGCTGAATTTGTTCTTCGCGTCCGCCAGCCGCCATTCCATCTCCAGCCTCCTTTTGTCTAGCCAATCTAGCTAAATTATGGCACAAAAAATGACACGTGCCAAGCATCCGCGCCGGGATGGAGCAGGAGGGCGTCATCGGCCCCTCCGGCGGCGTCGAGCGCCGGCAGGTCTTCATCCGGGAGATCCCGGGGGAGGCGGGCGCCGAGGCATAATACGCGCCGTGGCCCGCCCGGGAGCATGGGGGTGGTTTCGGCTAATACCCCATGTCCTTGGCGGGCACGTCCGAGGCCGCTTGGATGACGATCCCCTCGGTCTCCGAGGGGTCGAGGAAGATGATCTCGTAGCCCCGGGGGGTGTAGGTCCCGGGGCCGAATCCATCGAGGAACTTCACCCCCTTGTCCGCGAAATGCTTCCCGGCGGCGCCGGTGTCGGGCACGGAGAGGGCGATGTGGGAGAGGCAGGGGCCCCCGTTGCGCTGAAGCATCTTGGTGTAGTGGTTGTTCGGGTCGTAGGGCTGCATGATCTCGATCTCGACGTCTCCCATGCGGAGGAACGTGGCGTGCGCCCAGCCCGTGTCGGCCACCTGGACGCGGTTGGGTTCGCAGCCCAATTTCTCGGTGAAGAGCTTCACCGTGCGCTCCATGTCATCCGTGATCAAGCCGACATGATGGATCTTCTTGAACATTTTCCACCTCCCTTGGATGAAGAAGCCGATCGAGGCATTCGCGTGTATCCGGCCCGAGCCGGCGCGGATGCGCCCGCCATCTATAATGACCGGCAGGTCCCCGATATTCCTTCGCGGAGCCGATCTGCCCGGAAAGGCCGCGCGTGCCGCGCGCTGGGAAAAGAGGTGTAAGAGGGGTTGCGCCGGACTCAGGAGCCGTTGGTGAGCGATCGAGCGCGCCTGTTGGCGGGGCCGGGCGCCTCACCTCTCCCACGGCTTCAGGGCCAGCTCGCTCCGGGCGCGGGTGAACTCGCGCTCGAGGGATTCGACCAGGGCGGGCGCCTCGCCGAGCTCGCCCCCGACCCCCAGCTTCTCCAGCCGGTCGCAGAGGTCCCCCATCTTCCAGGCCCCCATCGCGTAGCAGGAGCTCTTGAGGGCGTGGGCCAGCTCCTCGGCGGCCTTGCCGTCGCTCCGGCCCACGGCGTCGCGGAGGGAGGAGAGCTTCGGGGGAGTGAGGGAGAGGAAGAGCTTGACCATGTTCTCGATGACGCCGCCTTCCCCGGGCTCGCCTTCCATCCCGATGAAGGAGACCAGCGTCTCGAGGCGCAGGACCGGCTCCTCCCGGGGAGGAGGGGCCGGGGGGACGGGCGGCGGGGGCGCGCCCGCCGCGCTGAGCCAGCGGGAGAGGACGGCCCCCACCGCCTCGGCGGTGATGGGCTTGGGCAGGAAGTCGTCCATCCCCGCCTCGAGGCACCAGCGGCGCTCGTCCAGGGTGGTCTCGGCCGTGAGCGCCACGATGGGGGTGCGGCGGGCCTCCCCGCCCTCCCGCTCGCGGATGGCCCGCGCCACCTCGTAGCCGTCCATGCCGGGCATGCGGCAGTCGAGGAAGACGAGGTCGAAGGCGCCGCCTTCCCAGAGGACCAGGGCGTCCTCCCCGCTCTCGGCCACCTCCACCTCGCAGCCGAAGATCCCCAGGAGCTTCCTGGCCACCATCTGGTTGACCGGGGAATCCTCGGCCAGGAGGACCCGGCCGCGGTAGCTGGGGAGGGCGGGCCTCCCCTTGCCGGGGGCCGGGCCGGGCTTCGGCTGGCGTGGTTCGTCCATGGGAGAATCCCGTTTCCTGGAATCGGATGGGGCGCGCCGCCCCCGCGCTCGCCGTTGAATCTGAACGTCTTTCCGGCGCGCACGCTATCGAATCCGCATGGGGAATGCAAACGGAATCTCCCGCGGCGGGATCTCCGCCGCGCCCGGTTGAAGCGGCCGCCGAATCCGGGGGATGATTCGGGCCGGCCCGCTGGCGGGACGGAGGGGGCATGGAAGCGCGGGAGCGGGGGAACCATTTGATCTCCGATCTCATCCGCCGCGCGGATGAGGACGCGGAGCTCTTCGAGCGCCTGAGGGCCCTCTGCCAGGAGGAGATGGGCTGCCTCGCCCGGCCCGGGCTGGCGGGCATGGACGCCGTCCTCGCCGGGAAGGAGAGCCTCATTCGCCTCATCGACGCGCGGGCGGCCCAGGCGGCCCCGCTGTGGGACCGCCTCTGGGGCGGCGGGGGAGAGGAAGCGCGGAAGCCGGAGCTCCTGGAGCGCGTGGAGGGCATCCGCCGGAAAATTGAGGAGATCCAGCGCCTCGAGGCCGAGATCGCGCGCGCCGTCGCCGGCCGCAGGAAGGGGGCGCGCGAGTCCGTCTCCTCCCTCGGGCGGCTCGGGCAGGCGATGGACGCCTACCGGCCCGCCCGTGTCTACGACCCCCGGTTCGTGGACCGGAAGGAGTAGGCGCGAGCCCCCCGCGCACTTGTTCCCGGGTCCCGGCTGTAGAACAATGGGGCTCTCGCGGGCGCTTCCGCGAGTGGAGTTGCCGCCCCGGTCCCTGTCGTCGGAGGAATGCGAATGGCGGGCAAGGTACTGGAATTCAGCGATCAATCCTTCGAGAGCGACGTCCTCGGCTCGGACGTCCCCACCCTGGTGGACTTCTGGGCCGAGTGGTGCGCCCCCTGCAAGATGATCGCCCCGACCGTGGAGGCCCTGGCCTCCGAGTACGAGGGCAAGCTCCGCGTGGGCAAGGTGAACATCGACGACAACCCCTCGACCCCCACCAAGTACGGCATCCGCGGCATCCCCACCCTGATCCTCTTCAAGGGCGGCAAGCCGGTCGAGCAGATCGTGGGCGTGCGCTCCAAGGCCGACCTCAAGGCCGCCATCGACCGCTCGCTCTAGCGAATCTCGCAGTTCCGGAGCGGCCCCGCCAAGATAATGTTTCCCCCCTGCCGGACAGTCACGTCTCCCCCTCCCCCCGGGAGGGGGTTGGGGGCCACCCCAAAAATCGGAAGGTTTTTGGGGTGGCGGTGCCCGCCACCGCCCGGGGGGAGGGAAGGCGTTGCATAGGAGCCCAACCCTCTCCCGGTGGGGGAGGGAGAAAAACGCGGAGCTTCCGGTTGATACTTGGCCGGAATGTTCGGGGAGCGACTCCTGTCGCCCGAGAGGGCGTTCGGCTTGAACCGGGCGGCCGATGGAGCGGTGGAGGCGGCGGGGCGGCGTCTGACATTCACGGAGGATGGCCCGCCCCAGGCATCCCCGCCGGTGGTCTTCGTCCACGGCGCCGGGGGCACCCGCGGCGTCTGGGCCCGCCTGGGGCATCATCTCGCGCGCAAGGGCCGGCGCTCGCTCGCCCTGGACCTCCCCGGCCACGGCGGCTCGGAGGGCCCGGGCTGCGGCCGCATCGAGGCGTACGCCGGCTGGGCGCTCCGCTTCCTGGAGGCCCGGGGCCTCCGGCGGCCCGTGCTGGCGGGCCACTCCATGGGGGGAGGAATCGCCCTGGCCTGCGCCTTGGCCGCCCCCGGCGGGCTGGGCGGGCTGATCCTCCTCGGGACGGGCGCCCGGCTCCGGGTACTCGACTCCATCCTCCAGGGCATCCGCACCGATTTCGAGAAGACGGTGGACGCCATCGTGGGCTACGCCTTCGCCCCCGGGGCGCCGCCCGCCATGGCGGAGGAGAGCCGGCGGGAGCTGCGGGCCTGCCCGCCCGAGGTCCTGGAGGGGGATTTCCGGGCCTGCGACGCCTTCGACGTGATGGAGCGGCTCGGGGAGATCTCCCTGCCCACTCTCGTCCTCTGCGGCGAGGACGACGCGCTGACCCCGCCCAAGTACGCCCGTTTCCTGGCCGGGCGCATCCCCGGCGCGCGCCTGGAGCCGATCGCGGGGGCGGGCCACATGCTCATGCTCGAGCGCGCGGCTCCCGTGGGGGAGGCCATCGCGGCCTTCCTGGACTCTCTCCCGTGAGAGGGGACGCGGGCGGCCCCTCGCCGCCGCGGGTCTACGGCTGCCTGGCGGCGGGGGTCCTGGTCCTGGGCTGGTCGGCCGTCCTGATCCGCCTGGCCGAGGCGCCGCCCCTCTCCATCGCCGCCTGGCGCATGGCGGGCGGGGCGGCCTGCCTGCTCCCCTTCGCGGCGGGCGCCCTGCGCGCGGAGTGGGGGCGCCTCGGGCCGCCCGAGCGCGCCCTCTGGCTCGCCTCGGCGGTCTTCCTGGCCCTGCACTTCGCGCTCTGGATCGAGTCGCTGCGCCACACCTCGGTGGCGAGCTCGGTGGTGCTGGTCACGACCAACCCCATCTTCGCCGGCCTGGGGGGCTGGCTCCTCCTGGGAGAAAAGGAGCGCCCCGCCTTCTGGGCCGGGGCGGCCTGCGCCCTGGCGGGGGGCCTCCTCCTGGCCTGGTCGGACGCCCGGGCCTGGGAGGGCAGCGCCTGGGGGAACCTCCTGGCGCTCGGGGGCGCCGTCCTCGCCTCGGCCTACCTCCTCTGCGGCCGCAGGCTGAGGGGAAAGGTGCCGCTCCTTCCCTACGTGACCCTCTGCTATGGCCTGAGCGGGGCCCTCCTGACGGGATGGGCCTGGCTGGCGGGCCAGCCCCTGGCGGGATTTTCCCTGGAAACCTGGCTTCTTTTGGCCGCCATGGCGGCCGGGCCCACCCTCGTCGGCCACACGGCGGTCAACTTCGCCCTGGCCCACCTGCCGCCGGGCCGGGTGGCCCTGGCCATCCTGGGGGAACCCGTGGCGGCGGCGGCCCTGGCCTGGTGGCTCCTGGCCGAGCCCCCGACCCCCGCCCGGGCGGCCGCCGGGGGCCTGATCCTGGCCGGGATCGCCTGGGGCTCCCGGGCCCGGGCGGAGGGGGGGAGGCCCTCGCGAAAGGTTCATTGACGGGCGCCCCCCGCTTCCGATACCTTCTAGTGCGATAATTTTGTCGCCCCTCCGGATCGTGCGTCCCCGAGCACCATTCCGCCCGTGCGCCGGGAGAGGGGCCGGAAGCGCCCAGGTTGGAGGTCCACCCGATGAACGACATCCCCATCACCTCCGCTGACCGGTACTCCTCCGAGGAGGACCGCCTGACGCAGCTCATCGCGGCCTCGGCCGAGGAGCGCCAGCGGCTGGAGAAGCTGGTGGAGTTCGTGAGCCTGAAGATGGACGAAGTGGCCTCCAAGCGGAACGCCCTGGAGGACGTGGAGGGCCGCCTCGCCTCGCTCGAGGGCAAGGTGGCCCAGGCGGAACGCCAGTCGGACGCCGCGGCCAAGCTGGACGGGCGCATCGCGGAGTCCGAGCGCCACCTGCACCAGTTCGAGGACTTCATCCGCAAGACGAAGATGGACATCGACTCCCTCAACGTGCTCTCCGAGCACGTGATGGCGAAGACGCGGAGCCTGCAGCAGCAGCGCGAGATCGTCGAGAAGTCGAACGAGGAGGCCGGCAAGCTCAACGTCCTCCTGTGGGAGATGGAGTCGAAGATCAAGAACCTCCAGGAGGAGAACAAGCTCGTCAAGCGCACCGAGAAGAGCGTCGCCAAGCTCGAGAGCCTCTACGAAGGCGTGCGCGCGAACATCCAGGAGGCCTTCCGGCTGCGCGAGATCATCGACGACGCCAACGCCAAGGTGGCCCAGCTCGCCGATTTCTCGCGCGACTTCGACGAGAAGCTCCAGCAGGTGGACCGCGAGAAGGTCATCTTCGAGAACTTCGCCAAGCGCAGCACCAACTTCCGCCGCTCGTTGAACGAGATGGAGCAAGCCCTCAACGCCCTGATGGAGCGGGTGGCCCAGGTGGAGGCCCTGCGCGGGGAGCTCGACCAGGTGAAGCCGGCCCTAGAGAGCGTCCGCATCGAGAGCCAGAACATCCTGGCCAAGAACGAGGCCCTGCGCCGCACGAGCGAGCGCATCCGCAGCCTGGAGGATCAGACCTCGAAGCTCGACCGCGAGATCGACCGGGTGCGGGGCGAGCGCCGCGAGGTGGGCGAGGTGTGGGAGCAGGTGCAGTCCCTGCGGGACTACCTCGCCAACGAGGTCGAGCGGCGGGCCGAGCGGCTCAAGCGCGAGCTGGACGAGTCGGCTTCCCTCCGGCGCATGATCCAGGAGTCGCAGACCATGGCCCGGGAGCTCGAGGAGCGGCTGAACCGCATCCCCGAGGGCCTGAAAGCCGCCGCGCAGGCCGAGGAGCGGTCGGCCCAGATCCGCGCCATCTCGGAGGATCTCGACCGCAAGCTCGAGGATGTGGAGAAGCGCCAGCGCCTGGTGGACCACGTCGAGGACCGCATCCGCGACCTCACCTCCAACATCGTCCAGCTCGACGACCGCATCGAGAAGCAGCTCGAGCGCCGGGGCGAGGTGGAGCGCATGGAGAAGCGCCTCGAGGCGCTCCAGTACTTCATCGAGGAGGCCGACCTCAAGATCGACAAGCTCCAGCGCCGCGGAGAGTACGTGGACCGCGTCGAGGGGCGCCTCGACCAGCTCCACAACCTCGTGGACCATGTGGAGGAGCGCATCCTGGACGTCACCAAGGAGCGGGCCGGCATCGAGGCGCAGGAGAAGCGCCTGCAGCACCTCATCGCCCAGTTCAGCGAGTCCCACGAGCAGGGGCAGGCCCACCTGGCCAGCGTGCGGGAGGCCCACCGCACCATGGAGGAGGTGAAGGGCTTCCTCACGAAGATGGACGAGAGCCTGCGGGAGCTCAAGGTGGGCGAAGCGCGGATGGACGTCATCCGGGGGCGCATGCGGGAGATCGAGGACGAGGTGGATCACATCCGCGTCATGGCGGTCCAGGTCCAGCAGCACGCCGACCACCTGGCGCAGGAGGAGGAGCAGGTTTCCCAGGCGGAGAAGCGCCTCTCCGTGCTCGAGCACCAGGCGGAGGGCCTCGAGGCCAGCATCCATCAGCTCATCCGGAACAAGTCCGAGGTCGCGGCCGCGCACGAGGAGCTGAGCGCCCTCAAGCTCTCGGTCAAGGAGATCCACACCCACATCCGCGACCTGGTGAGCGACCGCCAGACGCTCAAGGACATCGAGCTCCAGATCGACGAATTGCGGGAGATCTTCCAGGAAGTCGAGGAGCGCGGCGGCAAGGTGGCCGAACAGCTCGACAAGGTGGTCCACGTCGAGGCCCGCGTGAAGGACCTCGGCCTCCTCGTCGAGGACGTGCGGGCCAAGTACGAGGCCCTCTCGGGAGAGCGGGAGGTGCTCGACCGCGCCAACGCCCGGATCAACGAGTTGCGGTCCGTCCTCCATGAAGCCGAGCGCCGCCTGGAGCGAAGCAGCAGCTAGCGGGCGCATCGGCGGGGAGCCAGGATGCCGGGGAAGCGCCGCCCTTCCTCCGCCTACGCCTTCTTCGTCGGCTCCACGCTGCGGAAGAAGGTTTCCCGCGTCGTCCGGCTCGCCTGGACGGCCTTCGTCCTCTTCGGCCTCCCGCTCATCGGCGCATTCGCCGTCCTCGTGTGGGTCAGCGACGACATCCCCCGATCGGCCGCCATCCTGGACCACCGGCCCAGCCTGACCACCTTCGTCCACGACGCCGGCGGCCGCCTGGTCGGCAGCTTCGCCGCCGAGCAGCGGAAGCTCCTGCCCCTGGCCGAGATATCCCCGGCCATGCGGCACGCCGCCGTCTCGGTCGAGGACGAGCGCTTCTACCGGCACTGGGGCGTCGACCCCTGGGGCATCCTGCGGGCGGCGGTGAACAATCTGCGCTCGGGGGGCATCTCCGAGGGTGCCTCCACCATCACCCAGCAGCTGGTGCGCCTGCTCACCCTCCAGCGCGAGAAGAGCCTGAAGCGCAAGGTGGTCGAGGCCATCGCCGCCGTCCGGCTCGAGATGTCCCTCACGAAAGACCAGATTCTCGAGCGCTACCTCAACCAGGTGTATTTCGGCCAGGGCGCCTACGGGGTGGCGGCCGCGGCCCGCACCTACTTCAACAAGGAGGCCTCGGAGCTCACCGTCCCCGAGGCGGCGCTCCTGGCCGGGCTCATCCAGGCGCCGGGGCGCTTCCGCCCCTTCGACAATCCCGGCCCCGCCCTCGAGCGGCGGGCGCACGTGCTGTGGCGCATGGAGGTCGCGGGCTACCTGAAGCCGGGCGAGGGCGGGCGCCTCGCCCGCAGCCCCCTGGAGCTGCGCGCGCCCGAGCCCATCCGGGTGGGCGGGCACTTCCTCGAGCACGTGCGGCGGCAGCTCGAGGAGATGTACGGTTCCGAGACCCTCTACCGCGGCGGCCTGCGCGTGCACACCACGCTGCGCCTCGACGCCCAGGAGGCGGCCGAGAACGCCGTCCGGGAGGGAGTCCGCAAGCTGGTGGAGCGGCGCTGGCCCCAGCGCTCGAAGGAGCCCGGGTGGCGCTCTCCCGAGGCGGCCCTCCTGGCCCTGGACGTCCGCTCGGGCGCCATCCGCGCCATGGCCGGCGGGACGGACTTCGGCCAGAGCAAGTTCAACCGCACGGTGCAGGCCCTGCGCCAGCCGGGGAGCTCCTTCAAGCCCATCGTGTACGCCGCGGCGGTGGACATGGGCTTCACCCCCGTCGACTCCGTCCTGGACGCCCCCATCGTCATGGAGGGCGGGGGCGGGGGCCTCTGGAAGCCCGAGAACTACAGCCGCAACTTCTCCGGCCGGCTGAGCCTGCGCGAGGCCCTGGCCGAGAGCCGCAACACGGCGAGCATCCGCCTCGTGGGGGCGCTGGGCATGGGCCGGCTCATCCGGTTCGCCCGCAGCCTGGGCATCCGGAGCGAGATTTCGCCCACGCTCTCGAGCGCCCTGGGGGCCTCGGCCGTCACCTTGCAGGAGATGGTCTCGGCCTACTCGGTGTTCGCCAGCGGCGGGATACACCGGACGCCCTACGCCATCGAGCGCATCGAGGACGGGGAGGGGCGCGTCATCTACCGCCACGAGGACCGCCCCGAGCCGGCCATCCGGCCCGAGGTGGCCTATGTCCTCACCCACATGCTCAAGACGGTGGTCGAGGCCGGGACCGCCCGGGGCGCCGCCGTGCTGGGACGTCCCCTGGCCGGCAAGACGGGCACCACCAACGAGTTCCGCGACAACTGGTTCATCGGTTTCACCCCCGACCTCGCGGCGGGCGTCTGGGTGGGCTTCGACCTGCCCCAGCCGCTCGGCCCGGGGGAGACGGGGGGCCGGAACGCCGTTCCGATCTTCGTCGATTTCTTCCGGGCGTCGGGCCTGGAGGCTCCCATGAGGGACTTCATCCCCCCGCCTGGGGTAGAATTCGTGCGGGTGGACAAGGAAACGGGTCTTCTCGCCACGCGCGCCACCCGCAAGACGGGCTTCGAGGTGTTCGTCCGCGGGACGGCCCCCACCCAGTACGCCGACGCCGGGCAGAGGGGAACGGATGCGTTTTTCCGGGAGGAAGGCCTGCCTCAGCGCATGGCGCCGGCTTCCGCGCGCTGAGGCGGGGGAGGGAAGGGACCGGGTGAAGACCGCCGGGGGGTTGGGCGCCTGGCTCCCGGCCGCCCTGGCGCTGTGGGCCGCGCTCTCGGCCGCCGGGTGCGCGGCCCGGGGGGGAGAGGCGAAGTTCGTCTCCTTCCGCCACGCCTTCCAGGTGACGCCCGTCCCGGACGATCCGTGGCGCCGGACGCCCGACGTGGCGAACATCCTGGCCCTGAACGACCCCTCCACCTCGGTCCTCTACTACGACAATCCCTATACCGGCGGCGTCATCTCGCTCCAGGTCGTCCCGCGCCACTACGGCGAGGAGGCCACCTTCCTCGACGAGGTCCGCTACATCTACCGCCGCATGCTGGCGACGCCCCACACCGACATCCGGGTCGTCTCCGGGGGGAGCTTCATCCCCCTGGATCGGGCGGTCCGCCTCGGGCGGGAGAAGGACGCCGAGCGGGCGGAGTTTCACCTGAGCGGCAGCATGGGGCGGCGGCCCTCGGCCCGGGCGCGCGAGATCGAGCGCGATCTCCTCGATGAGCGGCAGCCCTTCGCGGGCCCGAGGACGCGGGAGGAGGTGCGCGATGAGAGGCAGTACCGCGCCGAGCGCCTCACCCCCGCCTTTACGGGCAACTACCGCGGGAAGGTCGTCGTCTTCCTCCGGGGCGGGAAGCTCTACGAGTTCTACTACGTCGATCACGCCCTGGCCTTCGAGGCCGGGCTGCCCTACTTCGACGCCTTCGTCGCCAGCCTGGAGTTCCTGCCGCTGGGGCTCTTCCCGCGCGCCGCCGCCGTCCTCGGCGGAGGCAAGGACCGCTGAGGCCTGGTTCCGGCATCATCGCGCTCATTCCCCCCCGCCTCCATTCCATCTCCGCCGGCCGGATTGCATGATCCCCCTGGGAGAGAACCGGGGCAGGGTCGAGCCTTGTGTTCCCGAATGGCATCGCCCGCCGGTTGAGGTAACATGGAGCCCCTGTCGAATTCCGGGAGAGGGACGCGATGAGCGATCCGGCCTTGAGCAAGCCGCGCACCCGGGGCGAGGTGCTCTGCCGCGAGGTGGACGACGGCTTCATCCTCTACGATCCCCGGACGCACAAGGTCCACTCGCTGAACGCCTCCGCGGCCTACGTCTGGGACTGCCTGGACGGAAGGCAGGCCCTCGCCGATATCGCCGAGGGCCTGAGGGAATTCCCGGGCGCCGGGGGCCGGGACCTGCTGAGGGACGTCCTGGACGCGGTGGAGGGCTTCCGCCGGGAGGGCCTTCTTCTCCCGGAGGGGGAAGGCGGCGGATGACTCCCGAGCCCCTTGTTGTGGAATCCACACACGTTGTTCACTCTTTGGAGCGATCTTTCCCTCTCCCCTCGGGAGAGGGCGGAGCATCCAGGCGGCTTGCCGCCTGAATGCTCCGGGTGAGGGAGGCCTTTGCGCCTTCGCCCCCCTCACCCCCTCCCCTCACCCCCCTCCCGAACCGGCGGGCCGGTTCGGGGACCCAAAAAGACAGGGAGAGGGGAGCAGAACCTGCCGAGAGCACGCTGAGGAACAGGCACATGGGCGAACAACCTGTTCAGACTTCACCCCTCGCGGCCCTCCAGGTCCGGCTCTACGGATACCGCCTCCGCGTCGCCGGCGCCGCCCCGGATGTCGATCCCCTGCGCCCCCTTTTCTTCTCCCGGTGCCAGGAGCCCCCCGCCGCCCCTCCCGACGACCTCATGGAGATCCGCCGCGCCGATTCCGCCTACGAGGTGCACCGCGAGGGGGAGGGCAAGGCCTTCGAGGGGGAGGAGTGGAGCGATGTGTTCTGGTGGCTGGACGAGTGGTTCTTCGAGAAGGCGCTGGCGCGCGCTGACGCCTGCCTCCACATCCACGCCGCGGCCGTCGCGCGGGAGGGCAGGGCCATCCTCCTCATCGGGGACTCCCACGCCGGCAAGTCCACCCTCGCGCTGCACCTCCTGCTCCGGGGCTGGCGGTTCCTGACGGACGAGACGGTGCTGGTGGACCCGGCGAGCCTCTCGCTCCGGCCCTTCCCGCGCAACCTCGTGGTGCGGGAGGACACGGTGACGGAAGATCCCTCCGCCGCCCGCCTCCGCCGGGGCTGGGATGCGTGCCGCCTCGAGGGCAGCGGCTACGCCCCCCGGTGGTTCGTGGACCCCGCCCTCCTCGGCTCTCCCGACATCCCGGAGACGGCCGAGGTCGAGCGGATCGTCTGCCTCCGGAGGAAAGAGAGCGGCCCGGCCGTCATCGAGGAGGTGGGGGCCCGGGCGGCGGTGGAGGACATGGTGCGGCAGCAGAGCAACCTCCGGTGGTACGGCGCGGCCGCCGGGGTGGACACGATGATCCGCCTGGCGGGGCTGGGGCGGAACTTGCGCCTGAGCGCCCTCCATCCGGGCGAGGCGTGGGAGGCGCTGCGCGGCGAGCTCGGCTTGGCCCGGGCGGCGGGCGTGGAGGCCGCCCGGTGAAGCTGACCGAGTATGCCTGGATGCTCGAGGACGCGGACCGCATCCGCGCCTTCCGGCGCGCGATCCTCCAATGCGTGAAGCCGGGGCAGGTGGCCGCCGAGGTGGGGGCGGGGCTCGGCACCTACAGCTTCTTCGCCTGCCAGGCCGGCGCCGCCCGCGTCTACGCCATCGAGGACTCGGCGGCCGGCGCCCTGGAGGAGCTCGCCCGCCGCCAGGGGTTCGGGGACCGCCTCCGGGTCATCCGGGGGAACTCTCTCGGCGCCGTCTTGCCCGAGCGGGCGGACTGGATCATCTTCGAGGACTTCAACAGCGCCTTCCTGGGCGGAGGCCTCGCCCCCGTGCTCCGCGACGCGCGGGAGCGCCTCCTGGCGCCGGGAGGGGGGTGGATACCCGCCGCCGTGGAGGTCTGGGCGGCCCTGCTGGAGGTCCCCGAGAGCTGGGGGAACCTCGCCCGCTGGCGCCGGGAGGCCGAGCACCTGAAGGGGCTCGACTACGGGCCGCTCTCCGGCTGGATCCTTAACTCCGCCCACAAGGGGCGCTGCGCGCCCGAGTCGCTCATCACCGCGCCGCGCCTCTTGCGCCGCTACCGGCTGGGCGATCCGGCCGAGGCCTACGACCTGAGCTGCGAATGGGAGGACGCGGCCCGGCGCGCGGGCCAAGTCCACGCCCTGTGCGCGTGGTTCCGGCTGGAGCTGGCCGGGGGCGTGTGGCTGGACAACGGCCCCGGCGCGGACGAGACGGTCTACGAGCAGCAGATGTTCCCCTTGCCGGAGGCCCTGCCGGTCGAGGCGGGGGGGGCCGTGCGGGGGTCGCTCCAGTGCATCCCCGAGGGCGGGGGCGGGGAGGTGTGGTGGAAGTGGTCGGCGGAGGCGGGCGGCCGGGCCTGCGAGGGCAACACCTTCGCGGGCATTCCGCTGAGGCAGGAGTCGCTCGCGGAGCGATCGGCCGAGAGAATCCCCCGGCCGGGCCGGAGGCAGGAGATCATGCGTTTCGTGCTGGACTGCGCGGACGGGCGGAGGACGCAGGGCGAGATCGCCCGGAAGCTGCTCGCCGCCTACCCCGGGGACTTCGGGACCGAGCGGCAGGCGCTGCGCTATGTCGCGGGGATCCTTGGGGGTTGAAAAGAAAACGCCGCCCGAGGCGGCGCGGCGAAGCGGAGAGAGGAAACCGAAACGGCCAGGCTACTTCCACATGTTGCCGGAGTTGCCCATCCGCATCATTTCATTCATCGCCATCGGGCTCATCATCCGCATGGGGCTCATCGGGCTCATGGGGCTTCCCGTCATTTTCGCCTGGCCGGGAGGAGTGCCTCCGCTGCTTCCCGGGTCGGCGGGGGTGCCGGAGGCGACGCCGCTGATCGAAAGTGAGACGATGGCGGGGGCCGCGTAGGCCGTGGTGAGGAGGACGCGGCGGATGAACTCGCGGCGCGTATGGAGCACGGGCTGGCCCGCATCGCCTTCGGGTGCCATCGGCTTCTCGCTCATTTCGCCGCTCCAGGTTTTCCCTTAGCAGCTTAAAATATCTTGCATTAAAGATACGCCATTCCCACGCCGCCTGACAACTTCCTATAATGCCGAAGCCGGTATGAAATGAGGATTTTTGGGGCAATCTATGATCTGGGTCACACTTTGAGAGAAGCTTCGGCTGGACGGGCCGGAACATCGTGCGGCGGTGAAAAATCCAACAGTGTGCGCTCAAAACGGACACGCCGGGTGAAAGAATGGCGCTAGAAGCCAAGGAAATCCGAGAGGCGGGGCTCGATCCCGTAGCCATCCTCCTTTCGCTGGCCTCCCGCCACCGGCTCGCCCCGGAGGAGCGGGACATCCTGGCTTGGGCGGCCCGGGCGGCCTCCCCCGCCCAATGGGAGGCCGTCGCCGGGGAAACCCTCTTCCGGTGGACGGCAGGAGTCCTCTGCCACCATCTCCGGAGCGCGGGGGTGGAGCCTCCCCGCAAGCTCCAGGAGGAGTACCGCCGCGTCGCGATGCGGGCCGTCCAGGACGAGGCCGAGCTGCGGCGCCTGGCCCCGCCGCTCCGCGAGGCCGGGGTGGAGGTCCTCCTGATCAAGGGGGCGGCCCTCAAGGGCCTGATCTATCCGAATCCGGGCCTCCGCCCGGCGGATGACTCGGACTGGGTGGTCCACTCGCCCGGAGACTGGGAGGAGGCCTGCCGCGTCCTGGCGCGCGAGGGCTACCAGGGGGCGGAGGGAGAAGGCGGGGCCGCCTGGGAGCGGGGAGAGTCCGTGGTGGAGCTGCACCGGAACGTGCTCGGGGACGAGCGCGTCCTGGCCCGCCTCCCGGCGGCGGACGAGGCGGAAACCGATGCGGCCGTCTGGGCCCGCTCCCATCCCTCGCCGCTCGGCCCCCCTTTCCGGGTTCCCGCGCCCGGGGACCATCTCATCATCCTCTGCACCCACCTGATGAAGCACAATTTCGAGCCGGGCATCTGGTTCACCGACATCGAGGGGCTGCTCCTCTCGGAGCCGGGCCTGGACTGGGAGGCGGTGCTCTCCCGGGCGCGCGCGTGGGGGCTCGCCCGGCCGTTGGCGTACGCGCTGCGGAGTCTGGGCCTGCTCGGCGAAGGGAGGTTCGGCGCCCCCGCGCTCGCGCTTCCGCCGGGCGTCCGGGCCGCGCTGGCGGAGATGCGCCCTTCCTTCCTGGAGCGCCTGCTTCTCTCTCTCGCGCACACGCGGCTGAGCGGGGAGAAGGAGGAGTGGGAGCGCCCGCCCGTGGGGAACCTCCTCTGGCTCTCGAGCCGGCAGGGGGCGGGGGCCAAGCTCGCTCTGCTGAGGGAGGCGGCCTTCCCCCGGCACGAGGTGATGGCCCAGATCTATCCCGGCTACCGGCCCGCCCTGCGCGGGTGGTACCTCCTGCGCCGCGGGGCGGACCTGCTCCGCCTGGCCCTGCGCCTGGCGGCCCGCCTGGGCCGGAGAAGCTAGCTTGGCCCGGTTCAGGGCTGTGATCCTATCCGACACCCACGGGCGGCTCCCAGAGGAGGTGCTGCGCGCCTGCCGGAGGGCGGACCGCATCATCCACGCGGGAGACGTGGGCTCGGACGCCATCATCCCGGAGCTCGGGGCGCTGGCGCCCCTCACCGTGGTGGCGGGGAACGTGGACCCGCCGGGCCTGGCGCCGGAGCGGGCGCGCGCCGAGGTGGGCGGCTGGCGCCTCCTCGTGCAGCACATCGTGTGGGAGCGGGGAGGGCCCTCGCGCGAGGCGCGGGACCTCCTCGCCCGGCAGGCGGCGGACCTGGTGGTCTTCGGCCACACCCACGAGCCGCTGTGCGTGGAGAGGGAGGGCGTCGTCTTCCTCAATCCCGGGAGCTGCGGCGCGCGGCGCTTCTCCTTTCCCCGTTCCTACGCCGAGGCGGTGGCGGGCCGCCGGGGGCTGGGAATCCGCATCCTGGACCTAGACCGGCCGGGGGCGGCCATCGCGGAGGTGCGGTTTCCGCCCCGCCCGGGAGCAGAGAGCTAGCGCGGAGCCCAGCGTGCGTTGCTCACCCAGGGATGCGGGGCCATTCTCCCTCCCCGCCGGGGGAGGGGGCCAGGGAGCCGCCCGGACGCTTGACCACGATGGGATTTTCCCACTGAACAATCTGCCTCGGTTTCACACCCGGCGGATTTTGAGTCCGCCGGGCCTTGGGGTCGGGTCCGATATGGCGCGGTCCGTTGCGGAGGCCACGCGGGGAGGTTAGACTCCCGGCCTGGGTATGGAATTCCGCCCCGCCTGGCCCCCGCGTCCGGCCGAGCCTCCAAGGAGCTGAAATTTGAGGGTGAAACTCGCCAAAACCGCCGGCTTCTGCTGGGGTGTCGAGCGCGCGCTCGACATCGCCCTCGACACGGCCAACGAGGCCTCCGGGCCCGTCTTCACCCATGGGCCCCTCATCCACAACCCCCAGACCGTCGAGTTGCTGAAAGAGAAGAACGTCCACGTCTCGGACCCCGCCGGCACCCCCGGGAGCGGCGGCCTGCTCGTCATCCGGGCCCACGGCATCTCGCCCCAGGTGCGCGAGCGGCTGCGCGGATCGGGCGCCGCCATCCGCGACGCCACCTGCCCCCTGGTGGCCAAGGTGCACGGCATCATCCGGAAGCACTCCCGCCAGGGCGCCTTCACGGTCATCATCGGCGAGAGGGGCCATCCCGAGGTCGAGGGCCACACGGGCTACGCCGAGGCGGGGAGCCGCCTGGTGACCTGCCTGGAGGACGTGGAGGAGCTCCCGCCCTTCGGCGGGGAGGTGGTGGTCGTCGCCCAGACCACGATCAACATGGGCGAGTGGGGCCACGTGGTGGACGCCATTCAGGCGAAGTACCCCCAGGCCCAGATGTTCAACACCATCTGCGATGCCACCGAGGTGCGCCAGGAGGAGGTGCGCAAGCTGGCCCCCGATGTGGACCTCATGGTGGTGGTCGGCGGGCGAAACAGCGGCAACACCAACCGGCTGGCCGAGGTGGCCCGCGAGGCGGGGGCGGAGGCGGTCCTGATCGAGACCGAGGCGGAGATCGACCCCGGCTTCATCCAGCGCTTCAAGCGCATCGGGGTGACGGCGGGGGCCTCGACGCCGGACTGGATGATCCGCCGGGTGGTGAACCGCATCGAGGCGATCCCCGACCCGCGCGCGAGCCTGCGGGACCGGCTCTCCCAGGGGCTCAAGGTCCTCTCTCGCGCGAACGTGCTGCTCATGCTGACGGCGGGGCTGGGGGCGGTCGCGGCCCAGGCGCTCGGCGGCTTCCCGCGGAGCGGCGCCCTGGTGGCGGTGGCCGCGCTCTATCTCTTCTGCCTGCACACCCTGAACCGCTGCACGAGCTACGAGGCGGACCGCTACAACGAGCCCAACCGGTCCATGTTCTACGAGCGCCACCGCGGGCTCCTGATCGGGGCCAGCGCCCTGGCGGGCGCGGCGGCCCTGGGGCTGGCGGCGTGGGTCTCCCCGCCGGCGGCGGCGCTCCTGGCGGCGGGGCTCGTGCTGGGTCTCTTCTTCAGCCTCCGCCTCGAGCCCCGGGCGCTCAAGATGGGCCGGGTGCTGAACTTCCCGGCCTCGAAGACGATGGTGGTGACGGCCGGCTGGACGGTGACGCTGGCGCTCCTGCCCGCCGCCGCCTTCCCGGACCGGGCGGGCCCCGGCGCGGCGGTGGCGGCGCTGTTCGTGTTCGGCCTCGTCCTCTTCCGCGCCGGGCTGGTCGAGCTGCGCGACATCCAGGGGGACCGCATCGTCGGCAAGCGCACCCTCCCCATCGTGCTGGGCAAGGAGCAGACCGAGGCTTTCTTGGGGGCCGTCTGCGCGGCGCTGGCCGTGCTGCTGTGGGCGGGGGCGGCGAACGGGCACGTCGCGGCGCCCGTCGGGTGGGCCATGCTGGCCCCGGTGGCCTACTCGGGGCTCTCCCTGTGGCTCTTCAAGCGGCGGATCCTCGGGCACGGGGGCCTGACCGAGGCGGCGGTGGACCTCCACCTGGTCCTGGCGGGACTACTGGCCCTCGCGATCGCCTGGTAGCGGGGCGGAAATGAAAAAGGCCCGGGGAAACCCCCGGGCCTCTCGTTTTTGGAACTGGGGGATCAGCCGCCGCGGGCGGCGCGCTTCGAGGCCTTGAGCGGGTTGAGCTTCTTCTCGAGGGGCGCCTCGAAGTCCACCTTCAGGTGGGTGGCCAGGGGGCAGCGGCCCCGCTCCCAGCGGCTCGCCGGGTTGGGGAACTTGCCGCAGAACTTGCCCTTCGGCATCTCGATGATATGGGTGCAGGCCTTGCCGTCGTCCCCGTTCAGGCACTCGTCCACCACGGAGACGCAACTCGAGTCGTTGTAGCCGCAGCCGTTCTGGCCGGCTTTGCCGTTCCCCAACTTGAAGGCGAAGTGGCAATCGATCGGTGATCCCAGGATGGTGCATCGCATGGCGAAAAAGCCTCGCTGAGTGATTTCCGGGGCCCGGGGCGGCTCCTCTCGGCCGTGCCTTCCCCGCGCGGACGGGCAAGTCTAGGAGATCGCCGCGCCGGATGCAAGCGCGGGCGGGAGAAGCTCAAGACCTTGAATTAATGGCCAAGAAACAATCGCGTAACAACCACGAAACAATGCGCGGGTACAAGACAAGAGCCGCTTCTGGGGGCGAGGGCCCCTGATTGACCTGGGTCGGCGGCGTGCTATAGTCGGACCCGGACTCCATCCATCCCGGATGCAAACTTCGTTACGGGAGAAACGCGCATGCGACTGATCGTGGCCATCATCAAGCCCTTCAAGATGGACGAGGTGAAGGAGGCGCTGGGAGCCGTCGGGGTCGCCGGAATGACGGTGTCCGAGGTCAAGGGCTTCGGCCGCCAGAAGGGCCACACCGAGCTCTACCGGGGCAGCGAGTACGTCGTGGATTTCCTGCCGAAGATCAAGCTCGAGATCCTGGCCGAGGACGGCAAGGTGCGGGGCATCGTGGACACCATCATGAAGGCGGCGAGGACGGAGAAGATCGGCGACGGCAAGATTTTCGTCCTGCCCGTGGAAGACGTCATCCGGATCCGGACCGGAGAGCGCGGCGAGGAAGCTATCTAGCTGCTTTTCCGATGACTCAATCTCTTCATCTCCTTGGTCAGTTGACCCGCGATCTGCACGAGACGGTGCCTGCGGTGGGCCGGTGGGAGCGGGGGGCCTTCCTCCGCCAGCTGAAGGACCAGCACGCGGCGGGGAACTCCCTCATCGTCCAGTCCCACCGCGAGGGGGCGGGCGGGCTCTCCCTGTGCGCCGCGCGCGCTTCCTTGATGGACGCCATTCTCAAGCAGGTATGGGAGCACGCCGTCCGGGCGGAGGCTCCCTCCGCGGGGGGCGAGGGGCCCTCGTGCGCCCTGCTCGCCATCGGCGGCTACGGGCGGGCGGAGCTGTCCCCCGCCTCCGACATCGACCTTTTGTTCGTCCTGCCGAAGCGGTCGGCCGGGGTGAGCCGGTTCGTGCGCGCGGTGCTGTACCTGCTGTGGGACGCCGGCCTGATCATCGGCCACAGCGCCCGGACCATCGCCGAGTGCCTGCGCATCGCCCGGGACGACTACCAGAGCGAGACGTCGATGCTCGAGCACAGGCTCGTCGCGGGGAGCGAGGCCGTCCACGCGGATTTCTCGCGCCGCTTCGCCTCCCATCTCGAGCGGGTGGGGAAGACCTCCCACCTCAAGCGCCGGTTGGTCGAGCGGACGGAGCGCTACCGCTCCTGGGACCCTTCCGTCTACGTCCAGGAGCCCAACGTGAAGGAGAACGCGGGGGGGCTGCGGGACTTCCACGCCGTCCTGTGGCTGAGCCGGGTCTTCGGGGCGAAGGGCTTCGGCGAACTCCGGGAGCGCGGCTGGATCCCCGAGGAGGAGTGCAGGTCGGCCCGCGACGCCTACGATTTCCTCCTCCGGCTGCGCGCCCAGCTCCATATCCAGGCCGGATCGAAGAACGACATGCTCACCTTCGCCGCGCAGACCGAGGCCGCGCCGGCGCTGGGGTACGAGGACACCGAGAGCGCGATGGCGGGGGAGAGCCTCATGCGCGACTATTTCATGCGCGCCCGCGCCCTGCACACCTTCTGCCGGGACTTCTTCGAGGTGCTCGAGGAGCAGATCCGCCAGCGCCGCTGGGTGAACCGCCGCCCCCGGATCGAGCCCATCGAGGGCGGGCTCGCCCTCCAGGAGTACCATACCCTGGTGCTCCAGAACGGCGGCAAGGACGTGCTCGCCCGGCCCCAGGGGCTCATGGGGGTGTTCGAAGCCCAGTACCGCTTCGGCTGCCGCCTCTCGCCCGAGCTGCGGGCCTTCGTGCGGCGAAATCTGGACACGGTGGACGAGCGCTTCCGTACCTCCCCCGAGGTGCGCGAGAGCTTCTTCCGTATCCTGGACGGCAAGGCGGGCGTGGCCCGCGTCGTCCACGAGATGCACGCCCTGGGCTTCCTCGGGCGCTACATCCCGGAGTTCGAGCCCCTGACCTGCTTCGTCCAGTACGACCACTACCACCGCTACACCGCCGACGAGCATACGCTGCTCACGCTGGCCAACCTCGACGGCCTCGCCTACACCAAGGAGCTTCCGCTCCAGAACCTGGCGCACATCCACCGCGAGATGGAGCGCACGCACATCCTGCGGCTCGCGCTCCTCTTCCACGACATCGGCAAGGCCCGGGGCCCGCGTCACGTCCACAAGAGCGCCGCGGCGCTGCCCGAGATCATCCCCCGGCTGGGGATCCCGGCCGACGAGGGAAGGGTCATCGAGTTCCTTGTGGTCAACCACATGGAGATGTGCTACACGGCGGAGCGCCGGGACATCGAGGACCCCGCCCTGATTCAGCGCTTCGCCGAGAAGATGGGGACCGTCGAGCAGCTCCGGATGCTCTACCTGCTCACCTACGCCGACGTGTCCTCGGTGGCGCCGGGCATCTGGAACGAGTGGCGGGGCACGCTCCACCACGACCTCTACCGCAAGACGCTCCGGCTGCTGGAGTCGGGCGAGGAGCTTCACCGCAAGCGCCAGGCCGACGAGGTGGGCGAGCAGGTGGTGCTCGAGGCGCGGGCGGCGGCCATCCGGGTGGCGCCGGCCGTCATCCGCCAGCACGTGGAGGGGATGCCCGAGCGCTACCGCGCGGGCACGCCCCCGCAGGAGATCCTCCGCCACATCCAGCTCGCCCAGCGGCTGGGGAGCGAGGCCGTCTCGTGCGTGGTGGACGTCACCCACCGCCGCCGCCTGGGGAACACCCTGCTCACCATCGTCTGCCGCGACCGGCTGGGGCTCTTCGCCATGATCGCGGGCACCCTGGCCGGCTTCGACCTGAGCATCCTCGACGCTAAGGTTTACACCCGGGCGGACGGCCTCGTGGTGGACAGCTTCCAGGTGGTGGACGCGGAGGGGAAGGTGGTGGCGGATCCGGCCCTTTGGCAGCGCTTCGGCGAGGTGATGGATGACCTGCTGGCGGGCCGCACGACGCTGGACGAGGTGCTGGACAAGAACCGCCGCTTCCTGCGGCTCAAGCAGCGCGTCCACTTCGACCTGCCCACCGTCGTCGGCTTCGACCTCATGGCCAGCGAGGACGCCACCGTGCTCGAGGTCATCACGCCGGACCGGCACGGGCTGCTGGCGCGGATCGCGCGCCTGCTCGCCGCCGAGGGGGTGTCGATCTCGCGGGCGAAGATCTCGACGGAGGGCCCGCGCGCGGTGGACGCCTTCTACGTCACCGACGCCGAGGGGCGCAAGGTCGAGGACACGGAGCGGCTTCGGGAGCTTTGCGATTTGCTCACCTCGCTCCTGAGCGAGGATCGCTCACGGGCGGCCGTGGCCTGAGAGGGCCGCGGCGCGGTTTCCATTTCAAGCGGGCCGAAAGGCATTTTTTCCAGGGGGGCAGCAACATGGCGAGTGGAGCGAAGAAGAAGACGGCAACGAACGGGGCCGCCGCGACGAAGACGCCCGCGGACGTCCTCAAGCTGGCGAAGGACACCGGGGCCAAGATGGTGGACTACCGCTTCTGCGACATGCCCGGCATGTGGCAGCACTTCACGTCGCTGATCCACACCCTCGAGGAGGATACCTTCAAGGAGGGCGTCGGCTTCGACGGCTCCAGCATCCGCGGGTTCCAGGCCATCCAGGAGAGCGACATGCTCCTGATGCCGGACCCGAAGACGGCCTTCATCGACCCCTTCCTCGAGGTTCCGACCCTGATCCTGCTCTGCGACGTGAAGGACCCGGTCACGCTCCAGCTCTACAGCCGCGACCCGCGCCACGTGGCCATCAAGGCCGAGCGCTACCTCAAGTCCACCGGGATCGGAGACACAGCCTACTTCGGTCCCGAGGCCGAGTTCTTCATCTTCGACAGCGTCCGCTACAACCAGGCCGAGAACCACGCCTTCTATGAGGTGGACTCCTCCGAGGCCGCCTGGAACACCGGCAGCGAGGACGGCGGCCCCAACCTCGGCTACAAGGTGCGCTACAAGGAGGGCTACTTCCCCGTCCCGCCCACCGACACCCTCCAGGACATCCGCTCCGAGATGGCCATGCTGATGGAGGACATGGGCGTCAGCGTCGAGGTGCACCACCACGAGGTGGCCACGGCCGGCCAGTGCGAGATCGACATGCGGTTCGACTCGATGGTGGTCATGGCCGACAAGCTCCTCAAGTACAAGTACGTCGTCAAGAACGTGGCCCGGCGCCACGGCAAGACGGCCACCTTCATGCCCAAGCCCATCTTCAAGGACAACGGCTCGGGCATGCACGTGCACCAGAGCATCTGGAAAGGCGGCAAGAACCAGTTCTTCCACGCGGGCTCCTACGGCGACCTGAGCCAGACGGCGCTCTACTACATCGGCGGCCTCCTGCACCACGCCCCCGCGCTGCTTGCCCTCACCAACCCGACGACGAACAGCTACCGGCGGCTCGTGCCGGGCTACGAGGCCCCCATCAACCTCATGTACAGCTGCCGCAACCGCAGCGCCTGCGTCCGCATCCCCATGTACTCCCACAGCGAGAAGTCCAAGCGCATCGAGCTGCGCTGCCCGGACGCCACCTGCAACCCCTACCTGGCCTTCGCCGCCATGCTCATGGCCGGCATCGACGGCATCCAGAACAAGATCCTGCCGCCCAGCCCCATCGACAAGAACCTCTACGACCTCGCCCCCGAGGAAAAGGCCAAGGTCCAGCAGACGCCGGGCAGCCTCGACGCCGTGCTCGACCGCCTCGAGGCCGATCACGACTGGCTGCTCAAGGGCGACGTCTTCACCAAGGACGTGATCGAGACCTGGATTGCCTACAAGCGCGAGATGGAGGTGGACGCTATCCGGCTCAGGCCGCACCCCCACGAGTTCGCCCTCTACTACGACATCTAGCCTTCCGCCGAGCGGAAGCGGCGCCCCCGGGCTCAGGCCCGGGGGCGCTTTTTTTGTGGGGGATTGGCAAGAATCTCATGCAGGGGCATTCAATTGAACGCCTCTGTGCATATCTCTGGCCGGCCACGTCTGTAGGGGCGGGTCTAAACCGCCCCTACGGATGCACGCGGCACAGGTGGCGTACATCCCGCCCCTAAGGATTTAGTCTAGCCGTTTTTCTATGCCACGCCCCGCGGCAGCAGGATGGCGTAGACCTCCCGGGGGCCGTGGACGCCCCGGATAAGGGTGAGGGCGATGTCGGCCGAGCGGCTGGGCCCGGTGATGAGGGAGACGCAGCTCGCCCCGGCGCCCCCCACGATGGCTCCCTGGATGCGCGGCCCGAGCGCCGAGAGGTGGGGGACGATGTCTTCCTCGCGGACGAGGGCCAGGTGGGCCTCCGGCAGGAGCGAATGCAGGCGGGGGCGGCCCGCGCCGCTCGGCAGGACGAGGGTGCCCGTCTCGGCCACGGCCCAGGCGCAGCCCGTCACCCCGAGCCCCGCGGCATCGAGGCGCCCGCGGTCGTCCCCTTCGGCGGATTCCAGCACCTCGTGCCCCGCCTCCCGCAGCCACCCGGCGGCGGGCAGGGGGAGACCCCCGCTCACCGCCACGGGGCGGTCCTTCCAGCGCGAGGCCAGCTCCAGGAGCCGCGCCTTGGCCTCCTCGATGGAGGCGGCCCGGAAGAAGCCTCCTCCCACCGCCTCGAACTCCCGCCGGAAGCGCTCCGCCGGATCGGGAATCTCCACCTCGGGCAGGGCGCCCGAGGGCGATGGGACGTGGCCGTGCGCCAGCCCCTCGCCGAGCGCCGCCTGGCGCCTGATGTGGTCCAGCATCCCCTCGGGCGTCCGCTCCTGGGACGCGGCCGGGGGGACGGCGGAGAGGGCCTTGCCGGCCCCGCGCTGGCGCTCGCGCCAGCGGTCGCGGAAGCTCCGGCGGGCCGGGAAGGGCAGCTCCCGCCCCCTCGCCCAGGCCCCGGCCGCCCCGGGCAGCCACCCCGCCTTGAGGCGCGGGCCAAGGACCCGCCCCAGCAGGGAGAGCCCCCGGAAGGAGAGCGCCCAGGCGGCCGGCCGGCGCATGGCCCAGGCCGCCGCGCGGAAGAGGAGCCGCTCCGTCCGCGAGATGTTCCGCTGGGCCACCCGCGCCCCGCGCATCTCGATGAGCATCCGGGGAATGTCCACCAGCACGGGGCAGGCCTCCTGGCAGGCCCCGCACAGGCTCGAGGCGGCGGCCAGCTCGCCCGAGGCCTCGAGCCCCCGGAACATGGGGCTCAGGATGGACCCGATGGGCCCGCCGTAGACAGAGTCGTAGGTGTGGCCCCCGACCGTCTGGAAGACCGGGCAGGCGTTCTGGCAAGCCCCGCAGCGGATGCAGTGGAAGGCTTCCTGGAAGGGCCCCCCGAGGTGGCGCGAGCGCCCGTTGTCGAGGAGCACGAGGTGCACCTCGTCGGGGCCGTCCGCCTCCCCGGGCCGCCGGGGGCCGGTCAGCATGGTGAAGTAGGTGGTGAGCTTCTGGCCCGTGGCGCTGCGGGGGAGGACGGCGAGCAGGGTCAGGGCCTCCTCCACCGTCGGCACCACCTTCTCGAAGCCCATGAGGGCGATGTGCACCTTGGGGAGCGCGGTGACGAGCCGGCCGTTCCCCTCGTTCGTCACGAGGCAGAGGGTGCCCGTCTCGGCGATGGCGAAGTTCACCCCGCTGATCCCGATGCCGGCGGCGAGGAACTCCCGGCGCAGCGCCTTGCGCGCGAGGGCGGTGAGGGCCTCCGGGTCGGAGGGGGCGCCCGGGTCCACCTTGCGGCGGAAGAGGTCTACCACCTGTTCCAGCGTCTTGTGGAGGGCCGGGGCCACGAGGTGGCTCGGCGTCTCCTCGGCGAGCTGGAGGATCCACTCCCCCAGGTCGGTCTCGACCGGGCGCACCCCCGCCCGCTCGAGCGCCGCGTTCAGGTGGATCTCCTCCGAGGCCATGGATTTGCTCTTGACCGCGAGGGTGGCCCCGCGGCGCCGGGCGATGTCCAGGATGACGCGGTGCGCCGCCCCGGCGTCGGGCGCGGCGTGCACCTCGACCCCCGCGCGGCGAAGGCTCGCCAGGAGGGTCTCCAGGTGGCGGCCGAGGTCGTCGAAGGTGCGGCGGCGGATCTCCCGCGCCCGGGCGCGCAGGGCGAGGGGCGCGGCCGCCGACTCGAAGGCCTTGAGACGCATCTCCCCCATGCGGCCCGTGCCCGTTCGCAGGGCCTGCCGGAGCTGGGGGTCGGCCAGGGCGAGGCCGGCCCGGCGGTTGAAGGGGGATTTCACGCCTTGGCCTCCTCGGGCCAGCCGGGGGCTCCCGGCCCGGCGAGGGCCTGGGCCAGGTGCAGGAGCCGCACCCGCGAGCCCCGGCGGGCGAGCCCGCCCCCGATCTGGAGCATGCAGCCCGCGTCCGCCGCGACGAGCCAGTCCGCCTCCGCGCCCTCGGCGGCGTCGAGCTTCTGCTCCAGCATGGCGCAGGAGACCTCGGGGAACTTGACCGCGAAGGAGCCCCCGAAGCCGCAGCAGCGGTCGCAGCCGGGCAGCTCCTCGCGCCGCCCTGCGGCCTGGTCCAGGAGGCGGCGGGGCGCCTCCCGCTCGCCGAGGCCCCGGAGCAGATGGCAGGAGTCGTGATAGACGGTCTTGCCGGGCAGGACGGGGTTTTGCGCCGCGGGAGCATGCCTGCCGAGGTACTGGGAGAGCTCCAGGACGCGCGAGGAGACAGCCTCGGCCCGCTCGCGCTTCCAAGGGTCGTCCGGGAAGAGGGTGGGGAGGACGCACTTGAGCATCCAGCCGCAGGAGCCGGAGGGGACGACGATGGGGGCGTCCCCTTCCAGCAGCCTGAGCTGGGGCTCGAGCACCTTGCGGGCCTCTTCGCGGAAGCCGTTATTGAAGTGAGGGAGGCCGCAGCAGGTGAGGCCCTCGGGGAAGTCCACCTCGGCGCCGGAGCGCTCCAGGAGGTGCACCGCCGCCTCGCCCACCTCCGGGAAGAAGTGGTCCACGAGGCAGGTGGCGAAGAGGATGACGCGGCGCGGCGCGGGGCCGCTGGAAGGCGGGGCGGAATCCCTCATGCGATCTCCTGTTCAATGGGCCTGCGGCATCTTATCATTTGCGGGACGGAAGGGTGGACCGTGCTGCACCAAGGTGGTAGTGGGTCAGTTTGTGGTAACGGGTGCCGATACTCCCCCTCACCCCGGCCCTCTCCCAAAGGGAGAGGGAGAAGCGCCCCATTCATCCAAGACAAAGGTTCTCGCGGCTCCGCGCCCCTCTCCCCTTGGGAAAGGGGATGGGGGTGAGGGAACGCCGCGTTCGGAATGAAGGCAGAATCATCAAACTGGCCCACCATCCGCCAGGTTTGCGGCCCCCGGGCGATGTGCTAGCCTCGCTCCTGTCCGTTTCCATTGTCTTCATTTTGGGAAGGGAGCCCCAGCATGTTCCGGAAGAAACGCTACCTGCTCGTGTGCCAGAACCGGCGGGAGCCCGGCCACCCGAAGGGATGCTGCTCGGACTGCGGCTCCGAGGAGCTCCGGGAGCGGCTCAAGGCGCTCGTCGAGGAGAAGGGCCTGAAGGGGAGGTCGCGGGTGCTGGGCACCACCTGCCTGGACGTCTGCGAGCACGGCGCCGCCGTGTGCGTCATGCCGGATAACGTCTGGTACGGGGGCGTGCGGCCCGAGGACGCGGATGAGATCGTGGAGTCGCACTTGGCGGCGGGGAAGCCCGTGAAGCGGCTTCTCATCCCCGAGGCGCCGAAGGGGCTCTCGCTGATGTAGCGCGCCGCCTGGGAGCGGGGACCTTGGGGATTTACGGAGACTGCCTGTTCCCCTGGCTGATGGACTGGTCGGTGAGGGGGAAGAAGTTCCAGCGGGAGCGCGAGGCGGCCCTCGCCGAGGCGGAGGGGGATGTCCTCGAGTTGGGCTTCGGAACCGGCCTGAACCTCGCCCACTACCCTCCCGCCGTCCGCACGATCACGGCGGCCGACCCCGTCCGGATGCTCCCGCGGCGGGTGGCCCGGCGCGTGGCGGCCTCCCGGGCCGAGGTGAGGCGGGTGCTCTGCGTGGCCGAGGCGCTCCCGTTCGGGGACGGGCGCTTCGACTGCGCGGTCTCCACCTGGACTCTGTGCACGGTTTTCGATCCGCTGGCCGCCCTGCGCGAGATCGCCCGGGTGCTGCGGCCGGGGGGCGGCTTCTTCTTCCTCGAGCACGGCCGGAGCGGCCACCCGGGCGTCAGCCGCTGGCAGGACCGCCTGAACCCGCTGCAGAACCGCGTCGGGCGCGGGTGCAACCTGAACCGCCGGATCGACGAGCTCATCCTCCAGGCGGGGCTGGACTTGGTGCGCCTCGAGCGCTTCCGGCTGGAGGGCGTCCCCCGGCTGGTGGGGGAGATGTACCGGGGGATGGCACGCCCGGCGTAGGCGGCCCGGAGGCGGAGGAGGAGCGGGAATGGACGGTCAGCTCACCGAGTTCCAGCGGGCGCTCCAGGCCGGGGTGCGCCAGTTCGTGCAGCAGGAGGTCATTCCCGCCGCCAGCCGCTACGACCACGCGGACGAGTACCCCCAGCCCCTCGTGGACCGGATGAAGGAGCTCGGCTACTTCGGCGCGGTCATCCCCGAGGCGTACGGCGGGGCCGGGATGGACGCGGTGAGCTTCGTCGTCCTCACCGAGGAGCTGGCGCGGGGCTGGATGAGCCTGACCGGGACGCTCGGCGGCCACTCGATGGTCGCGTGGATGATCCACCGCTACGGCACGGAGGAGCAGCGGCGGGAGTGGCTCCCCCGGATGGCGCGCGGGGAGGTGCGCTGCGGAATCGGCATCACCGAGGCGGACGGGGGCTCGGACGTGGCGGCCCTGCGCACCTCGGCCCGCCGCGAGGGGACGGACTACATCGTCAACGGCTCCAAGATGTTCATCACCAACAGCGAGCGGGGCACCCACTTCGGCGTGATGGTCCGCACCAACCCCGCGGCCGACAAGCCCCACCGGGGCATCAGCTGCCTGCTGATGAACCGCGACCTGCCGGGCTTCCGGGTGAGCCGCCACCTGGACAAGATGGGCTACCGGGGGATCCGCACGGGGGAGCTCGTCTTCGAGGAGTGCCGGGTGCCCGCGGCCTGCCTCATCGGGGAGGAGAACCGGGGGTTCCAGCAGCTCATGGCGGGGCTCGAGCTGGGGCGCATCCAGGTGGCGGCCCGGGCACTGGGCATCCACCGGGCCTGCCTGGAGGACTCCCTCCGCTACGCCCAGCAGCGGCGCACGATGGGCAAGCCCATCGCCGAGCACCAGGCCATCCAGATCAAGCTCGCCGACATGGCCACCTCGCTCGAGGCGGCCCGCCAGCTCACCTACCACGCGGCGCGCCTCAAGGACGCCGGCCGGCGCTGCGACCTTGAGGCGGGGATGGCCAAGCTCTTCGCCTCCGACGCCGCCCAGCGCGCCACGGAGGCGGCCATCCACATCCACGGGGGCTATGGCTACATCAAGGAGCTGCCCGTCGAGCGCTACTACCGCGACGCGCCCGTGCTCCAGGTGGGGGAGGGCACGAACGACATCCAGCGCATCGTGATCGCCCGCCGGCTGGTGGAGAAGTACCCGGCGGAGTGAGCTCGCATGCACCATCTGGTTCCGGAATTGTCATCCTGAGCCCTTCGCTTTCGCTCAGGACAGGCTCCGCGAAGGATATCGGTGGTTAGAACCGAGATTCCTCGCTTCACTTCGTTCCGCTCAGAATGACATCTTTTGCACCGGATTGTTATGTGTAGGGGCGTGCGGCCGTACGCCCCTACAAGTGCATGAGGCGCGGCTATTCACAGGTGGCTGCCGCCGCTAGACGATGTTGATCAGCGACTCCAGCACGTCGTTCGCGGCCGTGATGACGCGGGAGTTCGCCTGGAAGATCTGCTGCTGGAAGATCATCTCGCCGAACTGCTCGGCGCTCTCGACGTTGGAGCGCTCGAGGCTCCTCGCCAGGAGGCGGCCCGCCCCGTTCACGAGAGGGGCGGTGACGACGGCCGTCCCGGCCGCGTCCGTGCGCCGGAAGAGGTTGTTCGAGATGGCGGTGAGTTCGTCCTCGGCCGGGAAGAGGGCGAGCGGCAGCAGGGCGATGGCCTCGTCGCGCCCGTTGGAGAAATCCACCCGGATGAACCCGTCGTCGCCGATCCGGAAGCCGGTGAAGGAGCCGCCGGGTTCTCCGTCGGAGATGACGGTGGTCAGGGTGAGGACGTTCGCGCCCCGCCCCCCCTGGGAGGCAGGGAGGATGGAGGATTCATACTGGGAGATGCCGGCCAGGCCCGTCCCGCCCGCCTGGATGGCGTCGCCGAAATCGAAGGTGATGAGCTGGTTGGGCGCCGGGACCGCCCCTCCGCTCACGGCGCCGAAATTGAATACGCCCGCGCCCGGGGTGATGGTTTCGCTGAGGAGCTTTCCCAGCGTGTCGAAGCGGACGCGGCCGCTGGCCACCTGCTCGAAGAAGCCGTCCGGCGTGGGCCCCGTCAGGCTCTCCCCCTTCAAGGCCGCGTGCCAGTCCCAGGCGTTGTCGCCGATCTTGCGGATGAAGATGGTGAGGGGGTGCTGGTTGCCCAGCCTGTCCACGATCTGCACCACCGTGCTGGAAGAGCTGGTCGCGAAGGGATCGGCGATGTCGAAGAAGCCGGTCCCGTCCGCGGCCGTGCCGGCGGCCAGGCCCGTCGTCTGGGCGAGGGTGCCGCCGGTCACGGAGATCTGGGCGGCGGCGACGGAGATGGACGGATTCGCCGTGTTCGAGGGCTGGTTGATGGTGTGCGCGCCGCCGGTGACCGGCCCCTTGATGACGAACTGGTTGAAAGCGTTGCCCACGCTGTACGTGACCTGAATACCCACGTTCTGCGCCGAGGCGGCCCGCAGGGCGGCCTCCATCGCGAAAGCCAGCTCCTGGCCCGTGTAGTTGTCGGCGGCGATGGTGACGCTCGTCGCCGCCCCGTCGATGAGGACGGAGAGGGTGTCGTTCACGCCCGCGACCACGTTGAAGGCCACCCCGAGGTCGCTCTCCTCCCGGCTGTTCGGGGCGATGGGCTCTGAGTTCGAGGCGGCGAAGCCGAGCAGGGCGGATGCCGTCGAGGCCGCGTCGCCGTGCCGGAAGGCGATGGTGTTCGTGTTGGATTGCAGGTTCGTGATGCTGAAGAGATCCGTGGCCTGATCGTAGGCGACGCCGTAGGTGTCGCCCGTGCCGTTCTGGGTTTCCAAGGCCTGCTTGAGGGCGGCCGCGAGGGCGGCTCCGGTGGCCGGCGCGCCCGAGACGAGGCCGCCGTCCGTCACGAGGCTCGCGGTGATGGCCGTTCCGTTCTGGTTCATCTCGAAGACGATCTGATCGTTGACGCCCTGGACGACGGTGAACTCGTCCATCTTGGCCGCCGATGTGAAGGCGGGCGGGACGCCCAGGACCGAGGCCGAGGAATTGAGGTTCCCCTTGAGCTGCACGAGAGTGGTGGGCGCCCCGAGCGAGCTCAGCGAGGTCACTGCGATGTCGCCCAGGGCATTGCCGGTCACGCCATTGGTGACGGCGAAACCCTGGACCCGTTTCCCGTCGGGCTCCACCAGGAAGCGGTTCTCGTCGAGGCGGAAGTTGCCCGCCCGGGTGTAGAGGAGCTCGGTGCTGGCGGGGGCCTTGACGATGAACCAGCCGTTCCCGTCAACGGCCACGTCGGTGTCGATGCCGGTCCGCTCGTTCGCGCCCTGGGAGGTGATCCGCTGGGACTGGATGCCCAGGGCGCCGTGGCCGATCTGGTTCCCGGGAGAGCCGCCCGTCAGGAGAGAAGAGAACGCGGTGGACTGCACTCCGCGGCTCCGCTTGAAGCCGGACGTGCTCAGGTTGGCGAGGTTGTTCCCGACGATCTGGAGCGCGTTCGCCGCGTTCTCCATGGAGGAGGCGCCGATCGAAAGCCCCGGGAATACGCTCATGATGCGCTCCTCGCCAAAGAGGCCGGCATTGCCCCGCCGCCCGGATGGGCAGCGCCCGAAAGGATCGAAGCAAGCTCCGTGCCGATGCGGGACGTTCCGCCTACCGCGTTGAATTATATTGACTTATCAGAAAGATCGCTTCGCCCGAGGTGACTTCGGACCGGGGACGGGGGAAGAAATTTCCCGGAAGACGGGGAAACAAGAACCGGGGCGGGCGAGGCCGGGCGCCGTGAGGAAAGGGAGGGTGAGGAGGCGCGCCGGGAGGCGCTTCATTGGCTCCAGGTCCGGTAAGTGCGCTCCCTGACGAGGTACTCGAGGATGCGGTGGTTGTTCGTGTCCACCATGAAGACGCGCTCCGGAGTGTCCACGGCCGCCCCCGCGGGCTCCCCCGCCGGGAGGCAGACGGGGTCGGCGCAGTCGAAGCCGTCGTCCAGGTCGCTCGCCCACTGCCGCCGCAGGTCCACGACGCGCAGCGCGCCGTTATAGCTGTCCGCGACGAGGAGCCGTCCGCCCCCGCCCTCGAGCCAGGCGATCCCCAGAGGGTGCTGGAAGAGCGCCCGGTCGAGCGGGCCGTTCTCGTGGCCGAAGTCGAAGAGGCCCTTCCCCGCCAGGGTATGCACCTCGGGCCTCCCGTTCAGGGAGACATAGCGGACGGAGGAGGTCTCGCTGTCCACGAAGTAGAGCCTCTCCCCGTGCGGGTCCAGCGCCAGGCCGCTCGGCTGGGCCAGCGCGGCCTCGGCGGCCGGACCGTCCACCAGGGCCTCCGCCCCCGAGCCGGCCAGCCGCTCCGCCGTCCCCCGGGCGAGGTCCACGACGCCGAGCTGGTGGGTGCCCGCGTTGGCGAAGAAGAGCCGTGTCCCGCGCACTTCGAGGTCCCAGGGGGAGGCGAGCGCGGTCTGGAGGCCGGGCGCGGGGCCGCCGAGCGCGAGGCCGCGGGCGCCCGTCCCCGCCAGGGTGGTGACCCGGCCGCTCTCCCGGTCGATGCGGCGGATGCGGTGGTTCCAGGTGTCGGCGACGTAGATCGCGGCGTCATCCGCCGCGAGGCCCTGGGGGCTCTGGAACCGCGCCTCCCCCATCTCCCCGTCCCGCCAGCCCGGCTCGCCGCTGCCGGCGCGGCCCCGGTCGCGGCCGGCGTCGTCGAGGACGGCGATCTGGTGATGGCCCGAGTCGCAGAGGGCCCAGGCCTTCTCACCCCCGCGCAGGGGCCTGAGCTTGCCGGGGAAGGCGAACCTCCCCCCGGCCGGGGGGACCGGCGCGAGCGGGAGCGCGCCGGGCGCGGCGTGCCCCGCGCTCCGCATCTGGTCCACCACCTGGGAAAGCCCCCGCAGGAGGGCGTCCGGGTCGGGTTCGCCCGAGTGGGCGCCCAGGACGTAGCCGTCCGGCGAGACGAACACAAGGGTGGGCCAGGCGCGCACGGCGTAGCTCCGCCAGATGCGGCACTCGGGGTCGTGCACCACCGGATGGACGATGCCGTAGCGGGCGATGGCCCGGGCCACGTTGTCCGGGTCCTTCTCGGCCGCGAATTTGGGCGAGTGGACGCCGATGACCGCCACCTCGCGCGGGAAGGCTTCCTCCACCCGCCGGAGGATGGGCAGGATGTGCATGCAGTTGATGCAGCAGAAGGTCCAGAAGTCCAGGATCACCAGCCGCCCCGCGAGATCGCGCAGGGAGAGCGGGGCCGGCACGTTGAACCACCGGAGCCCCGGATGGGCGACATCGGGGGCGCGCACCTGTTTTTCCATGCGGGCCCTCCCAGGCGCCGGGACGGCGCCGCCTCACGGAGAGAAGACGCTCAGGAACCCGCCGCGATCTCGGCCAAAAGCCCGCTCAGGGCGATCAGCAGCTCGTCCCGCTCGCCCTCCTCGAATTGGATGGCCAAGCCGGCGGCCCATGTGCGGGGTGGGCTCGCCTCCTCGCGCGTCCAGGCCACCCGCGCCGAGATGCCGCTCAGGGTGACGCCCCCGATGTGGAGGGTGCACGAAACCGTGGTGCCCAGGAGGGGGCACCGGGACAGCTTGAGCCCGAAACCGCCCGAGCTGAAATCCACCGGCTCGATGGGACCCTCCGATAATTCGGGCGCAATGATGAAAACGGAGGAAGCCGTCCGCTTGTGGTGGCGCGGGTCCTGCCGCTTCTCTTCCATGATCCCCTCATCATCGCCCGTTCCCGGCGGTTCCCTCGGCGCCAGGATGGGAAGAAGCCCTGGAGGCGCGCGGGAATGCCTACCAGAGCGCTTTGAGCCTGCCCCCGTCGAGGTTGAGGGAAACGCCCGTGATGTAGCTCGCGCGCTCGGAGCACAGGAAGACGATGGCGTCCGCCAGCTCCTCGGGCCTCCCAAAGCGGTTGAGGGCGTTCCGGCGGGCGGCCAGGCGGCGCGCCTCATCCTCGCTCTGGGCCCCGAGCTCGGCGGCGAGGCCCCGGGCGTTCCGGCGCCAGAGGGCGGTGTCCACCCAGCCCGGGCAGACGGCGTTGACGTGGATGCCTTCCTCCCCGAACTCGGCCGAGAGGGACTTCGTCAGGTTCAGAAGGGCGCTGTTCGTCATCCCGCTCCCGAACATGTAGGGGTCGGGCTCCTTTCCGGCCCCGCCGATGATGTTGACGATGCGCCCCCACCCCTTGGCCCGCATGTGGGGGACCGCCTCCCGGATGAGGCGCAGGAAGCCGAAGAGCTTGGTGTCGAGCTGGAGCTGGAGGGCCTCGTCCGTCAAGGCATTGAAGCGGCCCGAGCTCATGGTGCCTGCGTTGTTCACCAGGATGTCCAGCCCCCCGAAGCGCTCCACGACGCCCCGGACGAGCCGGGGGATGTCCTCCGGCCGCGACGTGTCCGCCTGGACGGCCAGCACCTCGCCCCCCGTGCGCTTCGCCAGGTCCTCCCGGGCCTCTTCGATGGTCTCCTTCGTCCGGCCGCAGATGGCCACCCGGGCGCCCTCTTCCATGAAGCGCAGGGCGGTCATCCGCCCGATCCCCCGGCTGCCGCCCGTCACGAGTGCCGTCCGCCCCCGGATTCCCAGATCCATTTCATCCCCTCATCCGAGCCAAACGGGGCCGCCTCACGAACCGCCGAGAGTCCCGGCCTTTCATTTCGGCTCGAAGAACATGGTGAGAAGGAACACGAGTCCCTTCCCCCCCGGCTCGGCCCGGACGGCGTGGGGCAGGCGGGCCGGCATGTGGAATAGGGCGCCGGGCGCGGCGGGATGGACCCCGCCCTCCATCTCGAACGTGCCGGAGCCTTCGAGGATGTGCACCGCGGCCGGATGGGCCGCCGTGTGTTCGAGGAGCTCCTCCCCCGGCGCCATGCAGAACAGGATGGCCTGGCCGCGCTCGTCCTTGAAGACGGTCCGGCTGGAGATGCCTCCCGGAATGAGATGGATCATCTCGCCGAGATTCACGGCGAGGGCGCGTCTTCCCTCCGGGGCTCCTTTCGCGCCCATGGCCTCACCCCCGCCTGCGGCTCCGCCAGGCCTCGGGGTTCACGAGGCAGGGGGGCCTCTTGCCCGCCAGGGCGGCGAGGCAGTTCTTCGCCGCGAGCAGGCCCATGGCCGTCCGCGTCTCGAGGGTGGCGCTCCCCAAGTGGGGCAGCAGCACCACGTTCTCGAGCTCGAGGAGATCGGGATGCACCGAGGGCTCCTTCTCGTGGACGTCCAGCCCCGCCGCCGCGATCTGGCCCGAGCGCAGGGCGGCCGCCAGGGCTTTCTCGTCCACGATCGGGCCCCGGGCCGCGTTCACCAGGATGGCCGTCCGCTTCATCCGCCGCAGCACCGAGGCGTTGATGAGGTGATGGGTCTCCGGCATGAGGGGGGCGTGCACGGTGACGATGTCCGCCTGCCGGAGCAGGGACGCCATGGGCACGTACCTCACTCCCAGCTCGCGCTCGAGCCTGGCTGGGGCGCGCCGCGCATCGGTGTAGAGGGCTTTCATGGAGAAGCCGCGCGCGCGCCGGGCGACGGCCTGTCCGATGCGGCCCAAGCCGATGATGCCGAGCGTCTTGCCGTACACGTCCCAGCCCAGGAGTTGGGTGGGCTTCCACCCCGTCCACCGGCCGGCCCGCACATAGCGCTCCCCTTCGCCCAGGCGGCGGCTCGCCGCGAGGATGAGCGAAAAGGCCAGATCGGCCGTCGCCTCGGTGAGCACCTCGGGCGTGTTGGTCACGGGGAGGCCGCGTCCGGTCGCCGCCTCGACGTCGATGTTGTTGTAGCCCACCCCGTAGTTGGCGATGACCCGGAGATTCGGGGCGGCGTCCATCACCTCGGCGTCGATCCGCTCCGTGACGGTGGGGATGAGGCCATCCACCTCCCGCACGGCCCGCAGCAGCTCCTCGCGGCTGATGAGGTCCTCCCCGGGATACACCTCCAGCCGGGTGCGGGCGCGGAGGTAGCGCTCCGCCTCGTCCGGAATCCGGCTGCAGAGAAAGACGCGGGGCTTGGCCGTCATCTCGGGTCCTCCGCTGTGAAGTCGAGCCGATGGGATGCTCACGGGGTGCTTGAAATTATCATCAAAGCCTCCCCTCCGCCACAGCGAAGCGTGCGGGACGGGCGAAGGCAAGAGCCTCTAATCCGCCGAGACGAGTGTCAGGATGAGAGTGCGCGCCGGGAGCGCAGCGTTTTCAATGTCCTGGGCGCGCGCCCCTCCGCCCCCCTTGGCGCGCGGACCTCCGCCCTGCTATAAATCGGGGGTCCGCCTACCCTCCTCTTCCGTCTTGAGAGCGCCGAGCCCCCATGGAGCACCGGACGATCCTCTTCATCGCCGCCCATCCCGACGACCTCGAGTTCCGCAGCGCGGGCTCCGCCGCCGTCTGGGCGGGCCAGGGGCGCCGCGTGGAGTACTGCCTCTGCACCAGCGGCGAAAAAGGCTTCAACGGGAACGGCTCCCGCGGGCTCTCCCTCGAGGAGCGCTGGACCATCCGAGAGGCCGAGCAGCGGGCCGCCGCCGAGGTGCTCGGGGTGGCGGACGTGCATTTCCTCCGCCATCCCGACGGGGAGCTGGAGAACACTCCCGACCTCCGCCGCGATCTGGTGAGGATGATGCGCCGGGTGAAGCCCGACCTCGTGGTGAGCGGCGACCCCGCCATGGCCTCCTTCGACAGCTTCTACGGCTACCACCGCGACCACCGCAGTGCGAACCAGGCCATCTTCGACGCCCTCTACCCGGCGGTGGGGAACCCCAACTTCTTCCCCGAGCTCTTGGCCGAGGGGCTGGAGCCCCACCACCCCAAGGAAGTCTACTTCAGCCATCCCGCCAAGCCGGACGTTTGGGTGGACATCGCCCCCGTCTTCGAGATCAAGATGCGCGCTCTCGCCTGCCACAAGAGCCAGATCGGGGACGTCGAGGAGCTCATCTCCCACATGCGCGACTGGAGCAAGCGGATGGCCGAGGGAAGCGGCCTAGAATGCGCCGAGTCCTACCGGCGGCTGGAAGTGCCGGGCTAGTCCCCGCCCCGCAAAGGCCTGCCCGCCGAGGCCTTTCGGGCCAGGCCTGAGCGCCTTTTCAAGGCCGCCGAATCCGATATAATCGCAGCGGACTGGCTCGTCTCTTTTCTCATCGCGATGGATAGGGAGCACCCATGCTCGGATACCAAGGCAAGATTCTGCACATCGACCTGGCGGCCCGGACAGCCCGCGCCGAGGAATTCGGCGAGGCCTTCGCCCGGAACTACCTGGGCGGCAACGGCTTCGGCGCGCGCCTCCTCTTCGACCTCCTGCGCCCGGGGGTGGACCCCCTCTCCTCCGAGAACGTCATCGCCTTCGCCGTGGGTCCCTATACCGACACGGCCGTCCCCAGCGCGAGCCGGGCCTGCATCGCGGCCAAGAGCCCCCTCACCGGCCTCTTCTTCGACAGTACCTTCGGCGGCGCCTGGCCCACCACCCTCAAGCGCACGGGCCACGACGCCATTGTCCTGCACGGCACGGCCAGCGGGCCGGTCTATCTCGTGATCTCCGAGGAGGGGGCGGTCTTCCGGGACGCCTCGGGCCTCAAGGGAAAGTGGATCCGCGAGACCTGCGAGACCGTCTCCTCGCGCGAGGGGGGCGCCGACGTCATCGCCATCGGGCCGGCGGGGGAGAATCGTGTCCGTTTCGCCGCCATGACCCACACCTGGCGCAAGAGCCGCGACGGCATCAGCGGGCGGGGCGGCATGGCCGCCGTCCTCGGGAGCAAGAACGTCAAGGCCATCGCCGTGAAGGGCAAGGCCAAGACGGAGGTGGCCGACGCCAAGGCGCTGCGCGATTACGTCAACGCCACGGCCGAGGGGGTCCGCAAGGGCACGGCGGCGCTGAACAAGTACGGCACCCCCATCCTCGTCAACATGATCAACAAGATGGGCGCCCTGGGCACCCGGAACTTGATGACCGAGGTGTTCGAGAGCTGCGAGCCCATCAGCGGCGAGTACATGCTCGAGCACTACCTGGACAAGGACACCACCTGCCTCAAGTGCCCCGTCGCCTGCGGCAAGGACTACCTGATGAAGGGCGGGGAGTTCGACGGCCTGAAGTGGAAGATGCCCGAGTACGAGAGCATCTTCGCCCTGGGCACCATGCTCGGCGTCGGGGACGCCGGCGCCCTGATGCGCGGCAACATGCTCTGCGACGAGCTGGGCCTCGACACCGTCTCGGCGGGCGTCACCCTCTCGCTCGCCTTCGAGTGCTACGAGCGGGGCCTCCTCAAGAAGTCCGACACGGGCGTCGAGCTGCGCTGGGGCGACGCCAAGACCATGCTCCAGCTCCTCGAGGACATGGCCCACCGGCGCGGCTTCGGCGCCCGGCTGGCCGAGGGCGGGCAGCGTCTCGCCGAGGAGATCGGGGGGGACGCCCCCAAGTTCCTCTACGCGGCGCGCGGGCTCGAGCTCCCGGCGCACAGCGCCCGGGCGCTCAAGGGCATGTCCATCGGCTACGCGACTGGCACCCGGGGCGGCAGCCACCACGACACCCGGCCTACCCTCCAGTACGCCGCCGACCACGACAACACCAGCCCCGAGGGCAAGCCTCTCTTCGCCATCAAGACCCAGAACTTCACCGCGATGGGCGACTCCATCACCCAGTGCCGCTTCACCGCCGAGCGCGGCTACGGCGCGATGATCAACGAGAAGTACGCCGAGATGCTCAACATGATCACCGGCTGGGACACCACGGCCGAGGAGCTGGAGCGGACAGGCGAGCGCATCGTCAACCTCGAGCGGGCCTTCCAGGTGCGCGAGGGAGTGGACCGCTCGCGCGACATGCTGCCCCACCGCGTCATGCACGAGCCCATCCCGGAGGGCCCCCACAAGGGGATGCACTGCCCGCCGGCCGAGCTCGAGGCCATGAAGGACGAGTACTACCGGCTGCGGGGCTGGAGCCCGGAGGGCGTGCCCACGGCGGCCGCCCTTAAGCGGCTGGGATTGGAAGACGTGGCGGCGAAGGCCGGCGCCAACGGCGCCCGTTAAGCGGCATCCGGCACATAAAACCGGTGCGGGCCTCCCGGCCCGCCGGATTGGAGCGGTAGGGGCGGTGGAAACCGTCCCGAGGCGAGGCTGCGCCAGGCCGCCCCGCACATCGAGCTGCCGCGCCGGATGCGCTTCAAGGAAGCCCCGCGCGCCTTCTCTCCCGCGTGGTGCGCCGCTTTCACGCCGAGTGTCTGAGCCCTGCCGGACGGAGGGCCGATCGGCGGGACCGCGCTTCATCCTTCTGATATGCTGGCGCCTCGCAGTCCCATATGTCCTCATTCCGCTTGGAGGCACCCATGGCCGTCAAGGCAATCCGCAAGCGCCCCTGGTTCGCCATGTTCCCGAACGACTACCGCTGGTCCTTCATCGTCTCGATCGCCTTCCGGCGCACATTGATGGGGGCGGCGGATCCGGCCGAGATCTGGGAGGTGTGCAGCCGCCTGGAGAAGAGCGTGGGGGACGACAAGGCGTGGACGCGTGAGTGGAAGGCCATGGGAGAGCGGGTCTACGCCATGGGCCAGGCCGAGGAGCGCGCCTGCCACAAGCTCTCGGCCTCGGGCCACTACAACCGCGCCACCCACTACCTCCAGATGGCGGACCGCTTCGACTTCCCGAAGACGGCGGCCTCCAAGGCCTACTACAAGAAGTCCATCGACAGCTTTGGCCGCTATCTGAAGTTCACGGACTGGCCCCGGGTCGAGCGGGTCGAGATCCCCTTCGAGAAGGGGAAATCGCTGCCCGCCTACTTCATCCCGGCCATGAACACGAAGAAGGCCAAGCCGCCGGTCGCGCTCTCCTACACCGGCTTCGACGGGACGAAGGAGACCTCCTTCCTCCTCTCGGGCATCGCCCTCGCCCAGCGGGGGATGAGCGTGGTCGTGCCTGATTGCCCGGGGGTGGGGGAATCCATCCGCTTCCGGGGCATCCACCTGCGGCACGACTACGAAGTGGCCGCCACGGCCATCATCGACTGGCTCGAGAAGCGCAAGGATGTGGACGCCAAGAGAGTCGGCCTTCTGGCGTCGAGCCTGGGCGGCTACTACGCCCCGCGCTCGGCCAGCATGGAGCCGCGCATCAAGGCCTGCGTCGCCTGGGGGGCGCAGTGGGACTACTACGCCATCTGGAAGCGGCGCATCGAGGCGGCCTTCCGGATCGCGCTCCCCTCGCCGGGCCACCACCTGGCCTGGAGCTTTGGTGTCAAGACCGCCGAGCAGGGCCTGAAGAAGCTCGAGGGCTTCCGCCTCGACGGGGTGGTGCAGAAGATGAAGTGCCCCTTCCTCATCGTGCACGGAGAGGACGACCAGCAGATCCCCCTCTCGGACGCCAAGAAGCTCTACAAGGCGGCGGGCTCGAAGGACAAGGCCCTTCGCGTCTACACCGGAAAAGACGGCGGTGCCCAGCACTGCCACATGGACTACCTTTCCCCGGTCATCCCCCACATGACGGACTGGATGGCCGAGAAGCTGGGGGCGTAGGGGGAGGGAAGGTGTCATTCCGAGCGAAGCGAGGAATCTGCTTTTATTTTTGAAAATTCGAAGCAGATTCCTCAGTCGCTATGCTCCTTCGGAATGACAGCGCGAACCATGTCCGGGGGATTTGGCTCATCCTCACCCCAGCCCTCCCCCAGGGGGAGAGGGAGCATCGAGCGATTCCTCGGAGGCGGGAGGCATGAATCCTTTGGTCTTCCGGCTCACTTTGGATTGGGAGCGCTGGCCATGAAAGAGCTCCTCGCCCTCGCCGGCCTCCTCCTCGCCTCGGCCCTCGCCGCCGAGGGGGCGCAGGAGGGCGGGGAGGACGCCCTCGCGCGCATCGGGCGGGCGGACCCCCTGCTCGCCGCCATGCTCGAGCTCATCGCCGTCCCCAGCCCCTCGGGGCAGGAGGAGAAAATCGGGGAGCTCATCCTCTCCAGGCTCCGCGCCCTGGGGCTCGAGGCCCGGAGGGACGAGGCGGGCAACGTCACGGCCCGCATCCCCGCCAGCCCGGGGATGGAGAGCGTCCCCGCCCTCCTGATGACCGCCCACATGGACATGGTGCCGGGGGACAAGAAGGAGCCCCTGCGGCCGGTGCGCCCCCGCGCCGCCATGATCGGCGGCAAGGAGTGGATCGCCACGGACGGCACGACCACCCTCGGGGCGGACGACAAGGCGGGCGTGGCCGTCATCCTGGATGTGGCGGCCCGGCTCATGGGCAAGCGGGGCGCGCCCGTCCCCCACGGCCCGGTCGAGATCGCCATCACGGTGGAGGAGGAGACCTCCATGCGCGGGGCGTACTCCCTGCGCACCGAGGAGTTCCAGGCGAAGTTCGCCCTGGTGATCGACGGGGAGAACCTCTACGAGGTGGTGTGGGAGCTGGCGGGGGGCGCGGAGGTCGTCATCCGCGCCCACGGGGCGAGGGGAGGGCACTCAGGCCTCGACATCCACCGCCCCGACAACGTGAACGCCATCAAGGCGCTGACCGAGATCGACCGGGAGATTCCCCAGGGGGTGGTCGAGAAAAACGAACGGGGCGTCGTCCTCTCCATCAACGCGGGGCTCATCGAGGGCGGCACGGCCCGGAACGCCATCGCCTCCGAGGCCAGGGTCACCTACCTCCTGCGCAGCACCGACCCCGAGGCGGAGAAGCGGCTCATCGAGCGCATCCGGGCCATCGCCGCGGCGGCGGAGAAAAAGCATCAAGCCCTCCAGCCGGACTTCCGCGCCGAGGTGAAGGCGGATTCCTTCCTGCCTCCCTGGAAGGCGGCCACGGACTCGCCGCTCATCCGGTGGGTCCAGAAGGCGGGCGAGCGGGTGGGCGCGAAGGAAGTCCGCCCCATCTCCATGCACGCGGGGGCCGAGTCCAACGTCTTCGCCAGCAAGAAGAACGCGAAGGGCGAGACCCTCCTGCCGCTGCTTATCGGGGCCGCCAACCTCCACGGTATCCACACCACCGCCGAGCGCCTGGACTGGCGCTCTCTAATCCAGGGCCGGGACTGGGTGCTCGAGATCATCCGGGTGATGGCCGAGGAGAGGAGATAGGGGGAGAAGGGATTGTTTCCGGGGCTATTTCGATACGCCTATTCTTTGCCGTCATTCTGAGCGAAGCGAAGAATCTGCTTTTTATTTTTTCCAACGAGAAGCAGATTCTTCGGTCGCCCTCTTTCAGGGTCCTCAGGCGGCAAGCCACCTGGACGGGCTCCCTCAGAATGACGGCCAATCACGATGGCTCCGCCTCCCCCTCCCTCGTCACGATGCTGATCTCGCTCTCCAGGGTCCGGTGGACGGGGCACTTTTCGGCGATCTCGATGAGGCGCTTGCGCTGCTCGCCGTCGAGATCGCCGGAGAGGGCGATCTCGCGCTCGATGCGGTCCACCTTCCCCTCCTTCGTCTCGCACGTCTCGCAGTCCTCGGCGTGGATCTTGGCGTGCCGCAGGACCACCCGCACCCCTTCGAGAGGCCACTTCTTCCGATCGGCGTACATGCGGATGGTCATCGAGGTGCAGGCGCCCAGCCCCGCGAGGAGGAAGTCGTAGGGCGAGGGGCCCGCGTCGTCCCCGCCCGAGGAGCGGGGCTCGTCCGCCCGGAGGGAGTGCTTCCCCGCGCGCACGCTCTGGGTGAACTTCCCCTCCCCGGTCTCGGCCACGATGACGACGCCCTCCCCGGCGGGCGGGGCCTCCTCCTCGGGAATTTCTTTCCTGCCGCCCACGAAGCGCCCCGCCCAGGCGGCCAGGACCGAGGCGGCGTAGTCCGCGTCCTCGCGCCGGAGGAGGAGGTGGTCCGCCCCGTCCAGGGAGACGAAGCTCTTGGGGTGCCGGGCGGCGGCGAAGATGCGCCCGGCGTGCTCGATGGGCACCACGTCGTCCTGGGGGGAGTGGAGGACGAGCAGGGCCGCGGCCAGCCTGCGGATGGCCTCCTCCAGCCGGTGGGAGGCGATGTCCTCGAGGAATTCCCGCCGGACGCGGAAGGGCTGGCCTGCGATGCTGACCTCGGTCTCGCCCCTCCGCTCGACCTCCGCGAGGTCCCCCTCCAGGGCTCCGCGCACGAAGGCGGGCTCGGCCGGGGCGGCGATGGCCGCGACGGCCTTCACCTCGGGGATGCGCCCCGCCGCGGCCAGCACGGCCGCCCCTCCCAGGCTGTGCCCCACGAGGAGAGAAGGGGCGGCGCCGCGCCCGCGCAGCCAGGCCGCCGCGGCGACGAGGTCCTCGATGTTCGAGGAGAAATCGGTGTGGGCGAAGTCCCCCCCGCTCTCCCCCAAGCCGGTGAAGTCGAAGCGCAGGACGGCGAACCCCCGGGCGGCCAGGGCGCGGCTCAGCCGGGCGGCGGCCAGGGACTGCTTGGAGCAGGTGAAGCAGTGGGCGAAGAGGACGTGGGCGAGGGGAGGGCCGCCGGGCAGCTCGAGCCGCCCCGCGAGCTGGGCTCCCTGGGAGCCGGGAAAGGTGGCCTTCTCGAAGGTCGGGGGCATGGGGTTCCTCCTCGGCGGTCTGTTCGCCCTCCCGTTGTTGTATAGTGCCCGGATGATTTTGTCCTCCCTCGGCCCCGGCGAGCTGTTCGCCATCGGCACGTCCCTGACCTACTCGGGCACCCTCATCTGCGTCCGGCAGGGGATGCGGAACGCCACCCCGGCCGCCGGGCTCCTCGTGATCGGGGTGGTGGTCTCCGCCGCCGGCCTCGCCGCCTCGGCCCTCCAGGGCCACCTCTGGAACCTCTCCTGGAAGGCGTTCCTCTGGTTCGTCGCGACGGGCACCCTGGGGATGGGGATGGGCAATCTGTTGGCCTTCATGGGCGTCCAGCGGATGGGGGTGAGCCGCGCCACCCCGGTGGCGGACTCCGCTCTGGGGCGCCGTCTTCGCCGTGACCTTCCTCGGCGAGCGGCCGGGGCCGCCCGTCATCGGGGGGACGGTGCTCATCGTGGCGGGCGTGGCGCTCCTCTCCCTGGCCCGGGAGGAGCGCGCGCGGGAGAACTGGTTCCCGGGTGCGCTCGTCTTTCCTCTCTCGGCCTCCTTCATCCTGGCCTTCTCCCCCATCCTGGCGAAGTGGGACTACGCGCACCATCCCCACGCGATGACCGCGATGGCGGTGGCCTTCGCCGCGGGGACGGTGACCATCCTCGCCGGCCGGCCCCTGCTCGGCGTCTCGGGAAGGCTCTCCCTCGACCGCCGGGCGCTGGGCTGGTTCCTGGCGGCGGCCGCCTTCAACCTCCTGGTCTCGATCTGCATCTGGAATTCCTTCCTCCTCGGGGAGATCAGCAGGGTGCTGCCGCTGAGTCGGCTCACCCCGGTCTGGGTGGTGGTCTGGATCTATCTCTTCCTGGGGACGCTCGAGCGCGTCACTTGGCGGGTGGTGCTGGCGGCCGCCCTGGTGGTGGGCGGGGGCGTGCTGGTGACGGCGTTCCGGTAGATTCGGCACTGTCATTTCTCTATGAAGGCCCGGGGAATCTACGGGTGGTGCAAAAGCAGATTCTTCGCTGCGCTCCGAATGACGTCCAGGATACGTCCTCTGCCTTGACAGGGGCGGCCGGCGGGCCGCCCCTAACCGGATTCCGGGGAGGAGCCTCCGGCTCTTTCTTACCTTCCCGGCCGGGGCTATAGTCCCGGCCGATGAGCGGCCTCCTCTCCCCCCTCGGATGGGGAATCGTCCTCCCCATCTTCACCTCCATGGCCTATGCCTGCACCCTGGTGTGCATGCGCCAGGCTCTGCGCTCCGGAACGCCCGTGGCCGGGCTGGTCGTCCTCAACCTGATCATCGCGGCGGCGGGCTTCGCGATCTCCTTCCTACGGGGGACGCACCTCACCACGACGTGGGAGGCCCCGCTCTACTTCATGGCCGCGGGGGCGATGGGCCAGGGCCTGGGCCAGATCGCCTTCTACCTCGGCATCGAGCGCATGGGGGTGAGCCGGGCCACCCCGATCCAGTCCTCGACCCCCATCTGGGCGGCGCTCTTCGCCGCGGTCTTCCTGGCGGAGCGGCCGACCCTCGCGGTGTGGGCGGGCACGCTGCTGATCGTGTTCGGCGTCTCCCTCCTCTCGCTGGCCGAGGTGAAGGAGCGGAGCCGCCCCGGAGGCGGGGGGCGCGGCGCCCTCGTCTATCCGGTCCTCTCAAGCGTTCTCTACGCCCTGGTGCCCATCTTCATGAAGCAGGGCTTCGCCATCCAGAAGACGCCCTTCCTGGGGATCGGCTGCGCCTTCCTGATGGGGACGCTGGTCGTCCTCGCCGGGCGGTCGATCCTGCCGGGCGGGGGCCCCATCCGGGCGGACGGGCGGGCGCTGGGTTTCCTCCTCGTCGCCGCCTTCGCGAACACCCTGGCGGCGTTCGGCTTCTGGACGGCCCTCACCTTCGCCGACGTCTCCTTGGTGTTGCCCCTGAGCCGCCTGGTGCCCCTCTGGGTGGTGGTGCTGAGCTACTTCTTCCTGGGCCACCTCGAGCGCCTCACCTGGCGCGTCGTCTTCTCGGCGGCCCTGGTGGTGGCCGGGGGAGTGCTGGTGTCGGCGTTCCGGTAGGGCGCGCCATGCGCCTTGGCGGGGGCGACCGGCCGGCCTTCGCCGGACGAAAGTCGGCTTCGGCCGACTGAAGGCCGGTCGCCCCTACGGAGAATCGGACCGCAGCGGCGGTCCCCCTCCCGTCCTTCCCACCCTTCCCGGTGAGGGGCTATAGTCCCGGCCGATGAGCGGCCTCCTCACCCCCCTCGGATGGGGGATCGTCCTCCCCATCTTCACCTCCATGGCCTATGCCTGCACCCTGGTGTGCATGCGCCAGGGCATGCGCTCCGGCACGCCCCTGGCCGGGGTCGTCACCCTCAACCTGATTACATCGGCGATGGGTTTCACGGTCGCCTGGCTGCGGGGGACGCTCTCCGCCACGACGTGGGAGGCCCCTCTCTACTTCATGGCGGCCGGGGCGGTGGCGCAGGGGATGGGCCAGCTCGCCTTCTACATGGGCATCGAGCGCATGGGGGTGAGCCGGGCTACCCCGATCCAGTCCTCGACCCCCATCTGGGCGGCGCTCTTCGCCGTCCTCTTCCTGATGGAGCGGCCCACCCTCGCGGTATGGGCGGGGACGCTGCTGATCGTGTTCGGCGTCTCCCTCCTCTCGCTGGCCGAGGTGAAGGAGCGGGGCCGTCCCGGGGGCGGGGGGCGCGGCGTGCTGCTCTACCCGGTCCTCTCGAGCGTTCTCTACGCTCTGATGCCCATTTTCATGAAGCAGGGCTTCGCCATCCAGAAGACGCCCTTCCTGGGGATCGGCTGCGCCTACCTCGCCGGGACCCTCGTGGTCCTGGCCGGGAGGCCCCTCGTGCCGGGCGGGGGCCGCATCCAAGCCGACCGGAGGGCGATGGGCATCTTCCTCGCCGCCTCGGTGACCAACATCCTGGCGGCAAGTCTCTTCTGGACGGCGCTCACCTTCGCCGACGTCTCCTTGGTGCTCCCCCTGAGCCGCCTCGCGCCCCTGTGGGTGGTGGTGCTGAGCTACTTCTTCCTGGGCCACCTCGAGCGCCTCACCTGGCGCGTCGTCTTCTCGGCCGCCCTGGTGGTGGCGGGGGGCGTGCTGGTTTCGGCCCTCCGGTGAGGGAGTGGTGAGCGCCGTCGGCTGGCCCGAGCTGTTCGCGCTGATTTCATCGGCCGCTTACTCGGTGACGCTCGTGGTCCTGGCGGCGGGGATGATCGTGGCGGGCGGGGTGATGATCACCTTGCTGCGGTGAGGGATCAGGCTGTCACGTTGACGTTCTGCCCCCGCAGGGCGATGACGGCGGGGGTTTCTCTTTCCGCCTGATCGATGAAGTTGCTGGGCGGCAGCGAGAGCTGGATGAGGGGGGGCCGGAAGAGGCCCAGCCCGGCCGGATGGGGGAAGCGGAAGCTGCCGTCGCCCGTGACGCTTGGCGCGGGGAGGGGGCGCGGCTGGGCGCTGGCGCGCTCCACGCTCGGCGGGGGGGCCGGGCGCCCACCGAAGGAGGGGGGCAGAGTCCCCCCGATGGACAGGGAGGGGCCGAACTGGACGCTCACGGCCATCGCGGCCTCCGGCGAGGGGACGGGGAGAGCAGGATAGCCTCTTCTTCATCTTTTCTCCAATATCGCTCCCTTTCCCTTCGATTTCCTCGGAGAAATCGGAAAAAATCACCCTGCCATGAAAGTGCGTGAAATTGGTGCAATGAGCGCCGTCGGTTATGGCATTACATTGACTCCCGCCGGGGGGCCGGTCCCCGGAGCCGCCGCCGTAACCATCCGGAAACCCGTTTCGGCTAAAATCCGTGGGAATTTCGTCTTTTCCCGCGGCGCGGGAGCCATTTTGGGAGGTTTTCTGATGCCGGTTCGTCCTTCCGCTCCCGCCTGGGCCGTGCCGGCCGGGGCGCTACTCGCGGCCCTGCTCGCGGCCTGGCTGGGCGCGACGGTGATGGTCTGGTGGTCGGCCGCCGGAACCTTCCAGGCGCTCTCGCCCGCGCGCAACCCCGGGCTTGCCCAGCGGCTCGCGCCCCTCGAGCCCGCCCGGCGGGAGGCCTTCCTCCGCTTCGCGGCCGGGGAGGTGAACCGCCGCATGTTCCGGGGATGGGCGCGGGCCCAGGCGGTCCTGGCCGCTCTCGCACTCGCCGCCGCATGGGCGGCGCCCCGGCTCGCGGGAGGAGGGACGGGGCTTCGGATTTGCCTGGCCCTCCTGGCCCTTACGGCGGCCCTCCAGGCCCTCTGGCTCTCCCCCGAGATCGAGCGGCTGGGGCTTGAGCTGGACCGGGCGCGGGAGGAGGCGGCGCTCCGGCGGTTCGGGCTTCTGCACGCGGCCTTCTCTGTGACGGATCTGGTCAAGGCGGCGCTGCTCGCCGCGGGGATCTGGATGAGCCGGAAAAGAGAGAGTCCCATCGGAATTTCGGCATGAGGGCAAGGAACGAAAAGGTGAATGGTCTTGTTTGAACCCAATGGGAGCATGGTTTCCCGGCGCGGCTCTCCGGGGTAGAATGGGCGCCCTCGAAAGCCGCCAAATCATGGGGTCCGTTGTGCGGCAGCCACCGCGCTTCCCGAAGCCGGCCGTGATCGAAGCCGCGCCCCCCTGGCGGACGAGGGGGGAATTGCGTTTGGCGCCGGCTTTTTTTCTGTTTTTCCTCTTCGCTTTCCTCTGGGTCCCATTCGCCGCGAAAGCCGCCTCCACCCTGTGCAGGCCCGGCATGGTGCACCGGGACGGGAGCGTCACCCCTGTCGCCTGGGCTTCCCCCCTGGCTCAGGGCGGGGCGCCGTCCGGCCGGGCGGTCCGGCTGCGCTACGTCGCCCACTCGAGCTTCCTCATCACCTCGCCCTCGGGGGCGAGGGTTTTGACCGATCCCTACGCGAACCCGCCCATCGTGCCGGTGCCGGACGCCGTGACGGTGAGCAATTTCCACGTGACGCACTCGGTGACGGGCCCCTACGAGGGAAAGACCACCATCCTCTACGGGCTGACGCACGACGGGAGGCCCACCGTCCTCGACCGCATGATCCGGGACATCCGGGTCACCAATTTCGCCCAGGTGCCGGACGGGACCTCCGCCGTCGTCAACACACTGTTCGTCTTCCAGGTGGAGGGTGTCTGCATCGCGCACTTCGGCAACACGCGCTTCGGCCCCTCGCCGCAGCAGTTCGCCTCCCTGGGGAAGGTGCACGTCCTCCTGCTCCCTATAGACGGGATGGGAAACGTGCCCCATGAGATTGCGGCCCAGATCGTGAAGCGCCTGGGGCCGAACATCGTCATCCCCATGCACTATTTCGGGCCGGAGCTGCTCATGCAGTTCGCCGAGGCCCTGCGGATCGAGGGCATCACGCGGATGGAGCGGGCGCCCTCGGCCGAAATCGAGCTTTCGGCGCGCCGGATGCCGGCCCCCACGGTTTACATGGTGATGCCCAGTGAAGAAATCCCCTAAGAGCACCCTGAGCCGGCGTGCCTTGCTGCGCTGGACGGCCGGCGCGGCGGCGGCGAGCGTCCTCGGCGCGGCGGCGGGCGCCCGGGCCCAGGGGCCGCCTCCGGACGGCCCGGCGGCGCCTCCCGATTTCACACCAGGGCACCTCCGCTACGCGGGCGGGCGCTGGCAGGAATACCCCACCGCTCTTTCTTCCCTCCTGGATGAGGTGCGCAAGCGCACGAGCATCGAGGGGGCCCAGGACGGGCAGACCGTGGATCTCGCCTCGGACCAGATATTCGAGCACCCCTTCCTCTACCTCTCGGGCCGGTACGAGTTCGAGATGCCCCCGCCCCCCGCGATCGAGCGGCTGAGGCGCCACCTGACCTACGGCGGCTTCATGCTGATCGACGACGGGCTGGGCTCGAACGAGGACGGCTTCGGGCGCGTGGCCCGCGCCCTGATCGAGCGGCTCTTCCCGCGTCATCCGCTGGAGCCGCTCTCCCGGGAACACCCCGTCTTCCGGAGCTACTACCTGATCCGGTCGGTCGGGGGCCGGCAGGCGGTGAGCCAGGACATCGAGGGGATCCAGATGGGCATCTTCACGCCCGTCGTCTACTGCCGGAACGACCTGGGCGGCGCCTGGGCCGTCCGCCCGGACGGGGGTTGGGTGGAGGAGTGCTGGCCGGGCGGGGAGCCCCAGCGTCGCAGCGCGTTCCAGCTGGGCGTCAACATCGCCCTGTATTCCATGACCGGGAACTACAAGCAGGACCTGATTCACCATCCCTTCATTCAACGCCGCCTGAACCAGAGCTGAGCGATGGACTGGAGCAGCCTGCATTGGCCGGGCGGGGCCCCCTGGTGGGTGCTCGTGCCGGTGGCCTTGCTCCTCGCGGATTCCCTCCGCCGGCGCCGGCGCGCGCTGCTCGAGCGGCTCTCCCCCCTGCGCGTGAACGTCCTCACCGCCCTGCGCGGCCTGCTCTACGCCGCCATCGTCTTCTTCCTCTCGGGACCCACGCTGATCCAGCGGACAGAGCGGAACCTCCCGCCGCGGCTCCTCGTCCTGGTGGACGGCTCGGCGAGCATGGGCGTGAAGGACGGCGCGAAGGGCGCCACCCGTCTCGGGCAGGCGGTGGAGTTCCTCCTCGGGAAGCTTTCGGCGCGGCCCAAGCCGGGGGGGGAAGCCCCCCAGGCCTTCCTGGACCGGCTGTATCAGTCCTATGACGTCCAGCTCATGTCCTATGACGCCGCCTCATCGCTGCTCTCGCGCGAGGCGCTCTACGGCCTGGAGGCGAAGGGCCTGGGGAGCGATCCCCTGCGCACCATCCGCGCCGTCTCCGGCGAGCCCGGGAAGGCGGGCGTGGCCGCCGCTGGCAGGATGGTCCTGCGCGACGACCGGCCGGCGGGCATCCTCCTCCTCTCGGACGGGGGCGACACCACCGATGGCGCCTGGCCGCCCGTGGACGCCCGCAACTTCCCGCCTGTCGTCTCGGTCGGCTTCGGGAACCCCCGGGACTTCCGCGACGTGTCGCTGCACGAGGTGCGGGCTCCGCGCATCGCCTTCCAGGACAAGGAGGTGCAGCTCGAGGCCACCCTCTCCGTGCGCGGGTACTCCGGGGTAAGGCTCCCGGTGGCGCTCACGCGGGAGGGCCGGGTGGTGCGGACGCAGACCGTGGACATCCAGGGCGATCCGGCGGCCCAGAAGATCGAGTTCCGCTTCACACCCAGCGAAGTGGGCAGCCTCCGCCTCTCCATCGAGACGCCGGTCCAGCGCGGGGAGCTGGTGGAATCGAACAATCGGGTGGAGATCCCCCTCGAGGTGCGCCGGGACAAGATCCGCGTCCTTACCATCTCCGGCGCGCCCTCCTGGAACTACAGCTTCCTGCGGGCCGCCCTGAAGCGCGACCCGGCCATCGATCTCGTCTCCTTCGTCTTCCTGCGCACCTCCGAGGACGACCCGGGCGTCCCCACGCAGGAGCTGAGCCTCGTTCCCTTCCCGGTGGACCGGCTGTTCCTGGAGGAGCTCAAGAATTTCGAGATCGTCGTCTTCGACAACTTCTCGGCCCAGGAATACTTCAGCAACTACTACCTGGAGCGGGTGAAGGACTACGTCCGCAAGGGCGGCGCCTTCTGGATCTTCGGCGGGCGCGGCTCGTTCGGCGCGGGCGGCTACGCCCGCTCCCCCATCGAGGAGCTGTTGCCCGTCCGCATCTCCACGAGCAGCGACTACGCCGGGTCCGTCCGCGCGCCGAGCCGGCTGACCGAGGCGGGAGCGCGCCATCCGGTCACCCGCCTCTCCCCCGACGCCGAGACGAACGCCCGGATGTGGGAGAGCCTCCCCCCCCTCCGGCGGCTGAACCTCACCGCTCCGAGCGAGGACGGCCAGACCCTCCTCGCCGCGGAGGGGCCGTCGGGAGGGGTTCCCCTCATCGCGGCGCGGCGGATGGGCGAGGGCAGGATTCTCTCCGTGCTCAGCGACGACATCTGGCGGTGGAATTTCGGGATGGTGGCGGCAGAGAAGAGCAACCAGCTCTACACCCAGCTCATCGCCCAGATGACCCGCTGGCTCTCGGGCGACGCGGCCAGCTCCCAGGTCCAGATCCTCCCGGACGCCGAGCCGGGCCGGGACGGCCTCTACGTCGCGCGGGTCCAGGTGCTCGACGACGACTACAAGCCCGCCCAGGGGGCCGCCGTTCGGGTGACCCTCCGGGATCCCTACGGCGCGGTCCAGACCCTCACGGCGGAGTACCGGCCCGACACGGGTGAGTTCGAGGCCCGCTTCCGCCCCAGCGGGCGGGGCGGCTACCGCGCCGAGGTGAACGCCATGCTGGGCCAGCGGCACCTGGGCCGGGCCGTGCGGACGCTGAGCGTGGGCGGCGGCGCGGGCGGGGCGGAGTGGACCGACGTCAGCCCGCGGTGGGACCGCCTGCGCGGGCTCTCCGCGACGACGGGCGGCGTCTTCCTCGAGGCGGGGGAGGAGGACTCCCGGAGGCTGGAGAAGAGGGTGCTGGACGCCCTCCAGGGGAAGGTGCCCTCCAAGATCCTCGAGATCCGCGACGTCCGCCTCTGGAGCATTCCCTGGGTGGGTTTCGTGCTGATCCTGCTACCGGCCTGCGAATGGACGCTCAGGCGGCTGTGGGGGCTGGCATGATCCTCGCGCGCCTGCTGCTCTGCCTCCTGGCGCTGGCGGCGGCGTGGACCTGGCCGGGGAGGGCCGAGGGGCGGTGCAATCCAGAGGTGGTGCGGGGCGGCCGAGGGGTCCGCCTGGTTTCGCTTCTCGCGGTTGGGAAGAAGAAGCCGCGCCCCCTAGCCGTCGAGTGGTACGGCCATTCGGCCTTCCAGATCATCTCGCCGGGCGGCACCCGGATATTCACGGACCCCTTCGGGCCGGGGCTCGGGCTGCCCATTCCACCGGCCCGGCCCCATGCCGTGACCATCGGGCGGGAGCATCCGCACCACAACTCGGCCTGGACCCTCCAGGGGAAGCCGCAGGTTATCCGGGGCCTGCGCGAGGACGGGATGGAGTGGGCGGAAGTGCGCAAGACCGTGGGGGATGTTTTGATTTACAATGTCCCCGTGACCCAGCGCACCTTCGAGGTGCGCACCAAAGGGTCCGCTTTCGTCTTCGAGATGGGGGGGCTGTGCGTCGCCCATCTGGGAGACGTTGCCGAGCCCTTCACCCCTTCGCAGTTGCGCCGCCTGGGAAAGGTCCACGTCGCCATGGTTCCCATCGGTGGAACCTTCACGGTGGACGGGAAGGGCGCGCTCGAAATCGTGCGCCAGCTCCGGCCCAACATCGCCATCCCCATGCACTACTGGGACGATGAAGAGCGCCTCAACCGCTTCCTGAGCGGTGCGCGGGACGTGCGCCGGATGGAAGAGGGCGAGCTGTTCGTGACCGCGGAGAAGCTCCCCCGGCCGACGAGGGTGGTGGTGATAGGGCGCAAGCGCATCGAGTAAGGCAGAGCGAGGCGAGGGGCGGTCCCTCGGCCTTTTTCCCCCGTAGCGGGCGAGGCTCAGATGGCGGATATCTCCTACCAAAGAATCCTGGATTTCCTCGGGCGGGTGCTCGAAGGACGCCTGAAGGTCCGCCGGCTGGAGGCGGTTCTCGGCCTCGTCCTCTCGCTGCTGGGGATTTTGCTGCTGGCTCCCGCGGCCGTCGCCCTGCAGCCCCTGTTCGGCTACGCGGCCCTCCTGTACCTGGTCCTGAGCGTGGCCCTGCTCGGAGGCGGGATCGCGTGGGCCTTCATCCGGCTGCGCCGGCGCGTCGGGCGCGAGAGCCTGGCCCTGGAGATCGAGGGGGAGCGCCCGGACCTGGGCAGCAACCTCATCAGCTCGCTCCAGCTCTTCCCGCGCAAGGGAAGGCTCGGGGCCGACGACCCCACCTCGCCCGAGCTGATCGATGCCCTGGTGGAGGAGACGAGCGCCCAGGTCAGGAACCTCCGTCCTGAAACCTTCATCTCCTACGAGGCGCCGCGCGGGATGGGGCGCCTGGGGGGCTGGCTTGCCGCGGCCGCCGTGGCGTGCGCCCTGCTGTGGCCGGGCCTCTACCCGCGAGCCGGTTTCCTGCTGGCCAACGCCTTCGACCTGATGCCATCCCGCATCACTCATGTGTACCTCACCGCGTCGGCTGGCCGCGTGCTGCCGGGCTCCCCGGTCGCGTTCGAGGTCCGCACCGAGGGCCGCCGGCCGGGCGAGGTGACGCTCGAGTTCACCCCGCCGGGCGGGGGCCGGAATTCCGCCGGGCGCCTGCCGATGGAGAAGGCGGAGGAAGATCGCTACCGCGCCACCTGGGCGGGCGGGGAAAGCGACGTGTGGGTGACGGCCTGGGCGGGGCGCTTCCGGTCGGTGCCGGTCGAAGTGAAGGTGATCCAGCCGCCCCAGGTGGAGTCGGTGGACGTGGTCCTCTTCCCGCCCGAGTACACCGGCCTGAAGCCCAGCCGGGGCGAGGACGGGGGCCACATCCGCGGCTACCTGGGGTCGTCGGTGCAAGTCCGCATCCGCGCCGACCGGCCGCTGACCGAAGCCGTCCTCGCCATGGCGGACGGGTGGCGGGTGCCCCTGAAGCAGGCCCCGGACGGCGCCCTGGAGGGCGTGCTCCTCCTGTCTGGCCCGGGCTCCTACCAGGTGCGGCTCAAGGACACCAACGGCTTCGCGAACTCGGCGCCCTCGCGCTACCGGATCGACATCATCCAGGACGCCCCGCCCCAGGTCGAGGTGACGGAGCCGGGCAAGGACCTCACCGTGGAGGCGGACGAGCAGGTGGGCGTGCGCTTCCGCGCGTCGGACGACTTCGGCGTCCGCGGCGTGATGCTGGAGGTGCGGGCGGGGAATTCGCCTCCCCGCCAGGTCCGCGTCTGGGGGGGCGAGGCGCCCCAGAAGGCCGTGGACGGGAGCCATGTGTTCGACATGCGCACCATGGGCCTCCGGCCCGGCAGCGTCCTCACCTACCGGTTCATCGCCGAGGACACCGACACGGTCAGCGGCCCCAAGAAGGGCTTCAGCGCCTCCTACACCATCCGCATCCGCGACCGCGAGGCGGCGATCGCCAAGCTCGACGAGGACCTGGGCAAGATCTCTTCCCAGATCCTGGACCTCCTGGGGGACTTCCTTGAGAGGACCGGCCGCGAGGAGGAGGAGAAGGAGAAGAAGCCGGCCGGCAAGCAGCAGGCCCAGAAGGGCAAGGAGGGAGGGAAGGAGCCCCAGGCGAAGGAGGGCCAGCGGCGCCGCGAGGAGGCCCGCCAGGCGCGCCGGCCGGAGGAGTCCATGACCCGGAAGGCGGAGCGCATCCTGGAGGCCGTCCAGAGGGCCCGCACCCAGCTCCGCCCCCAGAACCCGCGCGAGTCCCTGGCCAACATGGATCTGGACGCCCTCCAGCGGCAGCTCCAGGACACGCTGGACCGCTTCTTGAGGCCCTCCGAGCAGCCGGCCGCTCCGCGGGGCGAAACTCCCGAGCAGCGGCAGCGCCGGGAGGAGGACCTCGCCTCCCGCCAGGAGGAGGCCACCGAGACCCTCGAGCGGCTCGCCTCCATGGGTGAGGACATCCAGCGCAACGTCCGCATGGACCGCGTGGGCCGCTCGGCGGATTCCCTGTTCCAGCGCCAGCAGGCTCTCGAGCGCGCCATGGAGAAGCTCCGCCAGGACGGGAGCATGAGCGATGAGGCCCGGCGGCGCCTGGAGCAGGAGATGGCCGAGCTCCAGAAGGAGATGAGCAAGCTGATGCAGGAGCTCGCGGGCCTCGCCCAGCGCATGCCGGCCGAGTTCATGAACCAGCGGGGCATGCGCAACCTGCCCATGCAGGACATGATGAAGGGCTTCGACCGCATCCGCGACATGATGCGCAAGGGCGACATGCGCGGGGCGCTTGAGGCGCTCCGGCAGATGATGGGCCAGATGCAGCGGATGCGGGCGGCTCTCCGGGGGATGCAGCAGCAGCAGATGATGGCCCAGCGCGGCGGCGGCCCAATGCGCAACCAGCAGAACGAGCTCTCCGCCATCGTGGAGGAGCAGCAGGCCATCCTCGGCGAGACGGTGAGCGTCCTCGACAACGCGGTGGATCGGCTCAAGAAGTCGGCCTCCCCCCGCCTCAAGGGCCTCGCCGAGCAGCTCGGCCGCGAGCGCAAGGAGGAGCAGTCGCTCGCGGAGAAGGCGGGCGGCGTCCTTTGCGTCCAGGGCAAGCCCAGGCCGGCCAAGCCCGCCGCGGGGCCGGCGGCCCCCCAAGGCGAGGCCGAGGCCAAGGCCGACGAGGAGAAGGCCAAGGCCATCGAGCAAGCGGGGCGGACGCGCCAGCAGGCCATGGAGGAGATGGATCAGCTCCTCCAGCGCGGCGACTGGGGCGGGATTTACCACCGCATGAGCGAATGGTGGGCCGCCCTGCGCGGGCCGGAGTGTGACGAAGACAAGATGGCCGTCCAGCGCAAGGAGAAATGGGAAGAGGCCCGCAAGCAGATCGAGTCGCTCCTCCAGGGCGCCGAGCGCGGCATGTCGGGCGAGGAACGGGGCGGCATGGCGGGCCTGAGGCACCGCCAGGAGATTCTGCGGAAACGGCTCTCCACCTTCGAGGAGCGGCTGCGCCAGTTCATGCAGGTCTTCCCGTTTATCGACCCCGCCATCCTCCGCCGCATCATGGAGGCGGGAGATGCCATGAAGCGGGCGGGGACCTCGCTCGAGAAGCGGAGCCCTTCGCAGGCCGTCCCCCCCGAGGAGGAGGCCATCCAGCGCCTGGCCCAAGGGCAGAACGCGATGCAGCAAGCCATGCAACAGATGGCCCAGCGCGGGAACATGGGCATGGGGACGCCCCAGGGCTTCGGCATGTACCGCTCCCCGGGCACGGGGTGGTGGGCGCGCAACCCCGAGGTCCAGGGGGCGGAGGATTTCCGCCCGCAGCAACGCGAAGGCGAGGAGGGCCAGCTCGGCACCCAATTCAGCGAGGTGCTCATCCCGGACCGCGACCAGTACCGCGTGCCGCCGCAGTTCCGCGAGGATGTCATGGAAGCCCTGAAGGACGGCATGCCGGGCGGGCTGCGCGGCGAGATTGAAGACTATTTCGATAGGCTGACCAAATGACGAGATTCCGCAACTGGCGCCTCGCGGCGGCGGCCCTCGCGCTTGCCCTCGGCTTTGCGGCGTGGGGAGCCGCCCCTGCCGCCGCCCATACCCTCTCCCGGCCGGTGCGGCCTTCCCAGGAGGTCGCCCGCCCGGAGGGTTACGCCCAGGTGGTGGACGAGCTCCGCGCCTGGAACCTGGAAGAGGCCGGGCGAATCCTCGCGCGCCTCAAGGCGGAGAAACCCGGCCTGCCCGAGTGGGAAGGCCTCGAGGGCGCGATCTTCTACCTGAAGGGGGACTTCACGAGATCCATCGAGCGGTTGGACTCGGCCCTCCGCAAGCGCGCGGGCGACAGCGAATGGCTTGAGCTCCGCTTCCACGTGCGCCAGTCTCAGGCCGCGGTCGAGGGCTTCAAGGTCCACCGGACGGCCCACTTCGAGATTTGGCACGACCCGGGCGACGCCGTCCTCATGCCCTACCTGGGGGAGGCCCTTGAGATCTCTTACAAGGTCCTCGGGGACGAGCTCGGGGTGCACCCGAAGCGCCCCGTCCGGGTCGAGCTATTCACCGACTCGGCCCGCTTCAACAAGGCCTCGACCCTCTCCCAGGCCGAGATCGAGTCGAAGGGGGCGGTGGGCATCTGCAAGTTCAACAAGATCATGATGCTCTCTCCCGGCGCCCTGCTCCGGGGCTATCGCTGGCTCGACACCGCCTCGCACGAGTACGTCCACTACCTCATCGTGCTGGGCACCAAGAACCGCACCCCGATCTGGCTCCACGAGGGAATCGCCAAGTACCTCGAGAGGCGATGGCGCGGGCTGGGTGATGGTTTCCTGAACCCGGGCGAGGAGATGCTCCTCTCAAAGGCTCGGGAGAGCGACGGCTTCGTCCCCTTCCAGCGGATGGAGCCGAGCCTCATCTACCTGGACACGCCCGAGGACGTGCAGCTCGCCTACGCCGAGGCCGCGACCGCCGCCGACTTCATCCGGCGCCGGGGCGGCAAGCGGGGCATGGCGGACATGCTCCGGGCTATCGGCGGGGCCAAGGGGGCTCCGGCCCCCGCGAAGGCCTCCGGGGAGGCGCCTCCCAAGACGGCCGAGAAAGTGCCGGACGCGGCCCAAGCCCCCGCTCCTCCCAAGAAGGAGGACGGGCCGGAGGCCAAGCCGCAGGAAGAGGCGCCCTCCCGGCGCCGGGCCAGCCTGGTCGAGCTCGAATCCACCGGGCCGCCCCAGAGCGCCGAGCCGGGGCTCCAGAAGGTATTCGGGGTGGACCTGGCGGGCTTCGAGAAGAAATGGAAGGACGATCTCAAGCGCCGGCCGCTTCGTCCGCATCCGGGCGCCCAGGTGCAGCGCTTCCGCCTCAAGCCGACGGGCCCCGTGGACGAGAGCGCGGCCGACCTGGAGGCCCTCAAGAGCGCCGTCGCGCGGCGCCGGATGCGCCTGGGGGACCGCCTCTCGCTGGCGGGCCGGCTGGAGGCCGCGCTCATCGAGTACAGGCGCGCCCTCCGGGACGAACCCTATTCCCAGGCGCTGCTCAACCGGGTCGCCCAGCTTCAGGTCCAGGCCGGCCAGCCCGAGGAGGCCCTGCGCCACGTCCAGCGGGCGATAGAGGTGGACCCCGACTACGCCACTTCCTACATCCACCAGGCAATGGCCTACGAACTGACGGGCAAGCCGGCCGAAGCGCGCCGGGCATGGGAAGAGGTTCTTCACATCAACCCGTTCATTCCCCTGGTCCACGAGCGCCTGGCGGCGATCTACGAGAAGGCCGGGGACAGGCAAAAGGCCCAGCGCGAGCGCGAAGCGCTCCGGGCCCTTCGAGGACGCTGAGAGGTGGAGCGAATGAGCGAGACACGCGAGCAGGCGATGGCGCAGCGGCCGATGGGCGCCGTGGACGTGGAGGTCGCCCGCGAGATTGGCCGCAAGCGGGACCAGATCATCGAGCAGGTGCGGAAGGTGATCGTCGGGCAGGGCTCCGTCATCGAGTTGGTGATGATCGCCCTTCTCGCGCGGGGCCACTGCCTCCTGATGGGGGTTCCGGGCCTGGCCAAGACCCTCCTGATCCGGACCCTCGCCCAGGTGCTCCAGCTCGACTTCAACCGCATCCAGTTCACGCCCGACCTCATGCCCTCGGACATCACGGGCACCGACATCCTGGACGAGTCGGCCGAGGGGCGGCGCATTTTCCGCTTCATCAAGGGCCCCGTCTTCACGCAGATCCTGCTGGCCGACGAGATCAACCGGACGCCGCCCAAGACCCAGGCGGCCCTCCTCCAAGCCATGCAGGAGCAGCGGGTGACGGCGGGCGGCCAGACCCACGCGCTCCCGCCGCCCTTCTTTGTCCTCGCCACCCAGAACCCCGTCGAGCAGGAGGGGACCTATCCGCTGCCCGAGGCCCAGCTCGACCGCTTCATGTTCGAGATCGGGGTGGACTATCCGACCTTCGAGGAAGAGGCCTCCATCGTGGCCCAGACGACCTCGGACTACGACCCGGTCCTGGAGAAGGTTCTCGAGGCCGGCCAGATTCTCGCCTTCCAGGACCTGGTCCGCCGCGTCCCGGCCGCGCCCTACGTGGTGGAGTACGCTGTCTCGCTGGCGAGGGCCTCCCGCCCCACCGACGAGGCCGCGCCATCTTTCGTGCGCGAGTTCGTCGAGTGGGGGGCCGGCCCCCGGGCCAGCCAGTACCTCATGCTGGGGGCGCGGGCCCGTGCCCTGCTGCGGGGCCGCTACGCCGCCTCCATCGAGGATGTGCGGGCGCTCGCCCAGCCGGTGCTTCGGCACCGCATCTTGGTCAACTTCCGCGGCCAGGCCGAGGGCATGAGCCCGGTGAACCTCATCGGAAGGCTCCTTGAGACGGTGAAACCCCCGGCCGAGGCGGAGGGCGAGTGAGCGCGTTCTTCTCCTCCAAGGAGGATACCCGCGGGGGCGTCTCCCCCTATTTCGACCCCTCGGTCGTGGCGCGCATCTCGAGCTTGGAGCTGCGCGCGCGCCACGTGGTGGAAGGCCTGATGAGCGGCATCCACCGCAGCCGCGCCCGCGGCTTCAGCGTGGAGTTCGAGGAGCACCGGGCCTACTCCCCGGGCGACGAGCTCCGGCACATCGACTGGAAGGCCTTCGGCAAGTTCGACCGCTATCTCGTCAAGCAGTACGAGGACGAGACCAACCTCCGCGCCCACCTGGTGGTGGACGCCAGCGGCTCGATGGACTACGGCGAGGGCGCCCTGACCAAGTGGGGCTACGCTGCCACCCTCGCGGCCTCGCTGGCCCACCTCCTGCTCCGGCAGTCCGACGCGGTGGGACTCATGCTGAGCCATGAGAAGGAGGAGCGGATGCTGCCGGCGAAAGCCGTCCGGGGCCACCTCTCCGGCCTCCTGGCGGGGCTGGATGCCGGGCGCCCCGCCGGAGGGACGGGCATCGCCCGCTCCCTGGAGCGGCTGGCGGAGGGTATCCGGCGGCGGGGCATGGTCGTCGTCATCTCGGATCTGCTCGACGATCCCGCGGTGGTGGCCCGGGGCCTGAGCCTGCTCCGGCTGAAGGGGAACGACGTCATCATCTTCCACATCCTGGACGAGGCCGAGCTGGAGTTTCCCTTCGAGGGGCTGGCCCGCATGGAGGACGTGGAGACGGATCGCAACATCACGGTGGAGTGCGAGGTGGTGAAGGACCCCTATCTCGGCATCCTCCGGGAGTTCCTGGACGGGACCCGGGAGCGCTGCCGCTCCCAGGGCATCGACTACGTGCTTCTCTCCACTGCAGAGCCGCTGGATCGGGGTCTAGTCCGCTTCCTGGCCTGGCGGGCCAAGGCGAGATAGGGGAGGGCCATGGGCTTTCAGTTCTTCCACAGCCTGCTGCTATGGGGCTTGGGGCTGGTGCTCCTGCCTATCCTCATCCATCTGCTGCGTAGGCGGCTCGTCCGCCGGCACAAGCTGCCGACGTTCGAGTTCCTCCTGCGTACCCAGCGCCGGATGACGACGCGGAGCCGGCTGCGCAACTGGATTCTCCTTGCGCTGCGGGTGTCGGCGGTGGCGGTGGTGGTTCTCCTCTCGGCGAGGCCGCTCCTGCAGATGGCCGGCGGGGAGTCCGGGAGCGCGTGGTCCCCGCTCCACCTGGTCATCGTGCTGGACAACTCCGGGAGCATGGCCTACCGGACGGCGAGCGGGACCCGGCTGGAGGTGGCCCGGAAGGCCGCCGAGGGGTTGATCCGGGATCTCTCGTCCTCGGATCGGGTGACGATCCTGGCGACGGTGGGCGAGCAGGGGGAAGGGCCGCCTCCGCCCCTCCTGCGGGACCAGGCTCTCGCGCGCCTGGCCTCCATCGGCCAGACGGACGCGGCGGGCGACACCGCCCTGGCCATCCGGCGGGCGCTCGAGAGCCTGAGCATCCCGGCCGACCGCCGGACGGTGATGGTCTTCAGCGACTTCGCCCGGGGCGACTGGGACAAGGTGCGGGTCCAGGGGCTGCGCCGGCTGACGCCTCATACCCAGCTCCAGATGGTCCGGGTGGCGCCCGAGGCGGGGACCGAGGACGTTCTTATTGGGGGTGTCACCCTGCGCCCCTGGCCTCCGCGCGCGGGCGCGCCCTTCAGCGTATCGGTCCGGGTGGTGAACCGGGGCGGCGCGGCCAAGGAGAGGGTGCCGGTTTCACTCTACCTGGGGGACGATCGAATCGCCTCCTCGGAGCTGAGCCTGCAGCCCGGGGGCGACGGCGGCACGAGCTTCCGCGTGCGCGCGCCGGAGAAAGGTGTCCTGCTCGGCCGGGTCGAGCTGGGTCCGGACGCCCTGGAAACCACCAACCGGCATCACTTCGCCGCGACCATGGGGCAGCAGCTCCGTGTCCTGCTCGTGGACGGCGACCCCCAGCGCGGGCTCCTCGACAGCGACACGTTCTACCTGGCCTCCGCCCTGCGCGCGGCGCCGCCGGGCGGGGATTCCCCCATGCTGGTGGACGTGGTGGCCCATTATGAGATCGAGAAGGTGAAGTGGGAGGATTACGACTTCGTCGCCTCCTGCAACGTGGGGAACTGGCCTCCCGAGGCGGCCTCCTCGCTCCAGCGCTTCATCGAGAGCGGTGGAGGTTTTCTGATGGCGGGGGGGGACCTCGCGGCGCGCTCCCTGCCGGGTGGCGGATGGCTGCCGGCCGTGGCGGGGCAGCCGCGCCCGCTGAGCCCGCCGGGGCATCCGGCGGTCCCGGTGAACCTGCAGGAGCATCCCGTTTTCGCGGCCCTGGGGCAGAATCCGGGGAGGTTCTTCTCCCGGGTGCGGATCGGCAAGATCCTCCCCTTGTCGCCTTCGGGCCAGGCGGTGCCCCTGCTCACCCTGACCGACGGCACCCCTCTCCTGGTGGCCGGGCCCGTGGGCAGCGGGCGGGCGGCCATCTGGGCCGCGACCTGCGACCGGGACTGGGGCGACCTCCCCGTGCATCCGGTCTTCGTGCCCTTCGCCCGGGGGCTGGTGGATTTCCTCGGGGGGCGCGCGAAGGGGAGGGGCTCCTCGTTCCAGGACGCGGGGCTGCCCCTGGAAGTGCGGCCATCGGGTGCGCAGGAGGAGTCGGTGCGGATCCGGAACCCCCGTGGTGAGGAGATCGCCCTCCGGCTGGAGACCCCCCGGGCGCCGGCGCGGCCCGGCCCCCCGGCCGCTCCGGAGCGGCCCTCCCCCCCGCCGGCCCGGCAGGGCAGCTTCACGCGCACCGAGCAGGCGGGCTTCTACCAGGTCCTGTTCGCCGGGGAGGCCCCTCAGATCATCGCCGTGAATCCGCCCGCCTCCGAGGGGGAGCTGGATCCCCTCAGCGAGTCCGCCCTTCGGGAGCGCCTCCCGGGAGTCCGGATCGCCTTCAGCTCCATCCGCGCCGGTGAGGGCAATCCGGCCCGCATGGTCGAGGGGCGGACCGACCTGGGCCCGCTCCTCTTCCTCCTCCTCGCCGGCCTGCTGGTGGTGGAGGGGAGGCTGGCCGATCACAGCTAGGTCCCCTTTCGCCGATTACCTCCGGTATGGTAGGGATAAAGAAACCCGGCCGCGCTGGCCGGCCGCCCCGGGGGGCGCCTGAAAGGATGAAAATGGCGGAACGGAGCGAGGAAATCGCCCTTTACATCGATTTCGAGAACCTCGCGCATGGCTTTCGGACGGCGCAGGAGGAGTTCGACATCGATCGGGTGCTGGCCCGGCTCGTGGAAAAGGGCAAGGTGGTGATGAAGCGGGCCTACTGCGACTGGTCCCGCTACGCGAAGTTCAAGGCGCCTCTCCACGAGGCTGGAATCGAGCTGGTGGAGATCCCCCGGCGGTCCATGACCGGCAAGAACTCGGCCGACATCCGGCTCGTCGTGGACGCGATGGACCTGTGCTTCTCGAAGGAGCACATCGGGACCTTCGTCATCGCCTCGGGCGACAGCGACTTCTCCCCCCTCGTCTCGAAGCTCAAGGAGAACGGCAAGCACGTCATCGGGCTCGGGATGAAGAACTCGACCTCGGAGCTCCTGGTTTCGAATTGCGACGAATTCATCTTCTATGAGCACCTGGAGACGCCGGAGGCGACCCATCCCCGCATCTCCCCCGATTTGCCCAAGCAGAAGCGCGAGGCGTTCGGGCTGCTGCTCGATTCGGTGGACGCCCTCCAGCGCGAGAACGTGGGTATTCTCTGGTCTTCCATGGTCAAGGAGACGATGAAGCGCAAGCGGCCCTCCTTCACCGAGCGGAGCCACGGCTACCGGACATTCAGCGACCTGCTCGAGGACGCCCAGCGCCACGGCCTGGTATCCCTGCGCAAGGACGAGCGGAGCGGGAGCTACGTCGTCACGGGCCTGGGAGGCGCGCGCTCCAACGGCCACGGAGCGGCCGGCCGGGAGGAGGCCCCTCCTCCCCCTGCGGCACCGGCCAAGCGGTCTCCGGCCCGGCGGCGCAGCCGGAGAAAAGCCTCCGAGAAGGGCGAGGCTCCGGCCGCCGAGGCCCCGATGCCCGAAGCGCCGGCGGACGAGGACGCCTAGGCGGCAGCCAGGGGCCGGCCCGGGGAGACGAGAGTGGCCCCGTGCCGCCCCGCCCTGCGAAGGGCGGAGCGGCTCGGGCGGAAACGGGGCCACAAGAGGAATGACATACGGCGAAATGAAACGAGCCTCGTTGCAGAGGCAGACGATAATTTTCCCATAACGGCCCTCTTGCCTGCAACTATTCCATCCCGCAAAGGGGGTATCGGTGGGAAGGTCATGCTAGAATTAACTTTAGGTTTTTACTAATAATCCAAATGATTTCAGCTATTTATATGCTTGATATTCACCTGATGTATCAGTTGCGGCTCCGTCGGCCCGGGCCGTTGGTGAAGGTCGGGCGAAGCCATCCGGGAGGGGGGAGCCATGGCGGGGAATTTCACGCGGGAAGAGGTGGTCGCGCGGCTTCATGCGGAGCGGCGGTCGGGGCGGGCCGTCTACGACGCCCTCTGCGGCAGCGGCATCACGGCCAAGTTCGCCGCCCGGGGCGGCGCCGATCTCGTGAGCACCTTCAACCTCGCCTATTTCCGGATGCAGGGTCTGAGCTCCATGGCGGGCTATCTCCCCATCGGGGACGCCAACGCCATCACTCTCGAGCTGGGCGAGCGCTCCATCCTGAACGTGGTGAAAGAGTGCCCGGTCGTGGCCGGAGTGCTGGGGGCCGACCCGACCCGGAACATGGAGCGCTTCGTGGACCGGCTGGCCGGGGCGGGCTTCCACGGTGTGATGAACTGTCCAACGGTCGCCCTCATCGACGGCAAGTTCCGCAGCGATCTCGAGGAAACCGGGATGGGCTACGCGAGGGAGGTGGAGGTCCTGGCCTACGCCCACCGCCGAGGGCTCTTCACAAAGGCCTTCTGCACCACCCCCGAGGAAGCCCTCGCCATGGCCGAGGCCGGGGTGGACAACATCATCGTCCACTTCGGGAATAGCTCCGGCGGCTCCATCGGATCGAAGACCGTCATGGGGCTGGAGCCTGCCGCCCAACGGGCGGCGTCCCTCCTCGACGCCCTGGCTCCCCGGCACGCGGACCGCATCGTCACCTGCCACGGCGGGACGCTGGAGCGCCCGGCCGACTTCGAGGCGTTGCTCGCGCTGGAAGGAAGGCTCGACGGCTACGTCGGGGGCTCCTCCGCCGAGCGCTTCCCGATCGAGGAGGCCGTCCCCAAGGCCACCCAGGCCTTCAAGGCCATCCGGACCCGGAGGGAGGGGGTCCTCTCCCGCTAGTCCACAGGCGGAGAACCGCCCGCATGCCCGATCCCATCGTGACCGTCCTGGCCACCTTGGACAGCAAGGGGGAGGAAGCGCGGTGCGCCTGCGAGGCGCTCCGGCGCGCCGGGGCCGTTCCGCGCCTGGTGGACACCTCTTGCCGGCCGCATGCCGCCCCGGGAGATTATCTCCCCGCCGGGCGGCTGGCCGAAGAGGCGGGCCGGCGCTGGGAGGAGCTGGCCCCGATGGAGCGCGGCGCCGCGGCCGACGTGATCGTCGCCGGGGGGCGGAAGGTGCTTTCCGCCTGGCTCCGGGAGGGGGAGCTGGCGGGGGTCCTGGGGCTGGGCGGGGCGAATGGCGCCAACATCGCCTGCGGCATCATGCGGGCGCTGCCCCCCCTCCTGCCCAAGGTCATGGTCAGCCCGGTGGCCGCCACCGCGGCGGTGCAGTGGTTCGTGGCCGAGAGCGACATCGCCATGTTCCCCTCCATTGGGGACTTCTCCCTCAACCGGTTCACCCGGGCCATCATCGGGAGCGCCTCCCTGGCGGCGGCCGCGATGGCCCGGGGGTGGGCCACTCGGAGTGGCGCGGCGGAGAAGAAAATTCCGCTGGTCGGCGTCTCCTCCTTCGGGGGGACGGCGGCCTGCGTGAACCGGGTGGAGGCCAGGCTCCGGGAGGCGGGCTTCGAGGTCATCCTGTTTCACGCCTCGGGCCCGGGGGGCCGGGCGCTGGAGTCCCTCGCGCGGCTGGGCGAGCTGGCCGGGGTGGTGGACGTGACCACCCATGAGATGACGGACCTCCTGGTGGGCGGCGTCTACAGCGCCGGCGAGGGCCGCCTGCGGGGGGCCGGGGAGGCGGGAATCCCCCAGGTGGTTGTGCCGGGGGCGCTCGATCACGCGAACTTCTGGGCGGGCCAGGTGCCCGAGGCCTACCGGGGCCGGGCCTTCTTCCGCTATAACCCGCAAAACCTGCTGATGCGCACCAATGAGGAGGAATTCGAGGCCCTGGGGCGGATGGTGGCCGAGCGCCTGAACGCGGCCAAGGGGCCCTTCGCGGTTCTCATCCCCAAGCGGGGCTACAGCGAGCACACGAAGCGCGCGGCCCACGACCTCGAGGGGCGGCCCGTGGGCCCCTGGCTCCAGCCCGAGGCGGACGCCGCCTTCGCCCGCTCCCTGCGGGCGCACCTGAAGAGGGGAAGGGCCGAGGAGCTGGACCTGCACATCAACGACCCGGCCTTCGCGGACGCCTGCGCCGACGCCTTCCTGGAGATGGCGCGCGCAGGGGCGGGGGCCCCGGCCGGAGGAGAGGGCGGTTGAGCATACCGGTGGAGCTTCACGAGACGGACGTCCTCATCGCCGGCGGGGGGGCGGCGGGCACCCTGGCCGCCTTCGAGTGCGCCGAGGCGGGGGTGCGCGTCATCCAGGCCACCAAGGGCCGCGCCACCAGCGGGACGACCACGGTCGCCCGGGGGGGCTTCGCCGCCGCCCTGGCGCCCGGCGACAGCCCGGAGCTGCACCTCAAGGAGATCCTCGAGCACGGGGGCGAGCTGATCGACCCCGGGCTGGCCCGCGTCTGGGTGTACGGCATCATCGACGTGGTGCGCGACCTGGCGAGCTGGGGCGCCGAGTTTATCCGGGACGAAAACGAGCGGCTCGACCTCAAGATGTTCCCGACCCACAGCCATCCCCGCGCCCTCCACCACTACGACACGACGGGAAACATGGTGACGAAGGTGCTCTCCCGGCGCCTCCGGGGGGACGCCCGCATCGCGCAACACCCCCACACCGCCATCGTGGACCTCGTGACGGAGGGCGGGCGGATCGCGGGCGCCTGGGGGGTGGACTACTCCCGGGGCCGGCTCGTGACCTACGCGGCGCGCGAGATCATTCTCTGCACGGGTGGGGGAAGCGGGCTCTTTTTCGTGAACGACAATCCGCCCCAGGTGACGGGGGACGGCTACGTCCTGGGCTTCCGCGCGGGGGCGCCCCTCCTGGGCATCGAGTTGATCGACTTCCAGGCCATGTGCTGCGCGCCGGAGGAGCTCTTCGGCTTCGCGCCGCACCCGACAGGGTTCATCAACGCGGGCGCCATCTTCCGCAACCGGGACGGGGAGGCCTTCCTCAAGCGCTACTTCCCCGAGACGGCCGAGCAGAGCACCCGTAGCGAGGTCATCCTGGCCATGGCCCAGGAGATCCACGCGGGCCGCGCCGGGAAGACGGGGGGCATCTTCATGGACGCCACCCGCGTGCCCATGGAGGTCATCCAGAAGCAGATCCCCCACGTCTACAAGACCTGCCTCTCGCGCGGCATCGACATCACCAAGACTCCCCTGGAAGTCGCCCCGGGCAGCCACACCTGGCTGGGGGGGCTCCAGATCGACGCGGACGGCCGCACCCCCGTCCCCGGTCTCTGGGCCGCGGGGGAGACGGCGGGGGGCATCCACGGCGGGAACCGCATCGGAGGCTCCGCCCTCTCGGCCGCCCTCGTGTTCGGGCGCCGGGCGGGCCGGGCGGCCTCGGCGGCGGCCCGGAGCGGGGCCGGCAAGGCCCCGGGGAGGATCGCCCTCCCTGAGGCGGAGCGCGCCTGGGTGGAGGAGCTGATCGACCGGAGGGAGGGTCCGCTCCAGGCGGATGTCCGGCTGCGCTGCCGGATGCTGGCCCACGAGAAGCTCGGGCCCATCCGGGACGCCCGGGGCTGCGCCGAGGCCTTGGAGGAGTATGAGCGCATCGAGCGCGAGGAGATGCCCCGGATGCGCCTGGCGGATGAGGCCCATGCCTCCGACAAGGCGCAGGGACAGGAGCTGGAGAGCGCCCTCTCGGTTCGGAACTTGGCCCTCCTGGGGCGCCTCCTGGCCACGGCCTCCCTGCGGAGGGAGGAAAGCCGGGGGGCCCACTTCAGGCTCGACTTCCCAGAGCGGGACGACGCGCGTTGGCGGGTGGTCACCCGGCTGGAGCGGGGGCCGGTCGGGGAGATCTGGTTTTCGACCGAGCCAGTGAAAGAACATCAACCAATTGCCTGATTTCAGTTATTTAGGTGGAGATGCTAATGAAAAACATGAAGACAGGCGTGGTGGGCCTCGGGAACATGGGCGGGGGGATCGCGCGCAACTTCGCCAAGGCGCGGGTCCCTCTCGTGGTGTGGGACATCTCCCCGGCCGCCCGCAGGAAGTTCGAGGGGATGAAGGGGGTCGAAGTCGCGGCGCCGGGCGAGATGGTCAAGGCCTGCGACCTGATCATCTTCGTCGTCCCCAGTTCCAAGGAGGTGGCCCAGTGCCTCCGGGGCGGGAAGGGCATCCTCGCGAACGGCCAGCCCGGCACCGTCCTCTGCGACTTCACTACCTCCGACCCCGCCGCCACTTTGAAGCTGGCCAGGCTGGCGGCGAAGAAGGGAATGGCCTATTTGGACGCCGGCATGAGCGGGGGAGCCACCGGCGCCGAGGCCGGCACACTGACTCTGATGATGGGGGGCGACAAGAAAGCCTTCGCCCGCATCGAGAAACGTCTCGCGCCCATCGCCTCCAAGCTCTTCCTCCTCGGCCCCGCAGGCTCGGGGCACACCCTCAAGCTCGTCCACAACCTCGTGACCCACTCCATCTTCATGGCCACCTGCGAGGGGTGCCGCATGGCCGAGCGGTCGGGCATCCGGCTCCAGGACGTGATCGAGGTCTTCAACGTGGCCAACGCCCGCAGCTACGCCAGCCAGTTCCGCTTCCCCAGGCACATCCTCTCCAAGAAGTGGGACGCGAAATCCCGAGTCTACAACCTGCTCAAGGACCTTACGATGGCGGTCGGCATGGGGAAGCGCCTGGGCGCGGACACCTCCTACGGCACCGTGACCCGCAACTTCCTCCAGAAGGCCGCCGCGCTTGGGATGCTGGAGAAGGACTACTCGCTCCTCTACCGGGACTTCGAGAAAATCCGGAAGAACCGCTCCCGCCGGGCGCTGAAGGTCTCCTAGCCCCCGCCCGCGGGACGAGGTAAGATAAGTCATCACTTTTACAATAAGGGAATGACGCATGAAGCTCGTGGTCGGGATTACCGGTGCCTCGGGGGCCCTCTACGGGGTCCGCTTCATGGAGGTGCTCCGCGAGGCCTACCCGGACGTGGAGACCCACCTGGTGATCTCGAAGGCCGGCCTCCGGGTGCTCCAGCACGAGACGGGCCTCGACCTCAAGGACCTGGGGGCCTGGGCGAGCGTCGTCCACCCGGAGGGAGACATCGGGGCGCGGCCCGCGAGCGGAAGCGCCGGCTTCGACGCCATGGCCGTCATCCCGTGCTCCATGAAGACGCTGGGCCAGATTGCCGCAGGGACGGGAGACAATCTCGTGGGCCGGGCGGCGGACGTGATCCTGAAGGAGGGCCGCAGGCTCGTGCTCGTCCCGCGGGAGATGCCGCTCTCGGCCATCCACCTGGAGAACATGCTCAAGCTCTCCCGGCTAGGGGTGATGATCCTGCCCGCCTCGCCGGGCTTTTACTTCGGCCCGAAGACGCTGGACGACTTGGTGAACCACGTGGTGGGGAAGACCTTGGATTCGCTGGGCCTCGAGCAGAAGCTCTTCGAGCGCTGGAAGGGCCAGTTCCCCGAGCGCAGGGGCGGGGCGGTGCCCGAGCGCCGGGCGGAGACGAACTGAGGAGGACGCATGGACCGGCAGGAGAGCGAGCGGGAGGTGGCGGAGCGCATCGAGGCGGCGGCCCAGGCTGTCTTCGGCCTGCCCCGGGACGATCGCTCCCGGAAGGCCGCCCAGGAGATGGCGGGCATGCTGGCGCGGATCGACGCCGCCGCACTCGCCAAGGAGGAAGAGCCCATCATGCCCGCCTACCGCCGGGAGAAGGAGGGGGGGGATCGCTGAGTGGCGCTCCGGAGCATCGTCCTCCCATCGTTCTACCAGGACTCGGTGGCGCTCATGCGGGTCGCCCAGGCCCTCCGGGGTGGGGAGGGGGTGCGGGAAGCGGCCGCCCTCATGGGCACTCCCTCCAACCACGGCATCCTCGCGCAGGCCGGTCTCGCCTCGGTCGTCATCGAAAAGGCGGGCCCCAATGATCTGATCCTGGCCGTCCTGGCCGACAGTGGTTCCATCGCGGAAGAGGCGCTGGCCGAGGCGCAGGAGCTTCTCTTCCGGCGCCGCGCTCCCGCGGTCCCTGGGACGGCCGCTTCCCCCCGGTCCCTCGACGCCGCCCTGCGGCTCCTGCCTGGAGCGAACCTGGCCGCCATCTCCGTCCCGGGCCCCTTCGCCAAGCGGGAGGCCATGCGTGCCCTGCGGAGCGGGCTGAACGTCTTTCTCTTCAGCGACAACGTGCCCGTCGAGGCCGAGGTGGAGCTCAAGCGCGAGGCCCTCGCACGGGGGCTCCTCTGCATGGGCCCGGACTGCGGGACGGCCTACCTGAACGGGACGCCCGTCGGTTTCGCCAACGTGGTGCCCCGAGGCCGGGTGGGCATCGTGGCCGCCTCGGGCACGGGCCTTCAGGCGGTGGCATGCCGCCTGGCGGGGCTGGGGGAGGGCATCTCGCACGGGATCGGGGTCGGCGGCCGGGACCTGACGGCGAGGGTGGGCGGTGCGATGACCTTCCTGGTCCTGGATCTCCTCAAGCGCGATCCAAGGACCGAGATCATTGTGCTCATCTCGAAGCCCCCGGAGGCGGAAGTGCTCGCCCCTCTCGAACGGGCGCTGGCGGAGATGGGAAAGCCCGCCGTTGTCTGCTGCCTGGGCGCGAAGCCTCCGGCCAAGAGCACAGCGCGGTGGGTGGAAACCCTGGAGGACGCCGCCCAGGCCGCCGCCGCGCTGCTGAAAAGGGCGCCTTGGGCGCCCCGGCCCTTCTCCGACCCGGAGGATGTCCGTTCGCGCCTCGCGCGCCTGCAAGGCGGAGCCCGCCTCGGGAGCCTCCTGGGTCTCTACACGGGCGGAACGCTGGCCCACGAGGCCCACCTTCTCCTCGAACCTCTCCTGGGGAGGATTCCGTACAACGAAGAACGAGGGGATTCCCCCCACCGCATCGTGGACCTGGGGGACGATGCCTACACCGTCGGCAAACCGCATCCCATGCTCGACCCGGGGGCACGGGCCGAATGGGTGCGCCGGGCGGGCGGGGCCGGGGAGGCGGGGGTGCTGCTCCTCGACCTGGTGCTGGGCAAGGCGGCCCATGCGGATCCCGCGAAGGCCCTCTCGGAGGCGGTGCGCGCCGCCCGGGCCGACGCCGCGAAAGGGGGAAGGGTCCTGCACGCGGTGGCATCGGTGGTGGGCACCGAACGCGACCCACAGGGGATGGCGGGCCAAATCCGGCGGTTGGAGGAGGCGGGGGTGGAGGTGCTCCCCTCAAACGCGGAGGCCTGCCGGTTATTGGCGCTGCTCCTCAAGCCCGGGCTGGCCGGGCGAATGCCGGAGGAGGCCTCGTGAGCCTGGAAAGCCTGATGGGCGGCCCGCTCCGGGTGGTGAACCTGGGGCTCGAGCTCTTCGCCGAAGAGCTGCGCGCGGAGGGAGCCGAGGTGGTCCATGTGGACTGGCGGCCCCCGGCGGGCGGGAATCCGCGTCTGGCCCGGCTGCTGGAGGGCCTGGAGGAACTGGACCGGCGGGAGGATTGAGGCTTCGTTCGCTACGACGGGAGGTGAAAAGTGGCGGGAGAGGCATGGCGGCTGACGTTGAGCGAGGGCCTGCGGCGGCTGGATGAGGGGACGCTCACGGCGGCCGAGTGGACGCGCTCGCTCCTGGAGCGGATCGAGGCCTGCGAGGATCGGGTCAAGGCCTGGGTCCAGGTGGACCGCGAGGGCGCGCTCGCCGCAGCCCGGGCGGCGGACGAGCGGCGCAAGGCGGGAGGCGCCCACGCGCTGGCGGGGGCGCCCGTGGCCTTCAAGGACATCATCGACGTCCGGGGTATGCTCCGGGAGGCCAACTCCCCGCTCTACAAGGGCTACGTCCCGAAGAAAGACGCCGCGGCCGCCGCGCGCCTGCGGGCCGCCGGCGCCGTCCTTCTGGGCAAGACGGTGACCACCCAGTTCGCCACCTCCGACCCCGCCGAGACGCGGAATCCCTGGAACCCGGTCCACAGCCCGGGCGGATCGAGCAGCGGCTCGGCCGCCGCGGTGGCGGCGGGCATGGCGCCCGCCGCGCTGGGGAGCCAGACGGGCGGCTCGGTCCTCCGGCCCTCGACCTTCTGCGGAGTGGTGGGTTTCAAGCCCACCTACGGGCGCATCCCCCGGACGGGAATGGTGACGGTGTCCTGGTCGCTCGACCATGTCGGCATCATCTGCCGCGCCGCGGAAGACGCCGCCCGCCTCCTCACGGCGCTGGCGGGGCCGGACGCGGAGGACGACGGCTCGCTCGAGGCGCCGGCGGAGGACTTTGCCGCCGCCTCCGCGCCCCGGAAGCCGGGCCGGGTGTGCTTTCTCAAGGAGGACTTTCTCCCGCGCTCCAGCCGGGAAGTGGCGGAGTGGACGGAGCGGGGGGCGGCCCGGCTGAAGGAGAAGGGGGTCGCGGTGGAGGAGGGAAGGCTCCCGGTGGACTTCGACCAGCTCCATGCGGCCCACCGCATCATCATGCGGGTCGAGGCGGCGGCTTACCACGGCCGCATGTTCCGGGAGAACATGGACGCCTATTCGCCGGAAATCAGGCACAACATCTCGAGCGGCCTGATGGTGCCGGCCGTGCACTACGTGCAGGCCCAGCGCCTGCGCGCCCGTCTCGCCCGCGAGATGGGCCGCCTCCTCGGGCGCTGCGACCTGGTGATGTTTCCCTCGATGGTGGAGGCGCCTCCCATCCGGGAAAAATCCACCGGCAACGCGCTCTTCCAGGAACCCCTCACCCAGGCGGGGCTCCCCGCGATTGCCCTGCCGTTGGGGCGGGGGGAGGGGAACCTCCCCGTAGGGATCCAGCTGGGGGCGGGCCGGCTGCGCGAGGCCGGCCTCTTGAGCGCCGCGCGCTGGTGCGAGGCGGAGCTGGGGTGGAGGTCCGAAATCGCTCCCGCCTAGACGCCGGTTCCTTGCCTGCGTGGACTGCCTCCGATATAGTCAGGCATCATACTCACGTGCGGGTTCGATCCAGTTTCGGCCTGTCGGACTTTGTGCGGAAAGCCGGTTCGTGCCAGCACTCAACCGGAGGAGAGAAGGCAATGGGTTCTTTGGGAGGGTGGGTGAAAAGGGCCGCGCTCGCGGCGGCCGTTCTCGGGTTCGCGTGGACGGGGGCGGATGCCGCCACTCGAGTCACGATCGTCGGCGCCGGGAAGGGGGCGGGGGCGTTCCGCCAGGCGGGCGCCATCGCCGAGGCGGTGAACAAGGAGAGCAAGACGGTCAACATGACCAACCAGGAGACGGGCGGCTTCGTGGCGAACACCCGGATGCTCGCCAACGGCCGCGTCGAATTCGCGCTGACCAACGGCGTGTTCGTCGATGCCATCCAGCGCAAGCAGCATCCCTACGACAAGGAGCGCCAGGCGGCCAAGAACCTGCGCGGCGTCGGGCCGGTGGCGGGGGCATGGCTCCAGATCGCCGTTTTGCAGGACAGCGGAATCAAGACGGTGGAGGACTTGAAGGGCAAGCGCATCAGCATGGGCCCGAAGGGCAGCAACACCGTCTACATGCAGGAGATCGTCTTCAAGACGATGGGAATCTATGATTCCCTGCGGAAGGACTACCTGAAGTGGGAGGACGCGGCGACCTACATGGTGGATGGGAAGCTGGACTCCTTCGGCATCCCAAACCCGATCCCCGGTCCCGCGCTTCTCCAGGCCGCCCAGAGCCGCCCCATCCGAATGCTCGATATCCCGGAGAAGGCGCTGGACGCCTTCATGAATATCAGCAAGGCTTACTACAAGACCGAAGCGGACATGAGCGTCTACCGGGGCATGGAAGGGAAGAAGATCCGGACGATCGCCTACAGCGTGTACATGCTCGCCCACGACAAGGTGCCCGCCGATGTCGTGTACGATGTAGCCAAGCATTTCTACGCTCCCAAGAACCGCGACTTCATCCTGAACGTTTACCGGCCGCTCAGGGACGGGCTCGACGCCGCTCAGAACGATAAGTTCATCGGCGTGATGAAGTCCTTCGACCTGAAGCTTCATCCAGGGGCCCAGAGGTACTGGAAAGAGCGCAACTACAACGTCAACTAAACGGACAAACCGGGGGGCCGCCGCCCAGGGCCGGCGGCCCCTCTTTTTTTCTTTTTTCTTCTCGCCGGCCACTGGAAGGTCTCCGTTTTCCTGGTGCCAGCCGCCCCCGGCATGTCCCGATAAGCCTATGAAAATCCGCGAAATTACGTCTTGATCTGCCCCCATACCTTCCGATAGAGTGCTTTCGGCCACGCATCCTAATCAGCGGCAGGTCAGCCTCCAGTTTTCTCCAAAGGAGGGTGATTTTATATCTTTCTGCGCTTTCCTTTGTTTTGCTCCAAGAATACATCGTCTCTGCAGTGCCTCGGCCAAACATGAAAAGGAGAAGGAAAATGCGAACCGTACGGCGTTGTGCAAGCATGGCCGCCATTGCGCTCCTGGCGGGAATGGTCTTGGGGCCGGGCGCCCAGGCCGCCATGACCCAGGCGACAATCGTGGGGGCGGGCAAGGGGGCGGGGGCGTTCCGCCAGGCGGGCGCCATCGCCGAGGTGGTGAACAAGGAGAGCAAGGCAGTCAAGATGACCAACCAGGAAACCGCCGGTTTCGTGGCGAACACCCGGATGCTTGCCAATAGCCGGGTGGAGTTCGCCCTGACGAACGGGGTCTTCGTCGATTCCATCCAGCGGAAGATCGCCCCCTTCGCCAAGGACAAGGAGGCCACCAATCTCCGCGGTGTCGGCCCCATGACGAGTTCCTGGTTCCAGATGGCGGTGCTCGCTGACGGCCCCATCAAGTCCTACATGGATTTGAAGGGCAAACGCGTCAGCATGGGCCCCAAGGGCAGCAATACCGTCTACATGACCGAGGTCATCCTGGAGACGCTGGGGATATTGGGAAGCGTACGGAAGGACTATCTGAAGTGGGATGACGCGGCGACCTACGTGGTGGACGGCAAGCTGGACGCCTTCGGAATCCCGAATCCGCTTCCCAGTCCCTCGATTCTCCAGGCGGCCCAAAGCCGGCCAGTCCGGATTCTCGACCTGCCGGATAAGGTCATCAACAAGTTCATCTCGATCAGCAAGGGGTACTACAAGGACACCGTGGACGTAAGCGTGTATCAGGGCATGGAGAAGAAGAAGATCGCCACGGTGGCCTATGGCGTCTTCTTGACGGCGCACGACAAGGTGCCCGCGGAGGTCGTCTACGAGGTGACGAGGCATTTCTATGACCCCAAGAACCGCGACTTCATCGTGAACGCGTACAAGCCGCTCCGGGAGGCGCTGGACAACGCCAAGAACGACAGGTTCCTCGCCAACATGAAGGCCTTCGGCCTGAAGCTTCACCCGGGAGCCGCGCGCTATTGGAAGGAAAAGAATTTCAACGTGAACTAGCGCGAATTTGAAGGGCCGGACGAGAAGGCCCGGCAGCCCTAGCGTGCGCTCCGGAGCCCGGTTCGCCGGGCTCCGGAGCGCCGCTTCTTGATGGCGCCGCAAGAAGGGGTGCCCCATCCGCAGGAGAGGAACCCGTGCGCGACATGATGTGGAAGTGGCTGCTCGTCATCTTCTCTCCCGAGAGCCTCGGCCGGCGCCAGCTGGCGCGGGGACTCCAGCGGGAGAGCCTTCCGGTCTGGGGCGCGGCGACTTTTCTTCTCCTGCTGTACGTGACGCTCCTCGCCGGCGGGACGTTCAACCTCTTCCTGCCGGCGGACGATGTCTGGGCTTGGCAGGAGGTGACTTTCCCCCTCCTCGGGCCCGTGGTGGGGCTGGGCGGGTTCCTGGTGGCCAGCGCCCTTTGCCTGTTCCCGAGGGCCACCATCTACGTCAGCGCCCTCATGTTCGGCATCTACTTCCTGTACGGGGCCGCGAACGACGCCCCGGTGGACTTCCTGCTCGGTTTCGCGGAACCCCTGGGAATGGCTCTTGGCCTCGTGCTCCCGGCCTCCGCGATCCGGGCCATGTCGTTCCTCTGGGACTCGGTTCACTTCCCCGTGGTCAAGTTCTACGCGTTTCATTTTTACCTGCCCATATACGTCTTCTTCACCGCCATCCTGGCCTTTGTCTATTATCCGGCCCGCAAGAATTCCCCCCGGGACCGCCCCTCGAACGTGGATCTCGCGCTCTGCATCGTCACGCTCGTGTTCACGATAGAGTACATCGTCAATTTCGGGGACCGGGGCGATCGGGCGGGCAGCATCCAGTGGCCCGACGTGGTGATGGGCACGCTGGCCGTCCTGGTCTCGATCGAGATGTGCCGCCGGATACTCGGGTGGATCCTGCCGATCCTGGGGATCATGTTTTTCCTGTACGACATGTATGGGAACTACTTTCCCGAGCGGATCATGCACAAGGGCTTCTCCTACAACGAGGTCGTGACCTTCACCTACAGCAACGACGGCATCTTCGGCGTCATCGCCAACGTCTACGCGAGCTACGTCTTCCTGTTCATCCTCTTCGGAGTGATCTTGGAGATGACGAAGGTGGGGGACGTCTTCGTCAACCTCGCCTTTTCCCTGGTGGGACGGCTCCGGGGCGGGCCCGCGAAGGCGGCCGTCGTGTCGAGCGGCTTGGTGGGGACCGTGGTCGGGAGCGGGGCGGCCAACATCGTCATCACGGGGACGTTCACCATCCCCCTGATGAAGCGGATCGGCTTCCCCGCCCACTACGCCGGCGCGGTCGAGGCCGTGGCCTCCCTGGGGGGGCAGCTGATGCCCCCCGTCATGGGCTCGGCGGCCTTCCTTGTCGCGGCCTTCACGGAGACTTCCTACAACTACATCGCCCTCATCTCGTTCGTCCCGGCGCTGATGTACTACTACGCCGTCTACAGTTCGGTCCATAACCAATCCGGCAAGTTGGGGATTTTCGGCATGGCGGAGAAGGACATCCCCAACCTGTGGGAGCTGATGAAGAAGGAGGGCTACCTTCTCATCCCCATCCCCGTCCTCATCTTCCGCCTCGTGATCGGCCGCTCCCCCTTCGACGCCGCGCTGTGGGCCATCTGCACGGCGATATTCCTGAGCTTCTTCCGGAAGGACACGCGCCTTGTCGCCCTTCCCCCGGCAATCGCACGCTGGCTGGGCCGTCCCGATTGGGGGACGGACCATGACTGGATGGAGGTCCGGGCCGATCAGGCTTCGCTCTCCACGATCCGCTCGGGGGGGACCAAGGAGGAAGGCCAGGCGGCCAGGGAAAAGGTGTTCGCGGCAGGGGTGGGCGCTCAGTGGGGCATCCTTCGCGAGAACTGGATGATCTGGATCGCGGCCGCCTTGTTCGTGGTTTTGATGGCGCTTCAATTGCCCTTCGGTCACGTCCTGTTCTGGTCGCTGGCCGCCATGTTCCTCTTCGCGTCCCCCAAGGTAATGGCGGGCCTCGAGAGCGCGGCGATCAATTCGCTCACCATCGGCGTGACGGCGGGTGTCATGGGCTTGATTCTGGCGGGGGTTTCCCTCCCCGGCTTGGCGCTTAAGTTCTCGTCGGTGGTCCTGGGCTACTCCAGCCTGCTCGTGGACTGGTTCGGCTGGCAAGGCACCGAGCTGCCGATGGTCATCATCATGTCCGGCGTGGCGAGTTACATCCTGGGCATGGGGATGACGATCACGGCGGCCTACGTCTTTCTCTCCATCCTGGTGGTCCCCGCCCTGGTGAAGCTGGGCGTGCCGGAGCTCAACGCCCACCTGATCGTCCTCTGGCAATGCCAGTACGCCTCGCTGACGCCTCCCTTCGCCCTGGGAGCCTTCGTGGCGGCGGGGATCGCGGGCGCGGATCCCATGCGGACCGGGTTCTCCTCCCTGCGCATGGCCTATCCGCTTTATGCCGTGCCCTTCTTGATGGCCTATTCGCCGCTTCTGATGGACCCGGGTTCGTCCTGGGCCGAAGTGGCCATGGTTTGGATCACGGGCTTCATGGGCCTCTACAGCTTCTCGGCGGGGCTCGAGGGATTCCTGCGGCGGAACCTGTCCTGGACGGAGCGCGTCAACTTCATGGCGGCGGGCGTGCTGCTCTACGTCCATCACCTGGGCCTGAACGTGATCGGCGCCGTCATGATGGGGGTCGGCATCTTCTTCCACTTCAAGAGCGGGAAGCTCCTGGAGAAGGCTCCGATCCCGGCGCAACTCCCCAAGTAGCGCCTATTTCGCCGGTGCGGCGGGAGGGGAGGGCTTTGGCCCTCCCCTCCGCGCGCCAAATGCCTTTATCCCAGGAAAAAACCTCCGTTCACGTCGATCGTCACCCCCGTCACGTGCCGCGCGTCGTCCGAGAGCAGGAAGGCGACCACGCCCGCCACGTCGTCGGGGACGCCCAGCCGCCTCAGCGGCGTGGCGGCCTCGGCGCGCTGCCTCTGATCCGTGCTCATCTGGGCCGCGATGCGCGGGGAGAGGATGACGCCGGGCGCCACCGCGTTCACGTTGATGTTGTGGGGCCCGAACTCCCGGGCCAGGTGGCGGGTGAGGCCGATGACGGCCGCTTTCGAGCTACTGTAGTGCGGACCCTGGAGGACGCTGGCCGACCGGCCGGCCACGGAGGAGAAGTTCACGATGCGGCCCGAGCGCCTCTCCATCATGTGGGGCAGGAGAGCCCAGCAGCACCGGTAGACGCTCTTCACGTTGAGGTCGAACATCCGCTCGAAGGCGGCTTCGTCGATCTCCAGGGCCTTGAGCGGGAGCCCGCCACCCACACAGTTGACGAGCCCGTCGACGGGACCGAAGGCCGCGATGGCTTCCCGCATGGCCCGTTTCACCCCCTCCGGGTCGGTCACGTCGAGGTGGGCCGCCGCGCCGCGCCCGCCCGACACGGCGCCTTTCCCGGTGGCCAGGCTTGCCGTCTCCTCCCGGCTGGCGGAGATGTCCATGCAGACGACGCGAGCGCCCTCGGAGGCCAGACGAAGGCACGTCGCGCGGCCGATGCCGTCCCCGGCCCCCGTGACAATGACGGTGCGGCCCTCAAACCGGTTCATGTCCAATCCTCCGGAGGAGACTCGTGCCGGGGGGAGGGCGGAATCATCCTAGGCCAGGGGCGGACTTTTGTCTCCCCGGCCGGCGGGTACGCTCGCGGCCGGGAACGGGCCGGGCGGCCCGGGATGATCGAAGAAGGACTTACGGCTTCTCTTCGGGGATGAGGTCCAAGCGCTGCACCCAGTAATAGCGGGAGAGGTAGCGCACGTTCGACGCGCTCACGGTGTAGAGCTTGGCGCTGTTGCCCTCGACGCCCCGCATGTTGCCGATCTTCTGATAGATGCGGATGTGGAACTCCTCGGGAGGAAAAGGGGTGGTGACCAGGATGTCCAGGGTGGCCGGGTTGCGGGCGAGGCGCTCGCCGAGGCGGGAGGTCAGGCGCCCCGAGGCGGTGGCGTAACCGTAGCCCACGTAGAGAGCGATAATCACGAGGCACACGAACAGGAAGCGGACCGTGGGATGCCGCCGCAGCCCGCTCAGGCTCGCCCCTCCCGCCACTGCTCCGGTCACGACGGCCTCCAAACCAGGCCCCACCTCTCGATCGTCCATTTCTCTAGCGGCACCAGAATGGTCCTGTCGGTGATCATCCAGATGATCCCGATGAAAAGGACGCCAAGGAAGACCTCCTCCACCTTATATTCCCCCGCCGACACGAAGATCATGAAGCCCAGCCCCTTGTTGCCGCCGATCATCTCGGCGGCGATGAGGGCCCGCCAGCCAAATCCCATGCTCATGCGCACGCCCGTCACGATGCTGGGCAGGGCGCCCGGAAGGTAGACCTGGAAGATGACGTGGCGGCGGCCACCCCCCAGGGTGAGGACGCTGTTCTCGAAGGTGCGCGGGACGCCCCGCACCCCGAGCAGCGTATTGAAGAAGACCAGCCAGAACACAGTGTTCAGGAGGATGAAAAGCGTGGTCATCCAGCCGACGCCGAACCAGACGATGGCGAGGGGCACCCAGGCGATGCCGGAGATGGCGTTGGCGAAGACGCCCAGAGGTTCCATCGCATTGCCAAGGCGGCGGCTCATTCCCGCCAGCAGGCCCAGGCCGATCCCGAGAGGCACCCCTACCGCCAGGCCCAGCCCCACCCGGCCCATGCTGGAGAGGACGTGGCTCGTGAAAAGACAGCTCTCATTCATCGTGAGGACAGCCCAGAGGCCGGGGCATCCTTCCTGGAGGGTGAAGATGGCGCTCACCACGGATCCGAGGGGAGGGATGTAGATGGGTTTCAGCCATCCCATGTAGGTATTGAGCTGCCACAGGCTCAAGAGCAGGAAGAACGGAATGGCGCCCAGGCCAATCCTGCGCAGGCGCCTCCGGTCGAGGCCCACTCTCTCCAGCGCGAGTGCGGATGCGGCTGCATTCATCGCTGCACGAGCCCCCAGCGCTGGATGGTGTCCACCTCCAGGGGGCGGAGGAGGTAACGATCCAGCACGATCCACAGGACGCCAATCATGGCCATCCCCAGGATGACCTGCGCGGTCAGGTCCACCTGCTGGGCCGTGAAGATCATCCAGCCGAGCCCCTGCTGTCCCGCCAGCATCTCGCCCGCGATCACCGCCCGCCAAGCGAAGCCGATGCCGAGGCGGAGCCCCGTCGCGATGGACGGCAGCGCCCCAGGAAGGATGACGTCCCGGACGATGCGCAGCCGGGAGGCTCCCAGGGTGCGCAAGGCGTTCACATAGATGCGCGGGATGCTTCGCACCCCGACCAGGACGTTGAACGCGATGGGGAAGAGGCAGGTGTAGAGGATGACGAAAATGACGGTCTGCTCGCTGCTCCCCCACCAGATCATCACGACGGGGAGGAGCGCGATGCCCGCGATGGATTGGAAGAAGTTCAGGATGGGGTAGAACATGTCCGACACCATGCGGTTCAGGCCCAGGAGGATGCCGAACGGAATGCCGACCAGGATGCCCAAGCCGCTTCCGATGAGGAGGCGCCAGATGGTGTTCCAGATGAACTCAGGCAACAGCCCCTTCCACAGCATATCGAAGGAGGAGTAGACCACCGTCCCGGGGGAGGGGAGGTAGCGATCGGGGCGGGGGATGACGTGGGAAACCAGGGCCCACAGGGCCAGCCCCCCCAGCAGGACGCAGGCCAGCTCAAGGCCTCCCTTGTGTAAAAAGCGGTGGAGGCGGGGGAAGCGGAGCGTCCTCGGCCCCTGGCGGGAGGAGGCGGCCGGGGCGCTAGCCGTCGCCATCGCGCACCTCCTCGCGGACCATTGCGAGAATCTCGTCCCGCGCCCGGTTGAAGGTCGGGTCGGCCGCCGCGTTCTTCCACTGGCGGGCCTCCCGGGGCAGATTGATCTTCACGGTGGCCTTCAGCCGGCCGGGCCGCCGGGTGAAGATAAAGCAGCGGTCCCCGAGAAAGGCGGCCTCGTCCACGTTGTGGGTGATGAAAAGGATGGTCTTGCGGGTGGCGATGGCGATGCGGTTCAGCTCCTCCTGGAGGGTGATCCGCGTCTGGGCGTCCACGGCGGCGAAGGGCTCGTCCATGAGCATGACGACGGGGTTGGCGCAGAGCGTGCGCGCGAGCGCGACGCGCTGCTTCATGCCGCCCGAGAGCTCGTGGGGGTAGCGCCCCTCGAAGCCTGTCAGTCCGACCATATCCACGAATTCCTGCACCCGGCGGTTGCGCTCGGCGGCCGGCACCCCCTGGATCTCCAAGCCGTGCCCGATGTTCCGCGAAACCGTCCGCCAGGGAAGGATGGCGTGCTCCTGGAAGACCACCCCCCGGTCCGGCCCCGGCCCCTTCACTTCCGTGCCGTCCACTCGCACGCTCCCCACCTTGTGGGGGAGCAGGCCCGCGAGGATGTTCAGAAGGGTGGACTTGCCGCAGCCGCTCGGCCCGACGACGGCGGCGAATTCGCCCTCATGAACCTTAAAGCTCACGTTGTCGAGGGCGTGGACGTCCATCCCGGTGTACTCGTCCGGATAGTGGTGGCTCAGGCCTTCGACGATCAGCTTCTCACGCATCCTTCCCTTGCCCCCGGCGAAAATCCTTTCGCTCCGAACAAGAAGCCCGGCGAATAATATTCCGCAGCGAAAGGACAGATTATCCCTCCAAACCCCCTCCGGAAAGAACGATTCACGCTAGGAGCCCGGAGGAAGGTCCTTGAACCATTCGGGGTGCCGTTTCACGGTGCTGTCGATAAACGAAGTGTCATAATAGCGTTTTGGGTCGTACGCCGTCTTCATCTTCTTCTGGGATATGAGAAGCCTCACCGTTTGCTCGAAAGAGCGGAAAGTATTCTGCCCGATGCGGGGATCATAAATGAAATGGGGGAGCGTGCGCTTAATGAGATCGGGGCTCATCCCACGGATATAGCGTACGCCGATGGCCGCCACTTCATCCCGGTTCTTGGGGTCACGTACGAAATGAGCGGATTCCGAGACGGCGTCCACGAAGCGCTGGACGAGCTCCTTATTGCCGTAGACCCGTGAAGGAGGGCCGTGCATGGTGGCACAAAAGCACACATGACCTCCGCCACGCACTATCACCTTCGATCCCTTGACCTTGTCGACCATCGCGGTGAGAAAATGTTCCCACGCCACCATGGCCTCTATTCCACCCGTGTCGAAGAGCGAAACGATATTGGCGGGCAAGACGTTGATGCGCTGGAGCGCTGAAGGCTCGATGCCGTTCTGCTTGAGGAGGACGAGCAAGTAGGCGTCAGCCGTCGTGCCGAAAGTGACGCCGATGCGCTTGCCCTTGAGGTCCGCGACGGAGTTGATGGCCGACCCGGGCCGGGCGGCGATCCCTACCGTGGCGTCATCGTTCACTTTGCTGTAGGGGGAGCCCAGCATGTTCACAAAGGCGCGCACGTCCATCCCCCGTTCCAGTGCGACGGGGAGGTTGGACATGGCGGCGGGCGCGAAGTCGATCTCGCCCGCCTGGAGCGACTTGCTGAGCTCGGGGCCCGTATTGCGGACGAACAAGCTTGCGTTTATCCCGTGCTTGGTGAAGATGCCCTTGTCCACTCCGATAAACATGATAAGGTTGCCCGTGTTGCCTCCCGCTCCGATCCGGACAAGGTCGGCGGCGGCCGATTCCCCGGCCGCCAGCACCGCCAAGGCCGCGGCTGCGAGAATCACCTTGATGGCCTTCAACATGCACCCTCCCTCTTCCGCTGAAAAACGCCGGCTCCACGAAGCGCCTAGGACTCCCCGGGCAAATCCTTGAACCATTCAGGGTGAAGCTCCATCGTCCTCTTGATGAAGGTTATGTCGTAGTACCTCGCCGGGTCGAAGGGCTTCTTCATCTTCTTCTGGGCGATCAACTGCTTCACCGAAGCATTGAACGCCACAAAGGTGTTCTTCCCGATCCGCATGTCATAGACCCAATACTTGTGAGTGCGTTTGATGAGCTCGGCGTCCATGCCGCGGACGTAGCGTGCGCCGATGCGCCCAACTTCGTCGAGATTCTTGGGATCTCGCACGAAGGCGGCGGCCTCGGACATGGCATGCACGACGCGCTGGGTGAGATCCGGATCCTTATAGATATTGCTGGGGATGGCGTGCATGGAGGCGCAGAAGCATACGTGGTCGCCACCCCGCAGAATGATCTTGGAGCCCTTCACTTTGTCTAGGATGCTCGTCAGGTAGGGCTCCCAGATCACCATCGCCTCGGCCCCCCCGCCGTCGAACAAGCTGAGGGCGGTGAGGGGCGGCACGTTCATGCGGGTGAGGGCGCTCAGGGGGAGTTTGTTCTTCTTCAGGATCTCCTGAAAGTAGAAATCGGCGCTGGTGCCGAAGGTGATGCCCACCTTTTTACCCTTGAGGTCCGCGATGGAATTGATGGCCGAGCCGGGCTGGACAACGATGCCCAGCATATTGTCGTCGGTCGGCTTGATGTAGGAGGAGCCCACGAAGCCGACGATTGAACGCACGTTCAGGCCCCGCTCCAGGGCGACGGGCACGATTGCCAGGGCGGTGGGGGCGAAGTCGATCTCGCCCGCGTTCAGGGATTTGCTGAGCTCCGGCCCCGTGTTGCGAACCACCACCTTCCCGTCGATCCCGTGCTTGGCGAAGAAACCCTTATCGACCCCGACGAACGCGACCAGGCTGCCGGTGTTGCTCGCGGCCCCGATTCGGACCACACCGGCTGCGTCCGATATCTCCGCCGCGGATAAAATGAGCACCGATGCCGCAAGAATCGCCCTCACGCCCTTCCGCATTATTTTCCCCTTGAAACAGGAAGTAATGGCTTTTCGAACGTAAACATTTCGGACGAACAAAAATTCCTTTCGGGACAAACATTCCTGGCCGAGGGCAGGCCTAGGACCCGCCGGGAAGATCCTTGAACCATTCGGGGTGGCGCTCCATCGTCCGGCGGATGAAGGTGGTATCATAGTACTTTTCGGGATCGAATGGCGCCTTCATCTTTTTCTGGGCGATCAGCTGCTGCACAGCGACGTTGAACGCCTTGTAGGTGTTCTTGCCGATGCGGGTGTCGAAGCCCCAGAACTTGTGGGTCCGCTTGACAATATCCGGATCGAGTCCCCGAATGTAACGAGAGGCGATTTGGCTGATCTCGTCGAGGTTTCTGGGGTCCCGGACGAAGTAGGCGGCCTCGGACGTGGCGTCCACCACCCGCTGGGTAACGCCCCGGTCCTTGTAGATCCGTTCAGGCAGGCCGTGCAGCGCCGAGCAGAAGCAGACGTGGCCGCCGCCGCGCACAATCACTTTGGAGCCCTTCACCTTATCCAGCATCATGGTGTTGAAGGGCTCAAACATCACGATGGCGCCTACTCCGCCCACGTCGAAGAGGGAGACCGCGTTGGAGGTTGTGACGTTGACGCGGTCGAGTACCGAGAGGGGGATATTGTGCTTCTTCAGGACTTCCTGGAGATAAAAATCGTTCATTGCTCCAAAGATGACTCCGACCTTCTTCCCTTTCAGGTCCGCAAGGGAATTGATGCCCGAGCCGGGCCGGACGACAATGGCCAGCATGCCGTCGTCAGCCGACTGGGTGTACGCCGCGCCCGTGTAGCCCACGACGGCCCGGGCTTTCAGGCCGCGTTCGAGCGCCACGGGGATGTTCGCCATGGCGGCGACGGAAAGGTCGAGTTCGCCCGCCTGCAGCGATTTGCTCAGCGCCAAGCCTGTGTCGCGGAGCATGACTTTGGCATCGATGCCGTGCTTGGTGAAAAAACCCTTGTCCAGGGCGACGAACATGATCATGTTGCCCGTGTTGGGGACAGCGCCCATCGAGTATTTGGCAATTGGGGTGGCCGCTTCGGCCGAGAGGATTCCGCTCCAGAGAATCGCAGCCACGCCCAAGAGCTTCCGCATCGGTTTTCCTCCCCGTGGTCCCGCCGCCCGGCATGATGGCGCCTCATGCCTTTGATTGATCAGCTTTCCTGCGCGACCTCACTCTCACTCGTTGAAGAAAGACCCGCGGTGGTCACTCTGAAACAGCGGGCAGATCCTTGAACCACTCCGGATGCCGCTTGACGGTGTTATCGATGAAGGTGGGGTCGTAGTACTTCATGGGGTCGAAAGGCGCCTTCATCTTCTTCTGAGCGATCAACTGCTGCACGGACATGTTGAACGCCTTGTAGGTGTTCTTGCCGATGCGGGGGTCGAAGCTGGTGTACTTGAAGATCCGCTTCGCGATGGTGGCGTCGAGGCCTCGGATGTAGCGCGAGGCGATCTGCGCCACCTCGTCTAGGTTCTTCGGGTCCCGCAGCCAGGCGCCGGTCTCCGCGACGGCGTCCGCGATCTTTTGGGTAAGGGCGCGGTCCTTGTAGACCCGTCCTTCCAGGCCGTGAACCTGGGAGCAGAAACAGACGTAGCCGCCTCCCCGGAGGAGGATGCGGGCGCCCTTTACCTTGTCGAGCATCATGGTGTTCTGGGGCTCGAACATCACCATGGCCGCGACCCCGCCGGTGTCGAACAAGCCCACGGGAGTGGCGAGGGGGACATTGATCCGGTTGAGGGCCGACAGCGGAATGTTGTGCTTCTTCAGGACCTCCTGGAGATAGAGGTCGTTGGTGGCGCCGAAAGTCACGCCGACCTTCTTCCCTCGGAGGTCCGCCAAGGTCTTGATCTCCGAGTCGGGCCGGACCACGATGGCCAATAGATTATCGTCGGCCGGGTTGGTGTACGCGGAGCCGGTGAATGAGACGAAGGCACGGGCCTTCAGGCCGCGCTCGAGCGCCACGGGAATGTTGGACATGGCGGCGACTGTAATGTCGAGCTGGCCGGAGTTCAGCGCCGTGCTCATCTCGGCGCCCGAGGCGTAGAGCTGGAGCTTGGGGTCGATGCCGTGCTTGGCGAGGAATCCCTTGTCCACCGCCGCATAGAAGGGCAGATTGCCGATGTTGATCGCCGCCCCGAGATTCAGGGTGGTGCGCTCGGGAGCCGCATGCGCGGCGGAGAATCCCAGCGTCACGGCCGCGATCCAGACGAAACATAGGAATTTCCGCATGACCGTCCCCCTCAGAATGAAATCCGCATACGTTCCCATACGTCAATGGCGCTCCGGCCGACGAGGCTTCGAAACGAACAATCCGTGTGAAAAGTATTATAATGAAAGCCCGGGCGATTCACAATGGAAAGGACCGGGGGCGGCAGATGCCGGGGGCGGCGCGCCGGCCTGGGGAGCGGAGGCCCCTCCTCCGACGCGGGCGCCGGCCCGAATCAACAAAAGGGGAGAGCACGATGGCTGTGGTGGTCAGGAATGCGAACCAAGACCCGGATTTGGTCTACGAGCCCGGCTTCGAGATGCACTACGGGCTGACCGAGGAAACCTGCGGCGTGAAGAGCGTCACGCTCTACCGCACCATCTTCCCCCCGGCCAAGAAGAGCCGGCCCCACTACCATGCCAACGGCGACCTCATCTGGTATCACCTCTCCGGGCCGAAGGCGCTCTGGTACATCGGGGAGGAGAGGCGGACGTTCGAAACCGTGCCGGGGGATTTCATCTCCATTCCCCGCGGGGAGATCCACTCCACGGTCAACACTTCCGACACCGAGCCCATCCACGGCGTGGGCGGCTACGGAGGGTGCGGCGGGCCGTACCAGAGCGGGAAAGTGTTCGTGGACTGACGGGGCGGGCGCCCTGGGACGAACCGGCCGGCCGGGGCCTCCCCGGCCGGCCGGCAAAGCTTCGGGCCTAGGACTCCCCCGGGAGATCCTTGAACCACTCGGGGTGGCGCTTCATCGTGTTCTCGATGAAACTGGTGTCATAGTATTTCGCCGGGTCGAAGGGCTTCTTCATCTTCTTCTGATCGATCAGAATCTTCACCGATTCGTTGAAGGCCTTGTGGGAGTTCTTGCCCAGACGCATGTCGTAGATCCAGAACTTGTGCGTGCTCTTGATCAGGTCGGCGTCCATGCCGCGGATGTAGCGCGAGCCGATCTGCCCAATCTCATTCAGGTTCTTGGGGTCGCGCACGAAGGCCGCGGCCTCGGACATCGCGTCCACGAACTTCTGGGTGGCGCTCCGGTCCTTGTAGACCGTCTGCGGTTTGCCGTGCAAGGCGGTGCAGAAGCACACGAGGTCCCCGCCCCGGCTGATGAGCTTGGCTCCCTTCACCTTCTTGAGCATGTTGGTGACGTAGGGCTCCCAAGCCGCCATCGCGTGGATGCCGCCGCTGTCGAAGAGCGCGGCCATCGAAGGATTGGAGGCGTTGACGCGGTTGACGGCCCCTTCCGTCAGGCCGTTCTTCCGGATCATCTGCACGAGATAGACGTCGTTGATCGAGCCGAAGGTGGTGCCCACCTTCTTTCCCTTGAGGTCGGCGATGGAATTGATGCCCGAGTCGGGGCGGACGACGATGCCTAGCATGTTATCGTCCGTCGATTTGGAATAGGAGCCACCCACGTAGCCCACCACGGCCTTCACGTTGAGCCCGCGCTCCAGGGCGGCCGGGATGTTGGCGATGTTGGCGGCGCCGTAGTCGACCTCGCCGGTGTCCACGGCCTTGCTGAGCTCGGGGCCCGTGTTGCGCACGATGGCCTTGCCATCCAGGCCGTGCTTGGCGAAGAAGCCCTTGTCCGCCGCGACGAAGACCACCATGGCGCCCGTGTTGCTGACGGCCCCCACGTTGAGCTTAGGCTGGGCCGCCTGGGCCGCCGTGGCGAGCGCGAGCGCGAATCCGGCCGAAAGGGACAACAAACCGATGCCGGGTTTTTTCATTCCAGATCCTCCCCCTGGCGCCTAATGACGGACCTGCAATGCCTCCCGCGTACCCGAGGAGCGGGTGGACGGGAGGGCAGGCGATTAAAAGACATGAGCAGTGGCGAAATTCTAGGGAATGCCGGGACTTTTGTCGAGGATTCTTTTTGCCGTGTCAAGGGTATCAGGCCCCGAGGATCTCGACGGGGAGGTCCGGGCGGTTCCCCCACTCGTTCCAGGAGCCCACATAGTTCCGAACGTGGGTATAGCCCAGGAGCCGGAGGGCCAGGTAACCGTGCGCCGCACGGTAGCCCGTCTGTCAGTAGGCGGTGACTTCCTTCTCGGGCGTCACCCCGATCGCCTCGAACTGCGCCCGCAGCTCGGCGGCGGGTTTCATCTCCCCCTCCGGCGTGAGATGGTGGACCCACTCCTGCCAGACCGCGCCGGGCAGGGCGCCTCCCCGGCCGGCGCGCTTGGAGGTGCCCCGCCATTCGCCCTCGGAGCGGGTGTCGAGGAGCAGGTGATTCCCGTCCCCGATGGCCGCCAGCACGTCCTTATAGGTCGCGAGGCAATGCCGGTTCAGGGTGTACTCGAACCTGGCCGCCTGGGGCACCTCGGCGTCCCGCGCCGTAGGGAGGCCCGCGCGCTCCCAGGCCTTGTATCCCCCGTCCAGGACATGCACGTCCGGGTGGCCGAAGAGCTCCAGGAACCAGAAGCCCCGCACGCAGGTGTTCCCGGTGATGTCGTCATAGAAAACGATGGTGTTGCCGAAGGAGACGCCGCGGTTCCCGAGCAGGAAAGCCCACATCCGCAGGAAGGACTGGAGTGGCGCCTCGTCCGTGTCGTCGCAGTTGATCCCGTACACGTCGAAGTGCCGGGCGCCGGGGATGTGGCCCATGGCGAAGCGCTCGCCGGGCCGCGTGTCGATGATGCGCAGGTTCGGGTCGCCGAGCCGCGCGTGGAGCCGGGCGGGAGTCCAGAGCAGGCCCGGGTTCGCGTACCCTTTGGGATTGTCGGTTGCCATGGCGTTTCTCTCCTGCAGAATGGTCAGTCCGTCCAGAATCCGCCGTTCACGTCCAGGGCCTCGCCGTTGATGTGGGCCGCCTCCTCGCTGGCGAGGAAGAGGACCGCCTGCCAGACGTCGTCCGGCGTGGTGAGGCGTCCCATGGGGTGGGCCTGCCGCGCCTTGGCGAGCATCTCGGGCGGGGACTCGAAATGGAGGCCGGTGTCGGCCGGGCCGGGGAGGATGCAGTTGACCGTCACGCCTGTCTTGGCCAGCTCGCGCGCCAGGTTGTAGGTCATGGCCAGGAGGCCCGCCTTGGCCGCCGCGTAGGGGAGGTTGGGGCCGATCCCACCCATCTTCCCGGCGATCGAGGCGAAGCTGATGATGCGCCCCGAGCCCGAGGCCTTGAGCGCCTCGGCCGTCTCCTGGATGCAGTAGTAGGGGGCGAGCAGGTTGACGCCCAGGATGGCCGCCCAGTCGCTCTCCTTGAGCTCCAGGGGCGGGCGGATAGGCATATAGCCCGCGACGTTCACCAGCACGTCCAGGCCGCCCAGCCAGCCCAGCGCCTCCCGCATCGCGCGCCGGATGTCCGGCACGTTCGTCAGGTCGCAGGCGCCTTTCTTCGATTGGCCGGAGGGGCCCTCGAGGGCGTCGAGGCGGGGACCCTCCCGGTCGGTGGCGTAGACGCGGGCCCCGGCTTCGAGGAAGCCCCTGAGGATGCGCCGGCCCATGTCCCCGGCCGCCCCGGTGAGGATGACCTTGCGCCCATTGAACTCGAAGCGAATCGGCATGGAGGGATCCTTTAAAATATCGGCGGAAGGATGAAGTCAAGCCCTTGTAGCATGCGCCCCGCCGCGCCTCAACGCTCCGGCGTTTGCACGCCCGAAGCACGCTCCAGCCCGCCCAGGGCCGCCATCACCCGGCGGGTCATCTCCTCCCGGCCCTCCCGGCCCCGCCGCTCCGGCACGGTGATGGGAGGGCCCACCCGGAAGACGAGCCGGGGGGAATCCGAAATCGCCTCGCGCCAGCTGAACAAGGTATTCGATCCCGCCAGGTAAACGGGCAGCACGGGGGCGCCGCTCATGGAGGCGAGGGCACCCATTCCCGCCTTCAGTTCTTCCCCCATCTTGGCGACGATGCCCCCCTCGGGGAAGACGACCACGGTCCCCCCCAGGCGGAGCAGCCGAAGCGCCACACGAAAGGTGCTTCCGCGGGCGGCTCCCCGGTCCACGGGGAACGACCCGAAGAAGCGGACGGGGAAGCCCAGGAGCGGGTGCGCGAACAGCTCCCGCTTCGCCATGCAGTAGATGACGCGGGGCAGGAAGGCGCTCAGGATGATCGGGTCCAGATAGCTGCGGTGGGTGGGGGCGATGATGAGGGGTCCCTGTCGGGGGACGTGCTCCAGCCCGGCCACCTCCGCCCCCCCGTACGCCAGTCGGATGAGCCCCCGCACCAGGAACTTCGCCCAGCGCGGCTGGTGCCCCGCGGGCAGCCGGTCTTCTTCCCTCTTGTCCGTCATTTCGTCCGCCGCTCCGCTCATTCGTAGAGCTCGGCCAGGTCGATTGTCCGGTTCTCCCGGGCGGAAACGGTGATTCCCTCGAGGATGGCGCTGGCCCGAAGCCCCGCCGCGCCGTCCACCTCGGGCGCTCGGTTCTCCCGGATAGCGGCGGCGAACTCGGCCTGCCCCTCGGCCAGCGGATGGGTCACCGGGTCCCCCTCCACCGGGTAGCGCGTGACCTCGGGCTCCTTCGCGTCCTTAAGATGCAGGGTCAGGATCGTCCCCTCGCTCTCGGCCCAGGCGTTTCCCCCGGTGCCGTGGAGACGGATGTAAAAGACCTTGGGGGTGAGCATGTTGGTGCCGAGGTAGCCGACCGGCCCGCTCTCGAACTCGAGCAGGACGCCCGTCACGTCGTCCAGGGGGGTGCGGGGGTGGACGGATCGGCTCAGGGCGGAGAGGCGCTTCACCGGCTCCAAGAGGTACTGGAGCGTGTCGGCGTGGTGGATGCCCAGCCCCGTCATGCTCCCGGCCGGGCTCTCGGCGGGGTCGGCCCGCCAGCTTGCGAGGTCGAGCCGGAAGCCGAAGTCGTAGGAGAAGTTCCCTTCGATCTGGACGATCTGCCCGAGCTTTCCGCTCTCGATGAGGCGCTTGAGCTCGCGGTGGGCGGGCTGGCAGCGGCGCTGGTGGCCCACCGCCAGGCGGACGCCCGCGCGCTCGCAGGCGGCGATGGCGCGCTGCCCGTCGGGGACGTGGAGGACGAAGGGCTTCTCGACGAGGACGTGCTTCCCGGCCGAGGCCGCCTCCTCGACGAATCGGGCGTGGGTGGAGTGCGGCGTGGCGAGGATGAGGGCCTCGATCCCGGAATCGCGGAGGACGGCCTCCCAGCTCTCCATCGTGCGGCAGCCGTGCTCACGGGCGAAGGCCGCGCGTTTGCCGGAATCCCGGGCGAAGCAAGCGGTGACCCGCAGGTTCTCCACCCGGCGGGCGGCCTTGGCGTGCTCGCCCCCCCACCACCCCAGGCCGACGATGCAGGTGCTCACAGGCCCATTCGGCATCTTCAAATCCCCTTCGTCCAGGATACGGGTTTCGCCGGATCGGTCAGGAAGGCTGGCTCTCCTCCCCCGCCATCCTCTCGTGGCGTGTCTTGCCGAACGCCGAGATGACGTCCTCGGCGGTGATGATGCCCAGGAGCCGGGTGGGGTCCTCGCGGCTCACGACGGGCAGGCGCGAGATGCGCCGCGAGCCGAGCTTCGCCATGACGGAATCGAGCGACTGGTCCGGATGGGCGTGAAGGATGTAGTTGCGGGTGGCGACGGCGGCGAGCGGGACATCGAGGCTCTGCTTGGCCCGGGCCTGGTTGAAGTCGTACTGGCTTACCATGCCGGCGAGCTTGCCCTTCTCGTCCAGCACGGGGTACCCGCTGAAGGGGAGATCGCGTGTCCGCTCGATGGCCTCCCGGACGGTCATGCGGGAGGGCAGGGAGAAGACGTCGGTCACCATCGCATCGGCGACGTGGATCTCGTGGAGCAGGTGCTCCGTCTCATGGTCGGGCAGGGCGACCCCATCCTGCAGGGAAAGAGAGGGATAGATGGACTGGGGGTGGAGACGCTTCGCCAGCCCGAAGGCGACGGCGTTCGCCACCATCAGGGCGAGGATGGTGTTGTAGTCCTGGGTGAGCTCGAAAATGATGAGCACCGACGTCATCGGCGTCCGGATGACGGCGGCGAAGGAGGCCCCCATCCCCACCAGCGCGAAGCTGCCCGGGTGCGAGATGAGGCCCGGCACGAGGAAGTTCGCGGTCTCGGCGACAAGCCCTCCCGAGACGGCGCCCAGGCAGAGGACCGGAAAGAAGATTCCGCCCGCCGACCCGGTGCCGTAGGATACGGCGGTCGACACCAGCTTGAACACGAGCAACATGGCCAGGAACCCGGGCGCGTAGCCGGCCGCCAGGGCCTTGTTCAGCGCGCTGTAGCCCGCGCCCAGCACCTCGGGCACGGCCAGCGCCATGAGCCCGACGGCGAGCCCGCCCAGGGCGGTGGCCAGGACGGAGAGCCAGCCGCCGCCCAGCTTCTTCCACTGGCCGCGGATGAAGAGGAGCGTCCGCATGAAGGCGACTCCCGCCAGGGCGCTGGCGATTCCGACCACTGCGTAGAGAAAAAGCTCCCAGGGGCTTCCCAGCGAATAGATCGGCACGATGAAGATGGGATCGCCTCCCAGGAGGGCGCGCTCCACCACGGCCGCCGAGACCGAGGCCAGGACGATGGACCCCAGGACGCGGGCGTTCAGGTCGCCCACCATCTCCTCGAGCGTGAAGGTCACGGCCGCGATGGGGGTGTTGAAGGCCGCCGCTAGGCCGGCCGCCGCCCCCACCGGGACCAGCGCCTGGATGCGCTCCCGGCGAAGGGAGAACAGCCGGCCGATGGAGCTGGCCAGCCCGCCGCATATCTGGACGGTGGGGCCCTCGCGGCCCAGGCTGGAGCCCGAGCCGATGTTCAAGGCGCCGATGAAAAACTTGCCGATCCATACCCGCGCGGGGATGTAGCCGTTGTTGGCGACGTAGGCGATCTTGGTGTAGGGGATGCCGCTGCCGCGCGCCTCGGGCACGAACAGCTTCATCAGGATCGCCGCGATCAGCGCGCCGCCCGCCGGAATGAGGGGAAGAAGATACCAGGGGCGTGTAATTTCGATGACGTTGCGGGCCCCGAGCAGGAGAAGCTGGACTTGATCCATCGCCATATGGAACCCGACCGCCGTCAGCCCGGCCAGGAGCCCCACCAGGATGGTAAGGACGTAGAACACCGCATCCGCGCCGAAGCCGAAGTGCATCAGCCAGCCGAGGATCCGGATCTGGAGGTTTTTCCAGGTCATGTGCGGTGGCTCATTTTGTCCTCCGCCATGCGGAGGCGGAAGCCGGACGGAAGCGTGTCAGGGCGCGACAGGCCGAAAGGGAGGAGCGGGCGGAAACCGGGAGGGATCCTGGCCGTCCTGGCGGAGGCGCTCGGCGTACCAGCGGGGGTCGATTCCGTTGGTGCGGGGATCCATTTCGGCCATCTCACAGAAGATCTCGATGCGGTGCCCGTCGGGGTCGCAGAAGTAGAGGGCGCGGTTCTCGCCCCAGGTGCCGTCCCCCTCGGGATGGGTGGGGCTGTGGACCACGGGGCCGCGCACGATGGCGATGCCGTTCTCCCGCAGCCAGGCCTCCCAGCCGTTGAACTCCGCCCTGTCCCGGACCCGGAGGGCGAAGTGATGGATGCCCAGGTCTTTCGTGGTCCCCTGGTCGATCTTGGGAAGCGCCTCAAGCTCGGGGTCCCTGCCGCGGCGGAAGACGAGGTTGATGTCGTGGTGCAGGCCGGTGCACCGGATGAAGCAGAGCCCCACATCGGGGAGGACCGGGTGCTCCCCCGGCTGGCGAATCTCCGAAACCGAAAATCCCAGCACCTCGGTGTAGAATCGGAGCGAGCGTTCGATATCCGACACCTTGATGGCGACGTGCTGGATGCCTTCAAAGGGGCGGGCGGGCCTGGCCATTTTCGCTCCCTCCTGGCTTGCGTCCGGCCCGGCAATCTTAGCGCATCTTCACCTGAGGAGAAACCGGCATGGCAAGGCTCGACGGCAGGCGGGCGATCGTCACGGGGGCCTCGCGGGGGATCGGGCGGGCCATCGCGCTCCGGCTGGCCCGGGAGGGGGCGGCGGTGTACCTGGCGGCGGATGGGACGGAGGCCGAGTTGAAGGAGGCGGCCTCGGAGGCCGGGGCGGATTCGGCCTGGGGCATGTTCGATCTCGCGCGAAAGGAAGCCCCCGAGGCCATGGTGGCCGCCGCAAAGGAGGCTCTCGGGGGCGTGGACATCCTCGTCAACAACGCCGGCATCCGTGCGCGGCAGGCTTTCGGGGATTTCTCTCAAGAGGAATTCGAGCGCGTGGTGGGGGTCAATCTCCGCTGCCCCTTCTTCGCCAGCCAGGCCGTGCTGCCCCTCATGCGCGCCCAGGGGGGAGGCTGCATCGTTCACATCGCGAGCCAGCTCGGCATGGTCGCCTCCCGCTACGGCGCCATCTATAACCTGACGAAGGCCGCCCTCATCCAGCTCACGCGATCCATGGCCCTGGAGCTGGCGGCCGAGGGCATCCGGGTGAACGCGGTGAGCCCGGGCCCCATCGGCACCGAGGGCTTCCTGGCGGGCCGCCGGCCGGGGGAGTTGGAGCAGCGCCTGCGGGACGTGCCGGCGGGGCGGTTCGGGACGCCGGAGGAGATTGCCTCCGCCGTGGCGTATCTTGTCTCGGGCGAGGCGGATTACGTCCACGGCCATAACCTCGTGGTGGACGGGGGCTACATCGTCCATTAAGGAACGCCCTTTACCCGGCGGAGCGCGTGGTCTAGATTCGGTTCGTCATGGCGGCCCGGAATCTTCCGTCTTATCCAGGAGGAGCGCATCCGTGAGCATCAAGGTCGGGGTTGTGGGCTTGGGCGTGATGGGAGGGGCCTTCGCGGGCCATCTGCTGGACGCGGGATATGAGGTGGCGGGCTATGATCCCGCCGAGGCGATGTACGGAAAGTTCCAGGGCAAGAAGCTCCGCCGCGCGGCCTCCCCGGCGGATGCGGCCCGGGGCGCGGACCTGGTGATGACCTCCCTGCCCAACTATACCTACGTCGAGAAGGCGGTGGAGGGGCCGGGCGGGGTGCTGGAGGGCATCGGCCGGGAGGCCGTCATCGCCGACATGAGCACGGTGCCGCCCAAGTTCGCCCGGGCGATGGCCGAGAAGGCGCAGGGGAAAGGCGTCGCTTGGCTCGACTGCCCGGTGAGCGGGGTGGGGAAGCAGGCGGCGGTGAAGGATCTGGTGGTCATGTCCTCGGGCCCGAAGGCGGCCTTCGAGAAGGTCAAGCCGGCCTTCGACGCCATCGGGAAAAAGACGGTCTACGTGGGCGAGCGGAACGGCATGGCCGCCCAGCTCAAGCTGGTGGTGAACCTCGTCCTGTTCATCAACATGGCGGGTGCCGCCGAGGGGCTCACCCTGGGCCTCAAGGCGGGCCTCCCCGCCGACGTCATGCTCGACACCCTCTGCTCCGGGGCGGCGGCCTCGAACGTGCTGCAGGTGCGGGGGAAGGACATGCTGGCAGGCAACTTCCCCCCTTCGGGCCCCATCACGATTGTGATGAAGGACATCGATTGCATCATCGGCTCGGCGAAGGATGCCAACTCCCCGACCCCCCTGATCGGGCTCCTGGAGCATCTCTACATGTCCCAGCGGAGCAAGGGCCGGGAGATGGAAGATGGAAGCTCCATCTTTCGCATTTACAAGGAGTTGGCGAACCTGTCTTGAGTAGGTTTATGAGGCTCTGACGGGGGCGGATCAAGCACGGCCGAAACCGATTCCTCGCCGGGCGGGGCCTCTTCCGGAAGAAAGCCTTCCAACAGCTTGGCGAGGTCGCCCTCCATCTTCCGGTGCTCTTCGGCCGCCGAGGAGGCGAGGGCCCGCATCCGGCGGATGAGGGAAGCCCTCTCCAACGGCCACTCGGCCCCATCCTCCCCCGTGGCGAGCCGCCGCTGCGCTCCGTCCAGGAGCTGGGCCCCTTCCGCGAGGAAGCGGGTCATCCTTCCTAACGCATCCCGGAGATCGAGAGTCTCGGCGGCGGCGCCGGATTCCTGCCCCGCCTTCAGCGAGCGGGTGAGGACGAGGGCGGCCTGGAGCGCCTCCTCCATCGCCGCGGCCGCGCGGGCCAGCGTGTCCTCCATTCCCCCAGGCCCGGGACCCGAGGCGTGCTCCTGCGCGAGCCAAGAGAGCTGCTCATGCAGGGAATCCCATTCCTGGCCCTGCTTCTGGGTCCAGGCCCTCATCCATTGGATCTGATGCGAGTGGCGGCGGGCCCAGGCCATCAGATCGGCGGGGAGGGCCCGGGCGGAGGCGGTGCGGGCGCCGGCGATATAAGGAAGGGTGCCGCCCGCCTTGGTCGCTTCGCGGAGGGCAGAGACCATGTCCCGCAGATCGGCCCGCTGGCGGGCAAGCTTCCAGGCCAGGACGGGGGCCAGAATCGCGGCAAATGCGAGGACGCCCCAGGCGATCAGGCGGGCATCGTGCGCGCCGAGGCGATCAAGCCCGAGGAGAAGGGAATCCACGGGAGGCGGGTTCTCCCGGGCGGCTCGGATAGGCGCGGCGGCGCGCACCACGGATTGGAACCGGACGCTGCGGTGAGGCGTTCATCGGCCTGCCGCGGCCTGGCGGATGATCTGGCGGAGTTCCTCGTCGTTCATGAGGCGGAGCTGATCGAAGGTGATGATGACGGAGGAGTCCTCGTCACCCCGCTCCCCCCACCACAGGCGGAAGCTGTCCTCGACATAGGTGAAGCGGATGTCCAGGTCGATGCCGGGAATGCTGCCAGACAGGATCTGGCTCAGCCTCTCGGCCAGCAAGCGGCCTTCCTGCCGGCGCCGCTGAACGTCGCTCAAACCCAAGGAAAACTCCTTCCGCCCAGGCAGCGGAACCTCACCCGCGCGATCCATCCGCGGTCAGGTTAGTGATCCATCCGGGGGGTGTCAAGAAGATGCGAGTCAAGGCCGGCTAGAGCGCCTGGAGCGCCTGGTTCAGCTTGCCCTCGATGAATTTCCGGTAGGCCAGATAGTGCGTCCCCTTTGCCCCCTGGGGGCAGAACCTTTCCCGGAAGGAGGCGGGAAGGAGGCAATCGCCGACGAATATGTAGTTCTTCGATTTCCGGCCGCGGGCCTCGTAGATGTAGGCGGCCGCATTGCGAAATAGGTCGGCGCCGTGGTCCGAGCTCGAGAAAGCGGCGCCCTCCATCTGGATGACGATGGCCTTCTTCCCGCCGGCGGTTTCCTCGGCCACGCAGCGGATCTCGGCGGGGTTCGTATCCTGGGCCAGTACCGTCTGGGTCATGTCTTCCACGCGGTAGCCTTCCCGGTTGGCTCCCCGGGGGCCGATGTAGCAGACGCCGAAGCCGGGAGGAGGGAGTCGCAGCTCGGCCCGGGCCGGTTCGCCAGCCAGGCGCTTGGCGGCGTTCTGCAGGAAGGCCGCCGCCTTGACGGCGTAAGGAAGCCACGATTTGGAGCTGAGGGCGACGAACATCGTCCCGCCCATCTCGTCCGAGACGTAGAGCCGGGCCTTGATGCCGTCGTCGCAGACGATGATCTGAATCGTATTGGGCTTCAGGTTCGCCGCCATGAGCTGCTGGGGGACGAGTTTCGACGGCGAGGAAGCCACCTTCATCTCGAAGCCCTGAAACTTCCCCGTCTCCCGCTTCTGATAGAAATCGTCGAAGGTGGGGAAGAACTCCGAGTGGATCTTCCCGCCGCCCCACGAGACGACGGAAACCATTCTCTCGCTCTGGAAGACGAACGAGCGCACCGTCCGCGGCGGGAGCGGCGTGCCGTAGAAGAACTCGGCCGCCTCGTGCACGAGCTGCTCGAAATCCACGAACATGGCGCGGTTGGAGACACCGGCCTTGCCGGAGGGAATCAGGACCTTGAAAGCCTCCCGGTAGTTGACTCCCTCGCGGGGAAGCGCCCGGAGGCAGATGCAGAGGGAGGAGGTCATGTCCGCCGGGTCGTGCGCCTCGCCGAAAACCTCGCCCCATGTCGTCTCATAGAGCACATTGAGGCGTACGATGCGCTCGCTCAGTTTCGGCTCGCAGAGGTTCAGGATGGCGAAGACCTTCTCGACCTGGGCCTCTCCGAGGAGCTGGGTGTTGGAGAGATGGCCCACGTCGATCCTGGGCAGGAAATCCCGCATCCCTCCCAGCATGTCCTGGAGATCCGCCACCGTCAGGGGGGCTTCCTTCGAAGCCAGGCTCACGTGGGTGCTGCGCGTCCATATCCCGTTGACCACGAGCCAGGCCAGCAGCGAGGCGAGGTTCTGCGACTGACGCAGGCGCTTCGCCGCGGAGGTGGGGCTGGAGAGTTCGGTGGGGGAGACGGCATCCCGGTACACCCGCCAGGTGGGGGACGTCCCCGGGGCACCCGCCGAAAAGCCGAACGTGAGATGGTCCTGATGCAGGCTGTCGTCGAAGATGCGCGGCAGGAAGTCGACCTTGTTTTCTTTCTTGGAGTAGAAGGTGAAAAGCTTTCGGCCCAGGACGGTGAGGTCGGTGGGATTGATCTGCACCTGGGACGTGGCGCCGGCCTGGGAAAGCCGCTTGTAGGAGTCGATGATGAAGCTGTTTACTTCCTTGCCCAGCGTGACGGACTGATCGAAAGGCCACTCCTTGAACTTGTTGAGGTGGAGAATTTTCTCATTCTCCCACCCCCAGCCCTCCACCAGGATGCCGAGCATGTCCTTCTTGGGCGACTTGGCCCGGGCGGGGTCGTTGACGCCGGCGATCTTCTCGCCGACCTTGAGATAGAAGCATTTCCGCAGAATGTCCTCGAGGTCCTCTTTCCCCTTCCTTCGGTAGTAGCCGAGGATGCGGTGGAACATGAGGAGGTAGCCGTCCAGTTCGAAGCGCTTCGGGTGTTCGTCCAGCAGGCAGTCGCCGCCGAGGCTGTCCAAGTCCCCCCTTTGCATGGGCTTGGAGGCGATCTCACCGATAGCCTCCTTCAGGCGGTCGCACAGCAGGACAGGATCCGTCTCCGGGTCCATGTAGTCCTCGATCAGCCCCATCTTCATGGCCGACTTGAACGGGCTGCCAAGTGCCTTGTTGAGCTGCCACAGCGCCGCCCCGAAGGCTTCCTCCATCGAGATCCGCTGGGCATTGCCGAGATCGATGTATTTCCGGGTTTCGAGCTGGTAATCCTTCTTGGCCAGATCGCGCAGCCGCTCGTATTCCTCGTCCGAGACCTGGGGCGGCATGAGGACCCACAGGGGCGGATACCCGGCGAGGACGGTGTGCGTGCGGAAGAACTCCTCCTTGAGGAGCTTCCCCAGTGCGGAGCCCGCGCTCTCGGAGTCGGACGCGCCGAAGTGATTGTTGCGTGCCTCTGTGATGTCGGTGATGAAGAAGTGGGACTCGAAATGGTTCTTCTTCTCGGCCCACTCCTCGATCTCCTTCAGCCTGAAGGCGAGGGCCTCCAGGGCCTCAGGCGTGAATTCGGGCTTGTTCACGCACACCCAGATGTCGAAGTCGCTCTTGGGCGTGTGGGCGATGGTGGCAAGGCTGCCCATGGAGGCGAGCGAATAGATGATCCGCTCCTTGGCCTGCCGGGGACGAACGGCCTGGGGGGTCAGCTTGGAGCTGGGGAAGTGCCGCTGAAGAAGCCGGAAGACCTCGGCGCCGATCTGGTAGTCGGCGATGCCGCCGTGGTGACGCTCATCCTCAGGGACGAAGCCGGGGAGCCCTTCCACGTTCAGGTGGACGAGGGCGGGGAGTATCTGGAAGATTTCCTGGTCCAGATCGCGGATCTTGGCGAGGATGGTGGCGATCTTGCGCTTATTGAAGTCCGCGAAACCCTTGGCGCGGATCTTCATCGCCTGGACGATCAGCTGATCGGGCCCCTTGATTTCGGAGGATGGCTGACCGCTGTCCTCGACCTCGTAGCCCACGAGGTCTTCTTCCTCGCGCTTTCCAAAGAGGTTCTTGAAGATCACGATCGCCTCTTCCGCGCGGGGCGAGCCCATGATGGGCACCGGCCTGAAATTGCCCGCTCCGCCCGCTATCCCCGGGGCGAAGCCGATAGGTGGCGACTCATCACCTCCAAGGGAGGACGTTTCCGGCGAAGGGGATGGTCCGGCACGCACATCCGGCGGTCAGCCTCCCCCGCATTTGCGACTGAGCCTAATTCTTACCACAAATTCTGAAAAAATAAAAGCGGACCAATCCCTAGATGGCTTCCCAGCGGCCGCTCTTGGCACGCCTCCGGCGGCCGAAATCCTCCATCTCCCGGACCCAAGCGCCCGGAAATACAGGGCCATCCACGCACACCCGCCAGCCAGAACAGGTGCACTGGCCGCAGAGACCGACGGCGCATTTCATGTAGCGCTCGATCGCGAGGTAGGTCCGTTCGGGGGGCAGGAGGTCCAGGCAGGCGGCCATCATCCGCTCGGGGCCGCAGATGGCGTAGGCGGAGGCCTCGACGGGCAGGAGCGCGGTGACGAGGCCGCGGGTGCCGAGCGAGCCGTCCTCGGTGGCGACGTGGACGGGCCCCAGCCGGCGGAACTCCTCAAGGAAAAGGATCTCCTCGGCCGTGCGGCCGCCCAGGATGAAGGTGGGTTTCTCGCAGGCGAGAGCCAGGAGCCTCAGTTCCGCAATTCCCACGCCCCCCCCGATCAGGGCCGGGCGCTCCAGGGGAGGGTAGCCCTTCCCGAGGGGCCCTCGGAGGCCCACCGAATCCCCTGGCTCAAGGGCTGTCAGGCGTTCGGTGAAAACGCCCGCCCGCTTCACCGTGATCGCGTTGGGATAGGAAAGGGTGAAGGGCTTCTCCCCCACCCGGGGCAGCCAGACCATCATGAACTGGCCGGGCGCGCAGGGGATCTCCTTGTCGAAGAAGAGCGTGCGGGTCCAGGGGCTCTCCCGGCGGTTCTCCAGGATGCGGACCATCTCAGGCATGGGTGAGGTCCGGGGCGGAAAGGCCGTGGGCGGCGCCCACCAGGTCGGGGAAGGAAAGGCCGTCCAGATAGGCCAGAACGCCCTCCCAGATGGCGCGGGTCAGCGCGGCGGATTCATGGGTACCCTTTCCCAGGAACGCGGTGCCGATGCCGAGCACGCAGGCGCCCGCCATCGTGTACTCGACGGCGTCCCGCCAGGCGGCGATGCCGCCGTAGGCGATGATGGGGCACTGGAAGCGCGCGTAGGCCTCGTAGGTCATCCGCAGGTTGATGGGCTTGAGGGCGGGGCCGCTCACCCCTCCGGTCGTGCCCGCCAGGATGGGCTGGCGGGAGGTGAGGTCGATGGCGAGGCCGGGCCCCAGGGTATTGCCGCAGCCGAGGGCGTCCGCCCCGGCGGCGAGGCAGGCCTCGGCCACGGCCAGATAGTCGCTGTTGGGGGAGAGCTTGGCGACGATAGGCTTCTCGCACGCGGCCCGCACGAGACGGATCACTTCCCCCGAGAGCGAGGGAACCTGGCCGATACTCTCCATGATGGTGCGCTCGCCGGGCACCTTGTTCGGGCAGCCGAGGTTCACCTCGAGGGCGTCGGCGAAGGGCGCCATCCGCTCCGCCACCTGAGCGAACTCCTCGGGCGTGCCTCCGTAGATGGAGACGATGAGGCGCGAGCGCTCCAGGCGCAGGGTGGAGAGGTCCTTCTCCCAGTCATCGGGGCTCTGGGTGGGAAGCGCCAGGGAATTGAGGACCGGCGCATCCTTCTCCTCGCTGTACACCACGACCGGGTTCTCGTTCCCCGCCTTCTCCACCGGCCCGACGGACTTGGTGACGTAGCCCCCGAGGCAGGCCCCGGCCTTCTCGAACGCCCGAAACACCTCGGGATAGCTCAAAATGCCGCTCGCATTGACCAGCGGCGGGTGGATGGGGGGAAGCGGTTTCAAGCTGGAAAACCTCACCATGGGGCGAGCCTTCGCTTCAGTATACGGGTCCCGCCCTTCGCGTGCCAAGGCGGTCCCGCATGCATCGGGTCTTAAATACCCTCTGAAATCAATAAGATCAATCCGCCGCTCATCCAATCGTTCCTTGAAATAAGACCCGGGCCGGAGTATTTTGCAGGCGGTGGCGGCAAGGCAAGATAGAAATTGTTAAGATTCAGGCGCAGTGCAGGGAAGTCGGGGTTCGGATGGTGGATGCTGATTTTTTTGACAGCCATATCCCTTCGCAGCAAGAGCGGCGCCCGGCGGGGCGCCCGGAGAGCCGCGGCCGGTGATTGAAGTTTCGGTCATTGCCTACCTGATTTCCGCAATCGCCCACCTGTACAACCTTCTCACGGCGGGCAAACTGCCCGGCTGGGCCGCCGTCGGTCCCCTGCTCATCGGCTTCGTCTTCCACACTGTGATGCTGGGCTACAGCGGGATGGCCGGGCAATCGCGGGGCCTGTGGGTATGGCTGAACGCCGCCGCCTGGTTCCTCGCGCTGCTCTACCTCTTTGTGTACGCCCGCTACCGGGAGATGGCCTTGGGCGGGTTCGCCGTGCCGGCCGTCTTCGTGCTGGCCGGCTACTCCGCCGCCCTGTGGGAGGTTTCGGGGACGGGCTCTCTCGAGATGCAGGGCTTCCTCCTCAAGAGCCACGCCTTCCTGGCCCTGCTGAGCGCGTGCTGCTTCTTTTTGCTGTTCGCCTCCGCCTTGATGTACGTCGTCCAGGCCCGCCAGCTGAAGTCGCGGCGGCCGGGAGCGTGGCTCCACCGGCTCCCCCCCCTCGATGTGCTGGACGACCTCAACCACAAGATTCTCTATTTCGGCTTCACCTTCCTGACCGCGAGCCTGCTGCTGGGCTCGATGTGGGCGCAGTCCAAGCACGACGCCTTCTGGGCGTTCGACCCGCTGAAGACCTGGCCGCTCGTCCTCATCTGGCTCGGGTACGGCCTGCTGCTCGTGTGCCGCATGACCCGGAGCTGGAAGGGCAAGCGCTCCGCCTTTTTCTCGATGGGAGCCTTCGTAGCCGTGGTGCTCGCCATCGTCATCCACCTCTGAGGGCTCGCCCGATGCCTATCATCCTGGCCGGCGTGAGCCACCACCGCACTCCCCTGGAGGTGCGCGAGCGGTTCTTCTTCGCCCCGGAGGCCGTGCCTCAGTGGCTCGACCACCTGGCCGGCTACAACAGCCTCCAGGAGCGCCTCATCCTCTCCACGTGCAACCGCGTCGAGGTCTATAGCTGCGCCGACAGCTTCGAGGATGGGGTGGGCGCCATCCGCAGCTTCCTCGCCGAGACGCGCGACATCGGCGCCGACATCCTCGGGAGCCATCTCTACGTCCTGCGCGACGAGGAGGCCATGCGGCATCTTTTCCTCGTCGCCTCCAGCCTGGATTCCATGGTGGTGGGCGAGCCCCAGATCCTGGGGCAGGTGAAGGAGGCCTACCGCCTCGCCCAGGAGAGCGGCCACGCCGGCAAGAACCTCGCCAGCCTCTTCTCGCGCGCCTTCCAGGTGGCAAAGAGGGTGCGCGAGCGCACGGCCATCGGAGAGTCGCCGGTTTCGGTCAGCTCGGTGGCCGTGGACTTGGCGAAGAAAATCTTCGGCGCACTGGAGGGCCGCACCGTGCTCGTCATCGGCGCGGGGGAGATGGCCGAGCTGGCCGCGCGCCACCTCTCGGCCCAAGGCGCCGCTTCCATCCTCGTCGCCAACCGCACCTTCGCCCGCGCCCAGGAGCTCGCGCAGTCCCTCGGCGGACGGGCGGTGGACTACCGGAACCTGACCGAGGAGCTCGCCTCCGCCGACATCGTCGTCGCCTCGACGGGCGCCCCGCACGCCGTCCTCGATCGCGAGCGGGTGGCCGCGGTGCTCGATCGGCGGAAGGACCGGCCCATGTTCCTCATCGACATCGCCGTCCCGCGCGACGTGGAACCGCAGGTGAACGACCTCGAGAACGTCTACGTCTACGACATCGACGACCTGCAGGCGGTGGTTTCGGCGAACATGAAGGGCCGCGAGGCGGAGGCCGAGCAGGCCCGCCTCATCGTGGAGGACGAGCTCAACGCCTTCCTCCGGCGCCGGAAGGCGGAGGAGCTCTCCTGCACCTTCGCCGCCATCCGCGTCCAGGCCGAGGCCTTCCGCGAGGGGGAGCTGGCCAAGACCCTGGGCCGGCTGCCCGCGCTGGACGAGAAGCAGCGCCAGGCCCTGGACGCCATGACCCGGGCCATCGTGAACAAGCTCCTCCACCATCCCTTCGCCCACTTGCGGGAGCTGTCCGCCGGGCCGGTGGACGAGAAAACGGTCGAGCTCATCCGGCGCCTCTTCGGCGTAAGGGTCGAGGAGCCGGAACTTCCTCCTCCCGGCAAGGACGACGAGGCGTGACGGCGCGTTTGTCTTCCCTCCGCCTGGGGACGCGGGGCAGCACCCTGGCCCTCGCCCAGGCCCGCCAGATGGCCGCCCGCCTGCGGGAGCTTCACCCCGGCTTGGAGGTCGAGGAGATCATCATCCGCACCAAGGGAGACGAGGTGCTGGATTCCCCCCTCTACCAGGTGGGCGGGAAAGGGCTCTTCGTGAAGGAGATCGAGGAGGCCCTCCTCGACGGGCGCATCGACCTCGCCGTCCATAGCCTGAAGGATCTGCCCAGCGAGCTTCCGCCGGGGCTCGTCCTGGGCGTGGTCCCCGAGCGGGAGGAGCCCTGGGACGTGCTGATCTCGCGCGGCGGAGAGTCCATACGAAACCTCGCCCCCGGCAGCAAGGTCGGCACGAGCAGCCTCCGGCGCAGGGCGCAGCTCCTCCGCTACCGGAAGGACCTCCAGATCCTCGACATGCGCGGCAACGTGGACACCCGCCTCCGCAAGGTGGAGCAGGGGGTGGTGGACGCCGCCATCCTGGCCGCCGCAGGCCTGAACCGGCTGGGCCGGGGGGACCGGGCCACCGAGGTGCTCGCACCCGAGCTCATGCTCCCGGCCGTCGCGCAGGGGGCGCTCGGGATCGAGGCCCGGGAGGGCGACGCCCGAACCCTGGGCCTCCTCGCCCCCCTGGAGCACCTCCCAACGCGCCAAGCCGTCGAGGCCGAGCGGGCGGTCATGGCCCGTCTGGAGGGAGGCTGCAAGGTGCCCCTCGCCGCCTTCGCCGAGCCCCGCCGGGGCCGGCTGCACCTCCGGGCTCTGGTCGCGAGCCTGGACGGCACGCGCATCGCCGAGGCCGAAGGCGAGGGCGGCCCGGAGGAGGCCGTCGCTCTCGGCGACGAGGTGGCGCGCCGAATCGTGGCCTCCGGGGGCCGGGAGATTCTCGATGAAATCCGCGTTGCCTGAGGCCGGCAAGCGGCCCCTCGCGGGGCGGCGCATCGTCGTCACCCGGCCCGCCGGGCAGGCGGGCTCCTTCGCCTCCCTCCTGGAAGAGATGGGGGCCGAGCCGGTGGTCGCGCCCCTGGTCGAGATCGGCCCGCCCGAGGACTGGGCGCCCCTGGACGCCGCCATCGGCCGCCTGAATTGCTACCACTGGGTCATCTTCACGAGCGCCAATGGTGTGATCTATTTCGCGGAGCGCCTCGCCGCGGCGGGGAAGGACGCGGGCGCCGTGCCCTCCCGAAGCCGCATCATGGCCATAGGGCCCGCCACGGCGAAGGCGGTGGAGGCCTCCCTCTGCCGCCGGGCGGACGCCATGCCCGCCCAGTTCGTGGCCGAGGGCATCCTGGCGCTCCTGAACGGGGAGGACATGCGCGGGAAGCGCGTCCTCATCCCCCGGGCGGCCGAGGCGCGCGAGATTCTTCCCGACACCCTCAGGGAGCGGGGGGCAGAAGTGGACGTGGTCCACGCCTACCGGACTCTCCCGGCGCCCCCCGAGGCCTCCGAATCCCTGCGCCGCGAGCTGGCCGGGGGCCGGATCGACATGGTGGCCTTCACCAGCTCCTCCACCGTCTGGAGCTTCGCCCGGGCCCTCGGGAGCGCCTTCCTGCGCGAGCACCGGGGGCGCTTCAAGGTCGCCTCCATCGGCCCCGTCACGACCGGGACGGCACGGGAGTTGGGCCTCGATCCCGAGGTGGAGGCTGGGGAGTCCACGACGCCCGGGCTGGCCGGGGCCATCGCCGCCTTCTACGCGGGGGGCACCGCCAGGTAGCGGAAATCGAGTAAAATGGGGCCAGGCCCTCGGAGCCCTTTGAAGGAGGCAGGGAAATGAAGCCAGGCAACGTGCTGCTGGCCCAGGTGCGCGAGGACGTGACCGGCCGCACCCGGCGTACCCGGGAGACGGCCACCCTGCGCCGGATGGTGCGCGAGACGCGCCTCTCGGCGGACAACCTGGTCTATCCCATGTTCGTGGTCGAGGGCCGGGGGGTGAAGCAGGAGATATCCTCCATGCCGGGGCAGTACCAGCTCTCAGTGGACAAGCTGGTGGAGGAGTGCCGCGAAGTGGCCTCGCTCGGCATCCCGGGGATCATCCTCTTCGGCATCCCCGCCCACAAGGACGACGCGGCCTCGGAGGCCTACGCCGAGAAGGGGGTGATCCAGCAGGCGGTGCGCGCGGTGAAGGACGCCCTGCCCGATCTCTGCGTCATCACCGATGTGTGCCTGTGCGAGTACATGGACCACGGCCACTGCGGCGTGGTGGAGGAAGGGAGGGTGCTGAACGACCCGACCCTCGAGCTCCTCGAGCGCACCGCGGTGAGCCACGCCCAGGCGGGGGCCGACATGATAGCCCCCTCGGACATGATGGACGGCCGCGTGGGGGCCATCCGCCGGGCCCTCGACCGGGCGGGCTTCACCCAGACCCCCGTCATGGCTTACTCGGCCAAGTTCGCGAGCGCCTTCTACGGGCCCTTCCGGGTGGCGGCCGAGAGCGCCCCCGCCTTCGGGGACCGCAGCTCCTATCAGATGGACCCCGCGAACGGGCGCGAGGCCCAGCGCGAGATCGACCTCGACATCGCCGAAGGCGCCGACATCGTCATGGTGAAGCCGGCGCTGGTCTATCTCGACGTGCTTGCCCGGGCCCGGGACCGCGTGGACCTCCCCTTGGCCGCTTACAACGTCTCGGGCGAGTACGCCATGCTCGTGGCCGCCTGCCGGAACGGCTGGCTGGACCCCGAGCGGGCCTTCATGGAGACGCTGACCGCCATCCGGCGCGCGGGGGCCGACCTCATCCTCACCTACTACGCCAAGGACGCTGCCCGGCGCTTGCGGGGGGATATGAAGACGCCCCTGTCCTTCATGTGAGGGATGTCCGCCGGATGAGGCGGCGCTTGCGGCCCGCCCGGGGCGAAGGTATCGTCTTTTCTTAGCAGAGCGTCTCCAACCCTTTCTCACGACCCGGAATAGAGGGAATTTGCCATGCCTTCCGACGAGATCGTCTTCCTGGGCGGGGCGCGGACCCCGTTCGGCACCTTCCTGGGCACCCTGCGCGAGCTGACGGCCACCGAGCTGGGGGCGCTCGCCGGCCGGGAGGCCATGAAGCGCGCGGGCGTCGAGCCCGGGATGATCGACCACACCATCGTGGGGAACGTCATCCAGTCGGCGGCGGACGGGATCTACATCGGTCGCCACGTGGCCCTTTCGGCGGGCGTCCCGGTCGAGAAGCCCGGCTACTGCGTGAACCGGATGTGCGCCTCGGGCTTCCAGGCGGTGGTGAGCGGGGCAAAGGAGATCCTGACGGGGGACGCCCAGTTCGTCCTGGCCGTGGGGACCGAGAACATGAGCCTGACCCCGCACCTCATCCGCAACAGCCGGACGGGCATCGGGCTCTTTCAGGCCCCGATGGAGGACGGCCTCTACAACGCCCTCACCGACCGTCGCGCCAACGTGCCCATGGGAATCACGGCGGAAAACCTGGCGGAAAAGTATGACCTCCACCGGGAGGCCATCGACGCCTTCGCCGCCCTCAGCCAGAAGCGGGCCATGGAGGCCTGGGAGAGCGGACGGCTTGCGGAGGAGTGCTTCCCGGTCGAGGTGAAGCAGAAGCGCAAGGCCGTCCTCTTCGAGCGGGACGAGCACATCCGGGCGGACAGCACGGAGGAGTCCCTCGCCAAGCTCCGCCCCGTCTTCAAGGAGGGGGGCGTCGTGACCGCCGGGAACGCGAGCGGGATTAACGACGGCGCCGCCGCGCTCGTGGTCGCCTCCCGGGGAGCGGCCGAGAAGCGGGGCTTGAAGCCCATCGGGCGGCTCGTCGCATGGGGCGTCTCGGGCTGCCAGCCCGAGATCATGGGCATCGGACCGGCCGAGAGCAGCCGCATCGCGCTTCGTAAGGCGGGCCTCACGCTCCAGGACATGGACCTGGTCGAGATCAACGAGGCCTTCTCGGCCCAGTATCTGGCCGTGGAGAAGGAGCTGGGTCTCGATCGCTCCAAGACCAACGTGAACGGCGGGGCCATCGCCATCGGCCACCCGGTCGGGGCGAGCGGAGCGCGGCTGACCCTGACGCTGCTCCATGAGCTCCGCCGCCGGAAGGCCCGGTACGGCTTGGCCGGGGCCTGCATCGGGGGCGGGATGGGACTCTCGATCATCGTCGAGGCCCTCAAAAACTAGCGGAAAATGCGATTATTGTTCCATCTGACATTTTCCTGATTAACCCATTGCGTAATGGGCATTTCTTTCTCTTGGCCTCCGGGGCGGAATCTGAAACTTAAAGTAAAGGTTGAGGATCGCCGATGAGCTTCGAGTGCATTCTCTACGAGGTCGAGGGCGGGGTAGCCACCCTGACCTTCAGCCGGCCCGAGGTCCTGAACGCCTTGAACGCCCAGGCGGTGGAGGAGCTGGGGAAGGCCGTCGCCCAGGCGGGCGCCGACCCGAAGGTGAAGGCGCTCATTCTGACCGGGGCCGGGACCAAGGCCTTCGTCGCGGGGGCGGACATCCGCCTCCTCGCCCAGCAGGATGTCCCGGGCGGGCGCGCTCTCTCCCAGAAGGGCCAGGGGGTGCTCCGGCGCCTGGAGACCTTGGGGAAGCCCTCCATCGCCGCCGTGAACGGCTTCGCCCTGGGTGGGGGCTGCGAGGTGGCCCTGGCCTGCACCATCCGCTATGCCGCGGCCAGTGCCCGCTTCGGGCAGCCCGAGATTAACTTGGGCATCATGCCGGGCTACGGGGCCACCCAGCGCCTCGCCCGGCTCGCGGGGCTGGGCCGGGCGCTCGAGATCATCCTGACGGGGGACATGATTCCGGCCGAGGAGGCCCTGCGCATCGGCCTCGTGAACAAGGTGGTCCCGGATGACAAGCTGATGGACGAGGTGCGTGCCCTGGCGCGGAAGATCGCCCAGAAGAGCGCTCCGGCGGTGGAGCTCATCCTTCGTGCCGTCCACGGCGGGCTGGAGGGGGGGATGGAAGCGGGCCTCGCGCTCGAGAGCGATCTCTTCGGCCTTTGCTTTACCCGCCACGACGCCAAGGAGGGCCTCCGGGCCTTTTTGGAGAAACGGAATGCCCGCTTCGAGGACCGCTAGAGAGAAAGGAATGGCGTCCGGCGCGAAGGCGAGGACGAACGGCCGGAGCCTTCCGGGATCGAGCGTCCCCCTCAAGCTCCACAAGACGCGGAAGGAGGCGGAACTCGAGCGCATCCACCGGTGGATGGAGAAGAACCTCCCTCCTCCCGGCACGCCGGAGTGGGAGGCCCTGTGCACCCACTGCGGCAAGTGCTGTTACGACAAGGTATGGAAGGGCAAGCGCCTGCTCCTTCTCAAGAGCCCCTGCGGCTTCCTGGACACCGGGAACAACCGCTGCACCTGCTATCCGGACCGCTTCGAGCGCGAGCCTCTCTGCATGCCCATCGGTCCCGAGATTATCGAGATGGGCGGCCTGCCCGAGGACTGCCCCTACGTGCAGGGCCTGCCGGGCTACCGGGGCCCCATCGAAGTGAACAAGACCCTCGACGAGTGCTAATCCTCCACACCGGCTTCCTCCGTCCCCTGTTCCCCCCGAAGCCCGCCGCGGCGGGCGCGCCGGCATCGGACTGGCTCCGCGCGCTCTCGGAGGCGCAGGCCGGGGCACTCCTGCTCGACCGCGAGATTCCCGCCTGGGCCTGGCCCGGGATCGAGAACGCCCTCAGGCCCCCCGGCGGCTCTTTTCTGGCCTGGGCGATGCACCCGCCCGCCTTCCGCCTGCCCGGCGCCCCTGCCGCCCCGCCAGAAGGGTATCCGCTCGCCTCCCTGGACAAGGAGGCGCGCCAGACGGCCCTGCGCGCCCACCTCGATTGCCTTCCTTTGGCCGAGCGCCTGGAGTGCCGCCTGTGGGTGCTCCGCCTCGGCCGGGTCGAGATGGATGACCCCATGCCGGAGCTGGCCGATCTCTTCCGGCGGGAGCGGCTCCCGGAGAGCGAGGAGGGCATCGAGCGGGGGAAGGCGATTCTGGCCGATCGCGCCGCCCGGGCGGGGAAGATCGCCGGCGCCGCCCGCTGGAGCCTGGAAAAGCTCTTCAAGCCCGCCGAGCGCCAGGGCCTTGCGCTGTGCCTGGAAACCGCCTGGGACGTGAGGGGCTATCCCACGTATCGGGAAGCGCGGGAGCTTCTGGAGGAATTCGCCGGGGCCCCCCTCGGCTGGTGGCACAACGCGGGGCACGCCTCGGCTCACGCCCAGCTCGGTCTCGCCCAGGAATCCACCATCCTCGAACGCCTCGGGCCCTGGATGAGGGGTGGCACCTTCCACGGCGCGCGGGGGGCGCTCGACCACCTGCCGCCGGAGGAGGGGGTTGGCGATCTGCGCTCCCTCGCCGGGAAAACCCCGGCGGGTCTCCCCTGGGCCGTGGACGTGCGCCGGCGCCGCGCCGGGGGCCGCCCCTCCGCCGGGCAGGCGGACCGCGAGGCCTGGGCTCGCGAGAAGGAGCGGCAAGGCCGGAAGGGCCTCTCGGCCTCCCCGGCCCCGGAAGAGGAGGAAACCCTCCCGGCCGCGCCGGGCCTGGTGCGCGAGGTGATGGAAGGCTTGGCCGGGATGGGGTTCTGAAAACGGCGCAGGCGGGGGAATAATTCTTTCTCTCATTTTGCTATAATGAATATCTGAACGTCCGCCAAAGCGGCGGAGAAGGGAGGATCATGCGTCCAGCCAACGAGTTCCTGAGAAAACCGCCCGGCCCCATGTTCGGCTTCTGGTCGTGGCGGTACCTGAACCTGATCAAGACGATCAAGCTGGTGAGGAGCAAGCGGGTGAAGGAGTTCTATGAAAAATTTCCCTCCGTCTTCCCGCCGGGGGAGCGCTTCCCCGACTTCGCACTGAGGGACATCCACGGCAACACGCACCGGATGGCGGATTACCTGGGGAAGAAATACCTCGTCATCACGACCGGGGCCATCACCTGACCGCCCTACCGGCGGCAGGTGCCGTTCTACGAGCGAATCCAGGAGAAATACGCGGACCGGGACGTGATGGTGTTCAACCTCTACGTGCGGGAGCCTCACGCGGGCGAGCGCGGCTTCCCCGATATCCGGAACCACGAGAGCTACGAGCACAAGCTGGGCTACGCCCGCGAGCTGGCCCGCATCAAGAAAATGCAGACCGCCGTCCTGGTGGACGAGATGGACCAGAAGGTCCACGGGATGCTCGGGAACCTGCCCAACTTCGTCTATGTCGTCGGGAAGGACGGCCGGGTCGCCTATAAGGCCACTTGGTCCGACGCGGAAGCGGTGGACGAGTATCTTGCCTGCTTGGTGAACCAGGATCCCGCCTTCGCCGGAAAGCCCAAGATGGAACCCACCATCTTCACCGCCCACGCCGGGACGCAGATCTGAACCCGCAGGGGCGCCTCCTTTTCATGGAGGCGCCCCCAAAGGGCTCCGGATATTCCCCGCCGTGCGGACCTGACGAAACGCACAGTCGGCGGCGGCAGCTTTATGGCTAGCCTCGTTCTCCCCTTTGGATGACCGAATTGGCCAGATCAAGGCAGGCCTTATAATCGTGCCGGCTCCGCGCAACCTCCGCCTGGACGATGGCATTGACCGCTGCTTTCCGTTCCGATTCGCCGGCGATGCCGCTCAGGCTCGCTTTCGCCTCACGAATCCTCTCCCAGCAGCCTGTCCGCTCCGGACCGGCGGCTCCGAAAGTGATGGCCGGAGAGAGAGCTAGCATCACCACCGCGAGGCTGAATAATCTTTTCCGCATGTTTGTGTCTCCTCTTGAAAGTTGTCCGGCGATCCCTTCTGTTCCCTAGGGGCGTCCGCCGCGGTTCATATAGTGATGAACATCGATATCTTACGAGCGATTCCCGTCCATCCCCCGTCGATGCAACCTTCCTGGGTACAGGAAAGTTCTCATGGGGCTGGCGGCCTATGGAGGTTTTGCTGGAATATTTTTTTACTTCCAATGTTCCAGGGATGCCGTTGTGAGTTCCTAGGAAGCCCCGAGCTCTGGCTTCCTTGAAAATTGAATAAGGGGCCGGTAGCGCACCGGCCCCCTAGGGCATAGGAAAGGCCGTGTGGGGCCACACCTCCGCACGGCCTTTCCTTTTGCCCGCTAGAGAGGAGGTGTCGGTTTCCGCGTAAGCAAAGACGCGTGGATCTTGGGGAAATTAAGGATGATATCGAGGGTGAGCCGTGTGGGGCTTCTGCTCCGCACGGATTTTTTTAGGGCAAAAGAGCGCCTTGCAGCCGGCTCTCAGGGCGATTTCAGCCTGTACGGGTTGCTGCCGGAGGAGGAAAAGGGGATGTGGCTGGCTCTGTTGATTCTCGGGAGCGCCTTCGCCGTTTTTTTGGCCGCCTTCCTGTCTGTCAGGTGGGGCGGGCTGGTGCGCAATCCCGAGCGAAGAAATCCTTGGGTTTTCCTCGATCCCGGAGGCGGAGGCTCCTGATGCAGTCTTCGCGCATTCTCCCGCCCCCCGTGTTTTCCCGTGACCCTTTTTCGTGAGAGTTCGCCTGTCCGAAGGATTTTGCCGCGTTCCCTATGGGAATATTTTGTTCACCGCCGCGTTTCCCGTGCGTAACCGTGATTTTCAGGGAAAGCCGCATGGCGGCTTTCCCCAAAATTCAATAGGGGATCGGTGGCGCGCCGATCCCCAGGGCATGGGCAAGGCCGTGTGGGGCCACACCTCCGCACGGCCTTGCCTTTTGTCCGTCAACCAGAGGAGGGTGAATGACAGAGAAACTCTATCGCTAGAAACGGAGTGAAAGGCAAGGCTGGCATGGGTGAGCCGTGTGGGGTTGCCGTCCCGCGCGGTTTTTTTGTCCTCGAAACCGGGAAGCGGAGCGGCGCCGCACGGGCCACTAGGGCAATTCCCGAAATTCAAGCGGAAATACAGGAGGCAACATCCATGCAAATGCGTCGAATCGCCGCAAGTCTCGCCGGGGCAATGCTCGCCGCCCTGCTGCTGGCTCCGCAGGCCGGGGCCGCCGACTTCAAGTACACGGGTCTCTTCCGGATCCGGGGTATCACCACGGAGGACCTGGACCGCAACGAGAATACCCACGATGGCATCCAGGCCTACGACACCACCATCCGCCCCCGCTTCACCGCCACCTCCGAGGGCGGGAGAATCTTCGCCATCTACGAGCTCGACTACAACGACGGATCTCAAGGCGGCGCCAACAATATCTTCGGCGGCAACAACGCCGACGAAAATGTGGGCATCAACCGGTGGGTGATCGACTTCGCCGTGCCGGGCACCACGCTTCGGACGCGGATCGGCCGCACCGACTACACCTCGCCGGACACCGAGATCTTCGACTCTCCGGGCATCCACCGGCAGGACGGCATCGCGCTCTACGGCCGGCTCTTCGGCCCCGTGAGCCTGAGCGCCTTCACCACCAAGATCAACGAGGGTTTCCAGGCGGCCAGCGACGCCGACAACTACTACATCGCGCTCAAGTGGCAGGCGGCCCCCCAGATCGCCATCACCCCCTGGGTCGGCCTCTCGCGCCAGAACGCGAATAACGCGACCGCCACCACCGGTTACGAGATGTACTATCTTGCCCTGCACGGCCAAGCCAAGATTGGCATCCTGGACGTCGACATCACGGGCATCTATGAGACGGGCGACGCGGCCCAACCCACCTCGGCCGCACGCGCCGCGGGGGCCCGCGACATCGACATCGAGGCGTACGGCTTGCTGCTTCGCAGCTGGCTGACCTTCGGCAAGGCGAAGGTCGGGTTCAACTTCACCTATTTGTCGGGGGACGACGATACGATCGTCTCCGGCTCGGGCAGCACCGCACAGCAGCCGGACCGCGAGCTGAGCCGTTTCGTCTTCCCGGCCTCCTCGGGCTGGCTCGAGGGGCCGAGCATCTTCACCGGCCGCGAAACCTCCATCTACCCGGCCCGCACCGCGGGCGGCGGCGTGACCAACAACCTCTCGACCCGGACGGGCGTCGGCGTCGCCCCCAACACCCCCGGCATCGCCAGCGGCGACCCGAGGGTGCCGAACGGGCTGATCATGCCCGAGGTTCGCGTGCTCTATCAGGCGACCCCGGTCCTCAGGCTCGATGGGCGGGTTGCCTTCATCCGCTCGGCGGAGAGGGCGACGAGTGTTGCGGGTACGAACTTCGTCAGTGACAAGGACTTCGGCACGGCGATCGAGGTCGGGTTCAAGTGGGACATCTACAAGCAGCTCTACCTGCAGACGTGGGCCTCCTACGTCGTCGCGGGCGACTACGGCCAGACGCGAGGCGGCCCGGACAAGGACGACTCGTGGGGCCTCGTCTATGAGCTGCGCCACACCTGGTAGGCGAAAGAACACGTAATACGGCCCGGGGGGCTCAGGCCCCCCGGGCTTCTTTTTTTTATGATTTCCGCCGGTGTGGCGGATCGTGTGGAGTGGGGTCGCCGGCCGTGGATGAGCGCCAGCGTTTACGTCCGGGATCGCGCTCCTATTTGGAGCTCTCGGCGGAGAACACCTCGCTCTTGGGATAATAGTCCTTCCATCCGAACCAGAACGACTGGGTGCTGGTCAGCTGGGCGAGGCGCCTGCCCTTCATGGGACCCTCGACGGCCGCGCCCGTCAGGCGCTGCCAGCGGGAGCCGGTTTCCTTGTCTCGCATGAAGCGGCAGGAGGCCTCTTCCGCCGGGTCCGGCCCGAAGGTGAGGGTCTTCTCCTCCAGGTGGCGGTCGAAGACCGCTCCGGAGCGGGCCTCCTTGCAATAGGTCACCGCCAGCTCCCGCCCCCCGAAGCGGTCGTTCAGCACCCCGGTCCGGTCCAGCGCCGGGAAAGGATAGGCCTTGGCCCGCCCGTCGAGGACGAGGCCGACGATCCAGGTCTTGGGATGGAGACGGCTGTCGCGGTGCTTCTCGGGGATGATTCCCGTGCGCGCGCTGTAGTAGTAGTCCTCGTAGGGGTCGCGCATCCCGCGGCCGCCGGCCGGCTTCTCCAGAACGAGGGTTTGGGGGTGAAGGCTCCGCCATTCCGACCAAGTCATCATCGCGGCTGGATAGGTCTTCAGGCGCTGCCCGGTGAGCGGCCCCACAACCGCCTCGCCCGTCAGATGGCTCCACAGGGAGCCCGTCTGCCGGTCGTACATGACGAGGACGTTCTTCCAGAGCTTGCCGGAGACGCCGAAGGTCAGCTTCCTATCGTCCAGGGTCCGGTCATACACGATGGCCGTATAACAGAGCGGTCACCACGTGACCGCGATGTCGCGGCCCCGGAGCCTGTCGTTCACGATCTCGTGGGTGCTGAGCAGGGGGACGGAGTAGGCCCGGGCCTCGCCCTCCATCTCGAGGCCGATCACCATCTCGCCGGCCGCCATGAACTTCTGGGCTTCGCGGGCGGGGACGAAACGCGGCGCATCGATGGAGGGGATGGCGTCCCGGGGGAGGACCGTGACGATCTCCTCCGCCGGCGAGGCCCAGGCGGCTTGCGCCCCTCCAATTGCGGCCAGCGTCCCCGCGAGCAGTGACCATGCGGCAAGACGAAGAAACATGGGATAATCCTCTCATCCAGCGGAAATTTTGGGTTCAACGCCTCAATTCCTTGAACAGCGGTTGATTTCGAAACATTCCCCCGCCATCTTGCCGAATATCCCCGCTCCAGGCCGGGGGAATGATTTGGGAAGCGAAATGTTATGCCCAGGGACGAGCACGAAAAGGGACCCAATGGCCGGAAAATCACCGGTCCGCAAAGGAGATTCAGATATTTGCCTTAGAGGTGGCCCCCGTGGGGGGCGGCTTCCCGGGGAGGAGCCCGGCGGCCGTTCCGTGGGGGTTTTGAGCTGGCGGCGGAGGTGAAATGGTCGCGTTTTTGAATTGGGTCGTGTTGTTTGTTTACGGGCTGGCGATGTTCGTCATTTCGCCCACGGCCAGGGGATGGAACCGCGAGGAGCAATTCTTCCAAGGCAGGACTCGGGACAGCCGGGAGACGAGCATCCTGTTCCTCACCTCGAGCGTGCTGATCGGGTGGATCTTCGCGAAGTCCGTTCAGAACGCGGCGGACCTCGGCCAGGCCTACGGCCTGCCGGGCGGGGTCGCCTACGCGGCCTATTGGCTCGCCTTCCCGGTCGCGGGGGTGTTGCTCTACCGCCTGCGCGGACAGGGGTACCGGAGCATCCACGATTTCCTCGAGGACCGGTTCGGGCGGGAGGCGATCTGGCTCTTCTCGCTCATCATCGGTATCCGCCTCTGGAACGAGATATGGAGCAACACCATCGTCGTGGCGCAGTACTTCGGGCCGCACGGGAGCCCGGGTTACTTCGCCGCCACCTGGGCCGCGACGGGGCTGGTCCTGCTGTATGTCCTGAAGGGAGGCGTGAGGAGCAGCATCGTCACGGACGTGGTGCAAATGATGCTCGCCGCGGCCATCCTCGTGATCATCATGGCGGTGATCCTGCCGCAAGGGCGCGTGAGAGAGATGGCTGCCAGCGGCACGTGGACGCTCTCGGGCGGGGTGGACCTGATTCTGGTGGCCCTGCTCCAGGTGTGGAGTTACCCGTTCCATGACCCGGTCATGACTGACCGGGCGTTCATCACGGACCGGAAGGTGATGCTCAAGGCCTTTGCCCTGGCCGGATTTTTCGGCGTCCTTTTCATCTTGCTGTTCAGCTTCGTCGGGATTTACAACAGGGCCGCGGGAATCGGGGGCAACTCCACGCTCGCCACCGCGGCGGCGCTCGGGCTTCCGGTCATGATCATCATGAACCTCATGATGATCACGAGCGCCACGTCCACGATGGATTCCGCCTTCGCTTCCAGCGGAAAGCTCATCTCGGTCGATTTGTTTCCCGGCACGCGCTTGGACAGGATATGCCTCGCCCGCTGGGCGATGGTCGCGCTGGGCATCGTCGGGAACGCCATGGTCCACGCGGGGCCGTCGATTCTCAGCGCGACGACCGTGAGCGGCACGATGGTGATCGGCTTCACCCCTGTCTTTCTTCTGGCCGGCTGGAAGCGGCCGGGGCCTTGGTCCTACTACGTGAGCGTCGGCACTGGTCTAGCGATGGGACTGTCGCTGGCCCTGGGGCTCGTGCCCTACCGGATCGGCCCGGGGAAATACGGGCCGCTGCTCTGGGTGAATCTCGTAGGGGTGGGGCTCTGCTTCGCGGGCTACCTCCTCATGGCTGCCCTGAAGCCATCCCAGGAAGTGAAGGCCGTTCCGCGGGGCTTACCGGCTTCACAGGGCGTCTAGGCGATGGAGAGGGTGACATCGGCCGGTTCGAGAGGAATCCCCCGCCGGCCAGTCTCTTCAGGCGGAAGAATCTCACAACCGGGCCACAGGCCGGAGATGAGGGTTTCGGCGTAGCTTTTGGGCAATCCCTCCCCGGTCATCCTTCCGGACGCCTCCTGGAAATCATAGTCCACCGGGAAGGTCCTGAGCCGCAGTTCGCCGCCGGCGGCCGAGACGAGGAGCGCCCACACGCGCGGGGTCCCGTCGTTCGCGGGCATCCCGATCGCTCCCGCGTTCGCCCACACCTTGCCGTTTTCCGCATGGATGAACGGAAGTCCGCAATGCCCGCCGATGACGACGTCCGCACCCGCCAACTCGATCTCCCGGTGTTTCACGTCCCATTCGGTGGAACGGAAGACGTACCGGGCCGTTTCGGAGCGTGTCCCGTGCACCACGGCGAAGCGGCGGCCCTTGGACGTGAATTCGAGAGACCGGGGCAGGGCGCCCATCCAATGGATGTGCTCTTTCCGGAGACGGGAACGAACGTATGCGTACCAATGCTGCGAAAGAGAATCGCAGACCGACCCCTTCTGGAAGTTGCATCCGCAGTCATCTTTTTCGGCGGCGAGCTGGATTTCGACGTTGCCCGAGATGACATGAGTCCCCCACTCCCGGATGGCCGCGACAGTCTCGTTCGGCTGGGCGCAGTAGGCCACCGTGTCTCCCGTGCAGATCGTCCGGGAGCCCGGTATTCCCAGCGCATCGGCCGTTTCCTTCAGCCGCGAAACCGCCTGATAGTTGCCGTAAGGACCGCCGAAGACGAGGACGGGGAGGGCCATTTCCTGGAGATCGCGGGCATCTATGCTTGAAGAGGAGGTTTGCTCCATCATTCCCGCCCATTGAGTTTGGGTACGGCTTGACCTGTCCGGCGGGCAGAAGCTTAGCGCCGCGAGACGCCCTCTTTCAAGTCATCGAACATGGAGGCGGGCGGAAAATTCCCAGCCGCGCGGCTCCGGTCAGTAGATGGGCCCGGGCGCGAGGGCGCCGAAGATCCATTCCATCAGGCTGGGTTCGCTCGCCGGGAGAAGGGGGAGGAAGGGAGATGCATCCTCGCCGTCTTTCAGCTCCATCGTCACATGTCGCATCCCGCCGATCCGCACCAGGGTCATCGTGGCCACGGGCCGGAAACCCGCCTTTTCAACGGAGCGGCGGGACGGGTGGTTCGTCTCCTCGATTTTGACGACGATGGCCTTGACGCCCTCGCGCGCAAGGCTGTCCGCTATCGCCGAATACGATATCGGGGCGAAGCCGCGCCCCCGGTACGGCGGGGCGGTCACCAAATCCTCCAGGCAGACGATGCCCTCGGGAAGATCGAGCCAGCCTTCGGGAGCCGCCACTGCGGGCGTCCGGCGGCGGAAAATCCAGCCGGCGAAGACGGGGTTCGCGCCATGCCGGACGAGCCAAAGGTCGGCGTCGCCATCGAGCCTCCGCCGCGCTTCGACATAGCCCACGTTCCCCAGCTTCTCAACCAGGGGCAGTTCGCCCACTCCTCCGCGGACGATCTCGAAGCCCGGCGGCAGATCTCCCCGCTTCCACCCGCGTTCAAGATCAAGCCTGTACCAAACATGGCACTCGCGCAGATACGGCAGGCGGCACGCCATCCTTCCCGAGGCCGCCATGGCGCGCCGGAGGGTGCCGGAGAGGCCGTGGCGGCAAACGCTGATTCGCACCAGATCGCGGACGCCCGAGGCGCTTCGAACCATCTTTTTCCCCTTCGGCGAAAGATTCATAAAGGTAAACGCAAGGTAAATCATGCACGATTTCAGACGCTCCTCCTCCCGGGCCATCGCCTGAAATGGCATTCTGGATTGCTTGATATTCAGTTCATGTGATTGGTGGAGAGGGCCATCCGGCATTCACGCACTCCGCCCCAGGGAGGGAAGGGGGGACGGAGGGCGGAAAGGAGGTTACCGCATGATCCTGGTGCGGGGGGAAAGCCGCGGCGGGAGAGGCATTCTCGGTTAATTCATCGACTCTTCTCCGATCTCCGCCAGGACCAGCCGCTCCTGGGCCACCTTGGCGCGGACGGCCAGGACAGGGCAGGGAGCCCGGCGGATCACCTGATCAGTGATGCTGCCGAGGAAGAAGCGGCTCAACCCGCCGCGGCCGTGGGTGGCCATGATAATCAGATCGTAATCGTCCTTTTCCGCCGCGCGGAGGATGCCCCGCAGCGTCTCGTCCCAGACCACCTTCGCCTCGACCTTGGAGCCGCCATTGGCCTTCTCCACGAGGTCCTCGATTCGTGCCTCGAGCTGCAAGCGGGCATCGTCTAGGATTTTCTTCCGGTCGGGAAAATGGACGAAGGGGGTCGTGGGATCGTCGAAAGGCGCGGCGGCTCCGTGGGGGACCGCGGGCAGGAGGAAATCCGTCTCGCGGGCGACATGGAAGACGGTCGTCCGGGCGTCCCACCGCTCGGCGATCTCGATGGCCGCCTGGAGGACGCCCATGGTGTGTTCGGAAAAATCCACCGGAACCAAGATCTTCTTCGGATCATAGATTTTCATGCCGCCGTCTCCGAGAGGGACTGGCAACGCTCATGTCAATCTTATCCTCCTGGCCGTCATAGCCAATCGGGTAAGCTACGATTACATCTTCCAAGGATTTCCCCGAAATCCGCCGGGAAATTAATGAATTTGCGGTATTTGTGGGGCGGATTGGCCGCCTTCCAAAAAAGGCGGACGCCGGGCCGATGTCCTAGCGGGGCGCGGAGCGCCCCTCGTCCCTGGCCGTCCCCTCCACCCCGAGAATCTCCTCGCGGATGGCCATCACGGCGCACGGCGCGCGGCGGATGACCTCCTCCGTCACGCTTCCGCGAAGTACGCGGCTCAGCCCCCTCCGGCCGCGCGTGGCCATGATGATGAGCCCGTAGTCGCCGCCCTCCGCCGCCCGGACGATCTCCTCCGCCGGGTCGCCCCACACCACTTCAGCCTGAGCCTCCGGCCCCGCCTCCCCCCGCCGCATGATCTCCTCGAGGCGCGCCACGATCTGCAGCCGAGCGTCCTCCCGGGCGCGCGCCGGCTCGGCGGGATACTTCAGTGCGTCCGGGGCGCGGATGTCTTCCGGGACCGGGGCGGCGGAGGGGCTCTCTGGATATCCGGGGATGGGCCCCCGGCTCCGGACGGAGAGGAGCCTCCCGAGCGAGTAAGGGCCGCGGATGAACGGGAGATTGCGGTAGCCCTCGTATCCCGCGGCGCGGTCGGGCACGGCGTGGGGCGCCTTCCCCACGTTCAGCACGACCATCTCGGCCTCCCACCGCTTGGCCAGGCGGGAGGCAGCACGGATGAGGCCGACGGCCCGGTCCGACATCTCGACCGGGACGAGAATCTTTCTGGCCCGGTTCATGCCGCCCTCTCATGCCACTGCGTCACGCGGGGCGGCTCATGCAATGTCGGCTTCGGGGGGAGAAGCACGCAAGTAGGTGCGCACCTGCAATCGAAGGCCATCCGCCCATCAGGCGCAAAGGGGGAACGGGCCCCCGCGCCCGATGGGCGGAGGAGGAAAAAGTTCTTGCGGGGGATTCCTTGCCTATTTCGCGGCCCGGCCATCCCCAGCCAGCACCGCCTCGCCGGCCTCCTGCGCCACCTTATCGCGCATGACCAGCACAGGGCAGGGGGCGCGGCGGATGACGTCCTCGGTCACGCTGCCCAGGAACATGCGGCTCAGGCCTCTGCGGCCGTGGGTGGCCATGATGATGAGGTCGTGGCCGCCGTGCTCGGCCGTCCGGAGAATCTCCTCCTCCGGCTCCCCCCACATCACCTCCGCGTGGGCCTTCGGCCCCGCGGCGCCGGCCTGCTGCAGGAGCTGCTCGAGCCGGGACTGCAGGTGAAGGCGGGCGTCCTCGAGCAGCTTGCTGCGGTCGGCGATGCCCATGGCGTAGCCGCCCCTGGGGCCGTCATAGACGCCCATGGCGCGAGGCACGTGGTCGCTTTCCTTGGCGATGTGGAGCACGTGCATCTCGGCGCCCCACCGGCGGGCGATCTCCGCCGCCGCCCGGAGCACGCCGGGGGTGTAGTCGGAGAAATCGGCGGGTATCAGGATTCTCTTCGGCTGATAGATGTTCATGGCCACTCCTCCCTGCGCGCGCAGGAAACTCGGCGACATGCGGCTAACTAAGAATATGGGTGCGCGGAGGGCCGGCGGGCCACCGGGAAGAAGCCCGCCGAACAAAAGCCAAAAAAAAGAGCTTTCGTGCAGTCCGAAAGGAGCTTCCTCGCGCCGAAAGGTTTCGGCCGTTTTTTGTTCGGGGGATGCGGGAAAAACGAGGTTTCCCCCCGGAGCCGCCTCCGCCTATGCTTGGGAGGGAGGTCCGCCTGAGAGCCGGGGAGAGCCCCAATGTCCTACATGAAGGAGACGCTCCAGGAAGGGGAGGAGGTCCTGGCGCAGGGGCGCATGTCATACAAGCCCGTCCTGGCCGGGCTCGCGGCGGCCGAGATCGTCTACCTGGGGGTCTGGATTTTCCTGCGGACCGGCTTCGCGCGGGCCTTGGGTGTCCCCGAGGTGCCGGTGCTCTCCGGGCTCGCGCTGAACCTGGTGCTCATCGTCCCGATTGGCCTCGTGGCCGCGCTCCGGGTCTTCATCGACCGGCTGCGGAACGAGATCGTGGTCACCGACCGGCGCGTCGTCCACCGGCAGGGCATCGTCTCCCGGGTGACCGAGGAGATCGACCGGGGGGCCGTGGAGAGCGTCGTGCTCTCCCAGGGCGTCCTGGGGCGCATCCTCGGCTACGGGGACGTGACCGTGCGGGGCCGGGGCATGGGGGACATCGAGGTGCGCCGTATCGACCGCCCCGTCCAGTTCCGGAACTCCATCCAGGGGAGGTGAGGGCGCCTCCCCTCACGCCACCTCGTAGGCGTCCCGCTTGACCCGCTCCATGTTCATGCCTTCCATGCGGATGAGGCGCGCGTCCTTCTCCCGGTGGGGCGAGTGGAGCTGCCCCGGCGCGTAGGCCACGGCCATGCCCGGCGCGAGGTCGTAGCTCTTGACCGGCGCCGCCTTGCCCGGCCGCCCGTCCGAGGGCTCGGCCACCTTGCGGTACTCCGTCATCCGCGTGACTCCCTCCACCTGGCCGTAGATGGCCCAGGAGGGCCCGTGGTCGTGGGGGCCGCTCCCGGTGCCTCCCTTGTAGGCGTGGGCGAGGACGCAGAAGCCCAGCTCCGGGTCCTCGTAGAGCACCCGCCGGGGGGCGTCCTTCCCGGGCCCGAAGTGCTCCCGCACGAACGATTCATCCTTCAGCAGCCCCTCCAGGCGCTTGCACACCCGGTCGAGCCCGCCCTGGCCCGAATCGTTTTTCAGGATGGCGCGGCACTCCGCCGCGAACGCTTCGAGGCTCTTGTCCATGGGCTCCTCCCCCGACGGCGGCGGAACGGATTTCAGACCGATGGGAGATGGTAGCCGGGAGGGGAGGCGGGGGGCAAGGTATCGCTTCCGAGGTCATTCTGAGCGCAGCGAAAAATTCCGCTTCTTCTTGAAGCAAAAGCAGATTCTTCGATCGCTGCGCTCCCTCAGAATGACGTCTCTCCAACCATCGGCTTCCCCCATCCCACACTCCCTCCCATCTGCGCTATCATCCCCCTCGTGCCCTTTTTCCCCTCTTTTTGAGGAGGTTCCATGCCGCAGCCGGTGGAGGTAGGCCTCATCCTGGCCCTGACGCTGAGGGGCCTGTTCATCGAGGATTTCGGCAAGATGAAGGAAATCGCGCGGGAGGCCGAGCGGCTGGGCTTCGGCTCGCTGTGGCACTGCGACCACTTCATCTCCCTGGACCCGAACGCCTACGGGGCGCAGTCGGGCTTCGGCTCCCAGGCGGGGGGGGAGGGCCCGCCCTCGCGCCCCATGCTGGAGGCCTGGACGGCGCTGACGGCCCTGGCGGGGGCGACGAAGACCATCCGGCTGGGGACGCTGGTCTCCTGCGTGCATTACCGGCCGCCGGCGCTCCTGGCCAAGATCGCGGCCTCGCTCGACGCGGTGAGCGGGGGCCGGGTGGAGCTGGGGCTGGGCGCGGGGTGGGTGGGGACGGAGTACACCGCCTTCGGCTACCCCTTCCCCAAGGCCTCGGTGCGCATCGCCATGCTGGAGGAGGCCATCCAGCTCATCCGGGCCATGTGGAGCCAGCCGAACCCCGCTTACGAGGGGGGCTACTACCAGATCGCCGGGGCGGTCTGCGACCCGAAGCCCCTCCAGAAGCCCATGCCCCCCATCTTCACCGGGGGGGAGGGGGCGAAGCTTCTGGGGGTGGCGGCGCGCCAGGCGGACGGCTACAACTGCCGCTGGTGGCCGCCCGAGCGCTTCCTGGAGCGCCGCCCCATCCTCGAGGCGGAGTGCAAGAAAGCGGGCCGCGACCCGGAGAAGCTCCGGGCCTCCCTCATGGTGATGGTGATTCCTGAAAAGGACCGCGCCAAGGCCCGGGCTGCGCGGGAGAAGCTGAAAGTCATCCCCGAGACGGGAGCCATCTACGGCCCCCCGGAGGAGTGCGTGAAGCGGCTCGCGGCCTACGTGAAGGCGGGGGTGCGGCACCTTCTTCTCACGGTGCCGGACCTGGAGGAGCACCCGGAGCGCCTTGGGCTCCTGGGCGAGGAGGTCCTCCCCGCGCTGAAGGGGATGTAGGGGGGGGGGGGCGCCACCCGGAACGGCGATTCGTAGGGGCGAGGCATGCCTCGCCCCTACGGAGGCGCACCGGCCGCGATGTTTTTCCCTCCCCCAGAGGGGGAGGGCAGGGTGAGGGGAAGGATGCACGTTGTAGGGGCGGTTCGCGAACCGCCCCTACGAAAATCGGGGCGCCGAATCTGTTCATGTAATTTGTTGAAATATTACGTTAAGGATTTGTTTTCATGCCTATTTCCACCGCCGATGAGATTGCTCCCATCCTGGCGGGCGACATCCGCGCGGCGGCCCGGCTCATCACCCGCATCGAGGACGGCGACCCCTCCGTCCGGCCCCTCCTCCAGGCCCTCTATCCGCTCGGCGGCAAGGCCCGGATCGTCGGGGTGACGGGCCCCCCGGGGACGGGGAAGAGCACCCTCGTGGACCAGCTCGTGGCGGCCTACCGCGCCCGGGGCGTGAAGGTGGGGGTGGTGGCGGTGGACCCTTCGAGCCCCTTCACCGGGGGGGCCATCCTGGGGGACCGCATCCGGATGAGCCGCCACTACACCGACGCCGGGGTCTTCATCCGCAGCATGGCCGCCCGGGGCCACCTGGGCGGGCTCGCCCGGGCCACGGGGGAGGCGGCGCTCGTGCTGGACGCCATGGGCTGCGGGATGGTCTTCGTCGAGACGGTCGGGGTGGGCCAGGGGGAGGTGGACGTGGTGCGCATCGCCCATGCGGTGGTGCTGGTCCAGGCGCCGGGGGGCGGGGACGACGTCCAGGCGGCCAAGGCGGGCATCATGGAGATCGGCGACGTTTTCGCGGTGAACAAGGCCAGGCGGGAGGGCTCGGACCGGACGGTGCGGGAGATCGAGGAGATGCTCGACTTGCGCCAGTCCCCGGCCGGGCACCCGGGCGCCGGGGAGGGCTGGCGGCCCCCGGTCCTCAAGACGGAGGCGGCCGAGGGCGAGGGAATCGAGGAGCTGGCGCGGGCCATCGACGCCCGCTGCGCCTTCCTGGAAAAGCACCCGGCCGAGGGGGCTCGGCTCCGCCGGGAGCAGGCGCGGCACCTCTTGACCGAGGTGCTCCGCGACCTGGCGGCGGAGCGGGTGCTGGGAGCGGCCGGCGGGACCGCGCGCTTCGAGGAGCTGCTGGACGCCATCGCCGGCCGGAGGGAGGACCCTTACTCGGTGGCGCTCGGCATCCTGGGGAAGGGCTAGTCCTCGAGGCTTCTCCGCCCCCTCTGGAACGGGCGCTTGCGGAGCTTGGCCTTGATGGGCCGCGTCACCTCTTCCCTGCGGCTGCGGAGGGAGGGGGGCAGGTAGTGCTCGTAGTCCTCCTCCGTCTCTTCGCCCTCTTCTTCCTCGTCCGGGTCTTCCTCCCACTCGTCCTTTTCCTCGAGGTCTTCGTCGCCCTCCTCGGGCTCCTCGTCGTGGAGGGGGCGGCGGGAGGCGCGGACGTGGTCGTTCTCCGGCCAGGAGTTGCGGGGCCGGAGGGGGGCGTGTGCCTTCGGCCGGCCTTTCGCCTCCGCCCGGGCGGGGGAGGCCGCGGAAGGGGAACGGGGCTCGTGTTGGGGGGTGGGCATGATACGCTGGCTCTCCTCGTGAAGGTTCATTCCGGCGCCCCCCGGCGGGAGGGCGGTGAAAGTGTCTAAAAATTTTGCCCGCCGGGAAATGCGGGGACAATCGGGTGTTGACCCCATTATTGGGAGGGGTACGAAATGAGGGAAGGTGCCGGGTTCAGGCTGGTGCTGGTGACGGCGGGGACGGAGGAGGAGGGGGCCCGGATTGCCCGGGCCCTGGTGAAAGAGGGCTTGGCGGCCTGCGCGAACATCGTGCCGCGCATCCGGAGCATCTACCGCTGGAAGGGCGAGGTGCAGGACGAGCCCGAATGCCTCCTCTTCATCAAGACCACGGCCGCCCGCCAGGAGGCCCTCACCGAGCGGGTGGGGGAGCTGCACAGCTACTCGGTGCCCGAGACGATCTCCTTGCCCCTCGACCGGGGGCGGGAAAGTTACCTCGACTGGGTGGCGGCGGCCTGCGGAGGGGGCAGTTGAACCCGCCCCCCCTTTAGGCGGAGGATGGAGGGAGAGGCCGGAGGGACAGCCCCGGAGCAGGACCTTGAACACGCCGCCGACTCAGGTGTCCACCCCCATGCCACAGGAAATGAAGCTGGGAATCCTCACCGGTGGGGGCGACTGCCCCGGCCTCAACTGCGTCATCCGGGCCGTGACCGTCGTGAACGTCAACCGGGGCACCCGGACCATCGGGGTCCGGCGGGGATGGAAGGGCTTCATCGACGGCGACTTCTGCGAGGTCACCCCCCAGATGGTGGCGGGCATCCACTCCATCGGCGGCACCATCCTGGGCAGCTCTCGGGCCAACCCGGCCCGGGATCCCGGGCTCATGGCCCGGCTCAGCCAGACCTGGCACGAGGCCGGGCTCGACGGCCTCATCGCCATCGGGGGCGACGACACCCTGAGCGTGGCCGAGGCCGTCCGCCAGATGGGCCTGAAGGTCATCAGCGTCCCCAAGACCATCGACAACGACATCGGCCGCACGGATTACTCCTTCGGTTTCCACACCGCGGCGAGCGTCATCGTGGACGCCATGGACCGCCTCCGCACCACCGCCGAGGCCCACGACCGGATCATCGTCCTCGAGGTGATGGGGCGGCACTCCGGCTGGCTGGCCACCTACGCCGGGCTGGCGGGCGGGGCCGACCTCATCCTCGTCCCCGAGAAGCCCTTCGACCTCGACGAGGTGGTGTCGGTGCTCCAGAGGCGCTTCGAGCGGGGGCGCTTCTTCGCCTGCGTCGTGGTGGCGGAGGGGGCCAAGCCCAAGGGCTTCGACAAGTTCGTCACGCGCTCCAAGGAGGTGGACGAGTTCGGCCACGTCCAGCTCGGCGGCGTCGGCGAATGGCTTGCGCAAGAGATCAACTCCCGCATGGGCAAGGAGACGCGCGCTGTCATCCTCGGGCACATCCAGCGGGGGGGGTCGCCCGTACCCTTCGACCGGGTGCTCGCCACGCGCCTGGGGGTGCGGGCCGCCGAGCTCGCCCACGAGGGCGTCTGGGGGGTGATGGTGGCGCTGCGCGGGCTCGACATCGTCACCATCCCGCTGCGGGAGGTGAAGGGGCGGGTGAACGAGCTGAGAGAGGACTTCTACCAGGCCGCCCAGCTCTTCTTCGGGTAGGGGGCTGCCACTGGTGGCAGGGGCGGTTTTTGTAGGGGCGGTTCGCGAACCGCCCCTACGGGTGCTGGTGCCCAGCCGTTGTCACAGCAGCGGCAGGTAGGCGCCCAGCTCGTAGTCCGTGACGTGGGCGCGGTAGCGCTCCCACTCGAGCTTCTTGTTCTCGATGAACTTGCCGAAGAGCGGCTCGCCGAAGACCCGGCGCAGCAGCTCGCTCCGCTCGGCCAGCTTGATGGCCTCGTTCAGATCCCCCGGCAGCGCCTGGATGCCCCGCCTCTCCCGCTCGGAGGGGCTCAGCTTGAAGACGTTCTCCTCCACCGGGGGCACCGGCGGGTAGCCCATCTCGATCCCCTCCATGCCGGCCGCGAGAATGCAGGCGAAGGCCAGGTAGGGGTTGCAGGCCGGGTCGGGCGAGCGCAGCTCGAGGCGGGTGTCCTGGGTTCGGCCCTTGCGGTTGCTGGGGATGCGGATGAGGTCGCTGCGGTTCTTGTGGGCCCACGAGAGGTAGACCGGGGCCTCGTAGCCGGGCACGAGGCGCTTGTAGCTGTTCACCCACTGGTTGAGCACCAGGGTGATCTCGGGCACGTGCTTCAGCATGCCGGCGATGAAGGAGAGGCACTGGTCCGAGAGGCCGTCCTTTTTCTTGGCGTCGTAGAAGAGGTTCTCCCGCCCCTGGAAGAGGGAGAGGTGGGTGTGCATGCCGCTCCCGTTCGCGTCGGGGAGGGGCTTGGGCATGAAGGTCGCGTAGACGCCGTGGCGGATCGCCACCTCCTTCACGACGAGGCGGTAGGTCATGGCGTTGTCCGCCATGGTGAGGGCGTCGCCGTAGCGGAGGTCGATCTCGTGCTGGCTCGGCCCCGCCTCGTGATGGCTGTACTCGACGCCGATGCCCATGGCCTCGAGGGTGAGGACGGTGTCGCGGCGCATGTCGCTGGCAACGTCGAGAGGCGTGAGATCGAAGTAGGTGCCCCGGTCGAGCTTCTTGAGGGGCGTCTCGCTGGACTGGAAATAGTAATGCTCGAACTCGAGCCCCACGTAGAAGGTGTAGCCCTTGGCGGCGGCGCCCTCCAGCGTGCGCCGCAGGACGTAGCGGGGCTCCCCGGGGTAGGGCGTGCCGTCGGGCAGGTTGATGTGGCAGAACATGCGGGCCACGGCGCCTCCGTCGCGGGGGCGCCAGGGAAGGACGCAGAAGGTGGTGGGATCGGGGACGGCGAACATGTCGCTTTCCTCGATCCGGGCGAAGCCCTCGATGGCGGAGCCGTCGAAGAGGTGGCCCTCGTACAGCGCCGTCTCGAGCTCCTCGATGGTGATGGCGAAGCTCTTGAGGAAGCCCAGGATGTCGGTGAACCACATGCGGATGAAGCGCACGTCGAGCTCGCGCGCTTGGTTGAGGACGAACTCCTTGTCCCGGTCCTGCAGGCCGTCGGTCACGATGCTCTCCGCCGCGGGGGCGGTCCGGAGTTCCCCGAAAGCGCCAAGCGAGGGGGCCCCTCTCGGGAACCCCCTCGGCTCGGCACGGCGTCCGCCGCTTGAAGCGTCCGCCCCGGATTACCGCACCAGTTGTTCGGCCGGATAGGCCTCCATGCCGTGCTCGGCGAGGTCGAGGCCGCTCAGCTCGGCTTCCGGCTCCACGCGCAGCCCGGTCACGGCCCGCACGATATACCACAGAATCAGGCTCAGGAGAAACGCGAAGACGCCGACGGCCACCACGCCCGTGATCTGCTTGATGAGGAGGGTGAGCCCGCCGCCCCACAGGAGGCCCGCCGCCTTGCCGGGGGCGAATTCGGGGTTCGCCCAGATGCCCACCGCCAGGGTCCCAAAGATGCCGCAGACCAGGTGGACCGAGAGGGCGCCGACCGGGTCGTCGATCTTGATCTTGTCGAAGAAGGGCACCGCGAAGCAGACCAGCACGCCCGCGATGGCGCCGATGACGACCGAGGCCACGGGAGTCACAAAGGCGCAGGGGGCGGTGATGGCCACCAGGCCGGCCAGGGCGCCGTTCACGCACATCGAGAAATCGGCCTTGCCGAACGCATAGCGGGAGGTGATGCTCGAGGTGATGATCGCGGTCGCCGCCGCCATGTTCGTCGTCAGGGCGATGCGGGCGATGTCGGCCGGAACGGCGGCCATGGTGCTGCCCGGGTTGAAGCCGAACCAGCCGAGCCAGAGGATGAGGCCGCCCAGGGCGACGTAGCCCATCTGGTGGCCGGGGATGGGGTTGATCTTGCCGCCGGGGCCGTACTTCCCCATGCGCGGGCCGAGCACGATGATTCCCGCGAGCCCGGCCCAGCCGCCGATCGAGTGCACGACGGTCGAGCCCGCGAAGTCCAGCATGCCCATGGTGCCCAGCCAGCCCCCGCCCCAGATCCAGTGCCCCCCGACGGGGTAGACGATGGCCACGAGGAGGAACGAGAAAAGCATGAAGGCCGCGAAATGGATGCGCTCGGCCACGCAGCCGGAAACGATGGTGGCGGCGGTGCCGGCGAAGACGAGCTGGAAGAAGAACTTGGCGTAGAGAGGTACGCCCGTCCAGTTCAGGGAGGCGAAGATGCCCTTATACGCCTCGCCCATCGCGGGGCTGTTGTCGGCCCCTCCGAGGAACCAGCCCGAGAGGCCGAAGATCGGAGTGCCGTCGCCGAACATGACGGCGAAGCCGACGGCCCAGAAGGCCAGCGAGGAAGCGGCAAAGACGGCGAAGTTCTTGTAGAGGACCGCCACGGCGTTCTTCGCGCGGCAAAGCCCGGTTTCCACCATCGCGAATCCGGCGTTCATCCAGAAGACCAAGAACGCCGTGACCAGAACCCAGACGGTGTCGACCGCGACCCTCAGGTCGCCCGCCGAGGCCTGGAGCGCGTCAAGGGTCTTCTTGAGGGCCGCCGCGTCTTGGGCCCAGGCCGCTCCGGCCAGGCCCACACCGGCCCCCACCGCGGCGAGTTGCAGGGCTCCCCATGAAAATCTGCGCATTGTGCTCCCTCCGATGAAGTCGGCAGGCTGTGGAATGCTGGGTCTCCGCCCCGACCGCCGCGAGGGATGCTAGGGGGAGGATGTTTCGGGCAAATTACGCGAGCATTTCGGCAGGATTAAAAACGGAGGCGTGGGGGAGAGGAGAAGGGGGGGAGAAATCCTCGCCGCCGGGGCCATACCCGGCCCTTGCGCCGCGACCCGGAAGACACCGCATATTTCCGCAGGGGGCGGTCCGCGAACCGCCCCTGCCCACCCCCACAGGCGCGCGGGGGCGGCCGCAGGGACAAGTAAAGTTGTGAGATTTCGCGCTACCCACCATCTCCGGTGAACTTGTAGCCCACGCCCCGTATGGTGGTGATGAAGGTGCGCCCCCCGACCTCGATCTTGGCCCGGATGCGCCGGATGTGGACATCCACCGTCCTGGGCCCGCCGATGTAGTCCACGCCCCACACGAGGTTCAGGAGCTGCTCCCGGTCGAAGACGCGGCCGGGATTGTTCATCAGGTGCTTGAGGAGCTCGAACTCACGGTAGGTGAGGTCGATGAGGTTGCCGTCGAGGCGGATCTCGTAGCGTTCCTCGTCCAGCGCGAGGCCCTGCGCGCGCACGGTGCCCCCGGCATCGGCTCCCGCCGCGGAGGCGGGGCGCTGATCGCACAGATTGCGGACGCGGAAGAGAATCTCCTCCTCGCGGACGGGCTTGACGAGGATATCGTCCGCCTCAAGAGGAGCCGGGAGCTGGGCGAGCCGGCTCGGGTCCACCAGGAGGAGGATGGGAAGGGGCGTCCACTCCCGCAGGTCCTTGACGGAGGGAAGGGCGGGGGCGTCGTCCAGCAGGACGAGGGAGAGGCCCCGGGCGCGCAGCTCCTGGAGGGCCGCGACCTCGTCCTCGACGACCTTGCAGAAGTGGCCTTCCCGCCGGAGCGACCGGCCGAGGGCGTCGGCGAAGCCGTCGTCGGCGGTGAAAATCAACAGCTTGGCCATCCGCGCGGCCTCCGCCAGTCCGGGATGCGCGGGCCGGGGACCCGCGACGGGCGGGAGTATATAGCCTGGGAAGCGTTTTTGGGAAAGGGGCTCAGATGCGGGCGATCTTGTCCGTCATCTCGACCAGGCTGTCGAGGTTGTGCGCCGACATGAACTCATCGCAGTAGGGCAGGGCGGTCCGCATGCCGCGGTCGATGGGCCGGTAGCCGGGGCTCCCGAGCAGCGGGTTGAGCCAGATCAGCCGGTAGCACTTGCGCCGGAGCCGTTCCATCTCCTCGGAGAGCACCTCGGTGTCGCCGCGGTCCCAGCCGTCCGAGATGATGATGACGATGGTGCGGCTGTTCAGGATGGTGCGGCCGTAGTGGAAGTTGAACGTCCGCAGGCAGTTGCCGATCTGGGTGCCGCCGCTCCAGTCGTGCACCTCCTGGGCGAGGCGCCGCAGGGCCTGGCTCACGTCCTTGTGGCGGAGGTAGGGCGTGGCGTCGGTCAGGCGCGTGCTAAACACGAAGGTGCGCAGCGACTTGATCTCGTTCTGCAGGCTGTAGAGGAACTGGATGAGGAACTGGCTGTAGCTGTCCATCGAGCCCGAGACGTCGCAGAGGAGGATGATCTGCGTCTTCTGGATGCGCCGCTTGCGGCGGAAGAGGTTCATCACCTCGCCCCCGGTGCGGATGCTCCGCTTGACGCTCCGCCGCATGTCCACTTCCTGGGCGCGCATGTCGGGCCGCTTGCGCCGGCTGATCTTGGTGGCGAGCTTGGGGACGAGCTTGGCGATGATGCGCCGCAGCTCGGCCACTTGGTCCGCCTCGAAGGTGGAGAAGTCCTTTTGCGCCAGTATCTCGGCCGGGCTGTAGGAGGGGCTGCCCTCCTCCTCATCGCTCGGGTCGCCCGGCTCGGCGCCCGCGTCGGTCTCCTCGTCCGAGGGGAGCCCCGGCTGGTCCTTGCCGTCTCCCTGCTTGTCTCCCTCGTCCGAGGGCTTGCCGCCCTCCTGCGCCGAGCCCTCCTCGCCCTCGTCGCCGAAGGGGGCCTCCATGTCCACCGAGTCGTCCGCCTCGGAGCGGTTCGCCCGTTCGTCGAACCAGTACCGGCGGAAGATGGCGTCGTAGAGCGCCTCCTCTTCCTTGCTACACACGAGATTCGACTTGCCGGCGATATAGAGGTTCTGGAGGTCGGTGATGTCGAGGACGTCGAGGCTGCGGAAGAGGTCGATGATGCGGCCGGAGGTGATCTTCAGCCCCGCCCGGCGCAGCGAGCGGCAGAAGCCGACCACTTCCCCCTGGAGGCCCTTGCCCGGCACCCGGATGCGGCGCTGGGGGAGGGTGCCGCCGACGATGGGGCGCATCACCATCTCAAGGCTCCGCGCGCGCTCACACCTCGGGCGAGGTGTGGGCGGTGGCGACGAGGCGGTCGAGGCCGTCCTCTTCGACCCGCTTGATGTCGTCCTGGTACTTCAGGATGCAGCCGATGGTCTCGCGCACGGACTGCGGGTCGAGCTCCTGGCGGTGGAGGGCCAGGAGGGCCTGCGCCCAGTCGAGCGTCTCGGCGACGCCCGGGCGCTTGTAGAAGTCCATGGTCCGCGCCTGGCCCATGAAGCGCGTGATCTGCTCGGCCAGCCGCCGGGGGGCGGCGGGCACCTTGGTGAGGATGATCTCCACCTCCTTCTCGAAGGAGGGGTAGTCCACCCACAGGTAAAGGCAGCGGCGCTTCAGGGCGTCGTGGATCTCGCGGGTGCGGTTCGAGGTGAGGATGACCACCGGCCGCCGCCCCGCCTTGATGGTGCCCATCTCGGGGATGGTGATCTGGAAGTCCGAGAGGATCTCGAGCAGGAAGGCCTCGAACTCCTCGTCCGAGCGGTCGATCTTGTCGATGAGGAGGACGGCCGGTCGGTCCTTCGAGCGGACGAGCGCGCGCAGCAGGGGCCGCTCGATCAGGTAATCCGAGCTGAAGATGTCGCGCTCGACCTTCTTGGTGTCGCTCTGGCCCTCCTCCATCTTGATGTGGAGGAGCTGCTTGGCGTAGTTCCATTCGTACAGCGCCGAGTTCGAGTCCAGGCCCTCGTAGCACTGCAGCCGGATGAGCTCGGTGTCGAGCGCGCTGGCGAGGACCTTGGCCAGCTCCGTCTTGCCGACGCCGGCCTCTCCCTCGAGGAAGAGGGGCTTCTCCAGCTTCGTGGCGAGGAAGAGCGTGGTGGCAAGGGTGCGGTCGGCGATGTAGTCCTGGCTCCTGAGCGTCTCCTGCACCGACTCGACGGAGGAGAAATCCGCGTCGGACTTCTTGCGCCGGGAGGTGCCCGCTTGGCTTGAGGTCACGATTTCCTTCCCTTGGCGGAAGCCATCTCGCCGCCGGCGGCCTCGATGGCGTCGATGATTTTCACGTAGCCCGTGCAGCGGCACAGGTTCCCGGCGATGCCCGCCTTGATCTCCTCGCGCGTGGGGCGCGGCTTCTTCTCCAGCAGCTCGTAGGCCGCCACGATCATGCCGGGCGTGCAGAAGCCGCACTGGATGGCGCCGTGCTCGATGAACTTCTTCTGGATCGGATGGAGGTTGTCCACCGTCCCGATTCCCTTGACGGTCGTGATCTCGCGGCCGTCCGCCTGCACGCCCAGGGCGCAGCAGGCGTTCACGGCGACGCCGTCGAGGAGGACGGTGCAGGCCCCGCAGTCGCCGGCCTCGCAGCCGTTCTTCACCTCGGTGAAGCCCAGGTCGCGGAGGAGGTAGAGAAGCGAAGTGTGGGCCGGCGCCTCCGCGCGGACCTCCTGCCCGTTGACGGTGAAGGAGATCGGGAACTTCGGCGGAGGCGTGTAGGCCGCGGCCCTCGGGGCCGCCTTGCGCGCGGCCGTCTTCCCCTTGGCGTTACCTGATGCTTTTTTCTTCTTCGTCGCGGTGGCCATGGAAATCGTATCTCCCGTGAATGCGAGAGCGGTGAGCGCGCGGTCAGTCCAGCGGGATGTTGAGCGCCTGGCAGATGAGCCGGCGGGGCAGAACCTCGCACATGAGCTTGCGGTACTCGGCCGAGGCCCGGATGTCGTCGATCGGGGCGGACGCCGCGCGGCACGCCTCGGCGGCCTTCTGGGCGAGGGCAAGGTCCACGGGCTTGCCCTCCAGTATCTTCTCGGCCGCGTTGCAGCGGATGGGGGCGGGGTTGACCGAGCCCAGGGAGATGCCCGCCTCCTGGCAGACGTTCCCCTTCATCTTGAGCACGACGGCCGTCCCCACCACGGTGATGGCCATGGCGTTCCGCCGGGCGAGCTTGTAGTAGCCCCACTTGTGGCTCTTCCCGGGGGCCGGGAAGGCGATCTCGGTGATGATCTCGCCGGGCTTGATGGCGGTCTTGCGGTAGCCGGTGAGGAACTTATCGAGCGGCACGGCGCGCTTGCCGGCCGGGCCCGCCAGCCGGACGACGGCCTTGAGGGCCAGGAGCGGGGGCGCCGCGTCCGCCGCCGGGCCGCCGTCGATGAGGTTGCCCGCCACGCTGGCGCGGTTGCGGATGATGGGCCCGGCGAACTTGGCCGCCATCGCGGGGAGGATGGGCGCCTCGCGGGCGACGATCTTGTTCTCAAGCAGGTCGGTCATGGTGGTCAGGGCGCCGAGCCGGACCTCGCCCTTCGCCAGGGCGATGCCCCGGAGGGCGTCCACCCGGGAGATGTCGATGACGAGTTGGGGGAGGCCGTCGTGGGCGTGGCGGAGGTCGGGCAGGAAGTTCGTCCCTCCGGCGATGAACTTGTACTTCTTGCCCTTGGCCGCCTTGAGGATGCCCTGGATGGTCGTGGGAGCCGCGAAGTCGAAGCCACGCATACCCGTCCGTCCCCCTGAATGGCCGTAAGGCCGCTGTCCGACGTTCGGCCGATCCGCCCCGATGAATCCAGACGACGTTCGCTCAGCCGTGGATGAGGATACGCCCTCGATAGGCCGAGGGGAGGATGGCACCGTCCCCGAAGAGGGGCAAACGGGCGAGATTCCCCCTCTCTGTCTCGGGCGCGGCTACCCTATCAATCCGCTGGGGGTTGGTCAAGCGCGGCGGCCCTTGCGCCGCGGGGGAAGGAGCCATAAGATTTAAGGACTTTCCGGGTTTCCTCTCGCCTTGAATCCTTTGCATTCCCGGAGGTGGATCATCGGCTCGCAGGCCAGCTTTTCCTCCCGCCGCCCCCGCCTGGCCCTCCTCAGCCTGGGCTGCAAGCTGAACCAGGCCGAGGGCGACGCCATGCGTCACCGGTGCGCGAGCGCGGGCTACGATCTGGTTTCCTTCGAGGAGGAGGCCGACGTGTACGTGGTGAACACCTGCACGGTGACGTCCGGGGCCGATCGGGAGGGCCAGCGCCTCGCCCGCTCCGCCCGCCGCCGCGCCCCCCGCGGCCGGGTCGTCCTGGCGGGCTGCTCCGTCCAGGCCGGGCGGGAGAGGATGCGCATCCCGGAAGCCGACCTCCTTCTCGGGAACGCCGAGAAAATGCGCCTCGACGAGCACCTTTCCCTCCCGCTGGCGAGGGGAGAAGGGGGGCTTCCCGAGGTGCGGGCCGGGGCGCCGGAGGAGGCGCCGCTCCTCGACGCCTCGTTCGTCCCCGCCTTCCGGGAGCGGACGCGCGGCTTTCTTAAGGTGCAGGATGGCTGCGACTTCTCCTGCACGTTCTGCGCGACCACCCTGGCTCGGGGCCGCAGCCGCTCCCTCCCTCCGGAGGCTTGCGCGGAGCAGGCCGGCCGCCTGGCCGGAGCGGGCCACCGGGAGCTCGTCCTGACCGGGGTGCACCTCGGCGCCTACGGGCGCGACCTCACGCCCCCCTCGACCCTCAGCCGCCTGGCCGAGCGGCTCCTCCGCGTGGAGGCCGTGGCGCGGCTGCGCCTCTCCTCGATCGAACCCGGGGAGCTCACCCGGGAGCTCATCCGCGCGGCCGGCCGGAACGCCCCCGGCGCCGCGCCGGGCGCCTGCCTCTGCCGCCATTTCCACATCCCCGTCCAGAGCGGGGACGACGGCGTCCTCGCCGCCATGGGCCGCAACTACCGCGCCGGGGCCTGCGCCCGGCGCTTCCGGCTCCTGGCGGATGCGGTCCCGGGCACCTGCCTGGGGGCGGATTTCATCGCGGGCTTCCCGGGGGAGAGCGCCCAAGCCTTCGAGCGGACCCTCGAATGGGTGCGCGAGGCGCCTCTCGCCTATCTCCATGTCTTCCCGTACTCTGCCCGCGAGGGCACGCGGGCCGCCTCCTTGGAGGGCCGTCTGCCGCCGGACGAGCTGCGCCGCCGTGCCCGGGCGCTCCAGGAGCTGGGGCGCCGCAAGTGGGCGGCCTTCGCCGCCGGGCAGGCCGGGTCGCGGGCGGAGGTGCTCGTGGAGCGCGCCCGCCGGCCGGACGGCCTGCTCACCGGCCTCGCCGACAACTACCTCCGGGTGGCGCTGGAGGGGCCGGACGCGTGGCGGGGCCGGATCGTGCCGGTCCGCCTCGAGCCTCTCCCGGCGGGGCGGGAGCCGCGGGGCCGTGCCGCCCGCGCGGAATGCCTATGGGGGGTACCCCTGACATGAGCGACATCCAAGACCGGCCCGATTCCTTCGAGGAAGGCGGCCCGGAGATCCACGACGAGGCGCCTCCCCGGCCGGTGATCACCCTGGTGACGGATTTCGGCTTGGAGGATCACTACGTCGGGGTGATGAAGGGCGTGATCCTGGCCACGAACCCCGACGTCCAGATCGTGGATATCAGCCATTCCATCCCTCCCTTCGATGTCTCCGCCGGCGCCCTCGTGCTGGCGACCTCCTATCACTACTTTCCCAACGGGACCATCCACGTCGCCGTGGTGGACCCAGGGGTGGGCGGCGACCGGCGCAGCATCATCGCCGCCACGGACCACTATCTCTTCGTCGGCCCGGACAACGGCTGCTTCACCCACATCTTCGACGATCCCACCTTCCGCTGGGTGCGCCATCTGCGGACGGTGGAGTTCTTCCTGGAGAAGGTGAGCTCCACCTTCCACGGGCGCGACGTCTATGCCCCCGTGGCGGGCCACCTCTCCCTGGGCGAGCCGGCCGAGAACTTCGGGCCGCTGATCGGCGATCCCATCCGGCTCGCCAACGCCAAGCCCCAGGTGGGGGAGGACGGCTGCATCCGGGGCGAGGTCATCTACGTGGACCGGTTCGGCAACCTGATCACGAATATCGACACCGTCGCCTTCTGGGAGGGGGAGAGCCGGGCGGGCGAGGCGGACGAGAATCTCATCCCCGTCATCGAGGCGTGCGGGAAGCGCATCCGCGGGATGAGCGAGTTCTACGGCGCCGTCCGCCCCGGCGAGGTCGGGGCGCAGCTCAACAGCTGGTCGCGCATGGAGATTTTCATTCCGGAGGGGAACGCCGCCCGGGAGCTCGGGGCCGGCAAGGGAGTGCCCGTCCATGTCCGCTTCGAGCGGGCGGGGGGGGCGGACGCGCCATCCATCGGAGGTGGGCTATGAGCGGGCCGGTGCGGTTCACGGTGTACAGCGATTTCCTCTGACCCTGGTGCTTCAATTCGGCCGTGCGCCTGAAGAAGATCAAGGAAGAGTACGGCGACAAGGTGGACATCCAGTACCGGGTGTTCATGCTCCGGCCCGAGCCCGACCCCTCCGCCGTCTTCAACGACTACCGGCGCGCCGGCTGGACGCGCGCGGGCGCCGGCCCCGACTCGGGCGATTTCCACCTCTGGGAGAGCGGTGATCCTTTCCCGAACTGCTCACTCCCCTCGGCCGAGGCCGGCATCGCCGTGCGCAACCAGGGCCCGGAGGCGTGGGAGCGCTTCCACCTGAGCCTTCTGCGCGCGTTTTTCACCGAGAACCGCAACATCTCGGACAAGGCCGTCATCCTCGACGTGGCCGAAAAGAGCGGGGTGGACGCCGACCTCGTCCGCGACGCCCTGGAGAGCGGCACCTACCGCCGGCAGGCCTTCGACGAGTACACGCAGGCGGTGCAGCAGGGCATCTCGGGCATCCCCTCCGTCGTGGTGAACGATCAGGCGGTGCTCGTGGGCGCCGTGCCCCCCGAGCAGTACCGCTACGTCATCGACAGCATCCTCAAGACCGGCGAGCTTCCGGGCCGGGGATCAGGGGAGCTTCCGGTCCTCTGACGATTCCTTCCGCTCGAGGGGAGGCTCCGCCCTGGCGCCCCAAGGCCTCAGCGGCTGCATCACCGACGTGCCCGGCTTCCGGCTGGGCCACGCGCAGGATATCCGCGCCCTCACCGGCGTGAGCGTCGTGCTCTGCCCACCCGGGACGGTCGGAGCCTGCGACCTGCGGGGCACCGCCACCGCCACCCGCCACGTGGACGCCCTCCGGGCCGAGCACCTGGTGGGGAACGTGGACGCCGTCCTCCTGACCGGCGGCAGCGCCTTCGGGCTGGCCTCGGCCGACGGAGTGGCCGAGTTCCTCGAGGCGCAGGGGCGGGGGTTCCCGGCGGCGGGCTACACCGTGCCCACCGTGGCGGCGGGAGTGCTCTTCGACCTGAGGCTCGGGGACGGCCGGGTCCGCCCCGGCCCCCGCATGGGCCGGGAGGCCTGCGAGGCCGCCCGGGAGGGCGAGGGCCTCCAGGGGAGCGTGGGCGCGGGCACTGGCGCGACGGTCGGGAAACTCCTCGGCTTCGGCCAAGCGATGAAGGGCGGCCTCGGCACGGCGAGCCTCCCGCTCCCCGGTGGCGGCCGGGTGGGGGCCCTGGCGGTGGTGAACGCCTTCGGCGGGGTCCATGACCCCGACACCGGGGAGATCCTCGCGGGCCCGCGCGCCCTCCCTCCCGCCGAGGGCCTCATCGACACCGAAGCCTATCTCCGGGAGCGGGGCCGGCCCGCCCGGGGGTTCGCCTCCCCGGGGGAGAACACCACCCTGGCCGTCGTGGCCACCGACGTGCGGCTCACCAAGCCCGAGGCCCACAAGCTCGCCCAGATGGCGGCGAACGGCCTCATCCGCGCCGTGCGGCCCTCCTACACCACCGTGGACGGGGACATGGTCTTCGCCCTCTCCCAAGGCGATCGCTCCGCCAACCTAGACGACGTGGGCGCGGCGGCGGCGGCGGCCGTCTCCCGCGCCATCTGCCGGGCGGTGAGGGAGGCGGACGGCTTCGGGCAGGTCCCCGCCTGGCGGGACCTGCGGTGAGCCGCGCGCCGGGGGCGGGGAGCATGGCCCGGGTCCCCTGGCGGCGCGGCGACTACCTCGACCTCGGCGTCATCAGCATCACCCACGGCCTGAGCGACGGCTTCAACAACATGCTGGTGCCCGTCCTCGCCCTCATCGTGGCGGACCTGCGCCTTTCGCCGATCGAGGCGGGGGGGCTCCTGAGCGCGTTCAGCCTGGCCGTGCTGCTCTTCCAGTACCCGCTCTCGCTCCTGGCCGACGCCACCGGGCGGAAGAAGACCGTCCTGATCGCCGGGATGGGAGTCGCCACCGCCGCCTTCGTGGCGATGGGGTGGACCAGCTCCTACCATTCGCTGCTCGCCCTCGCCTTCGTCGCGGGGGCGGGGAACACCGTCTACCACCCCTGCGGCACGGCCCTCACCGCCGAGCGCTTCGCGTCGAGCCGGGCCTTCGCGCTCTCCTACCAGAGCCTGGGCGGCAACGTGGGGACCGGGATCATGCCCGTGGGGCTGGCGACGCTGGCCACCTTCGCGGGCTGGCGGGCGGCGGTCGCGGCCTTCGCCCTCCCGGCCCTGGCGCTGCTCCCCCTCGTGGGGGCGCGGTTCCCGGACCGCCCGCGCCCGAGGGGCCCGGGCGGCGCCGGAGGCGGGCGGGAGGGCACCTGGGCGCTGACCCGCCGGGTGATCTCCAACCGCAGCGTCATCCTCCTCGCGATGCTCTACAGCCTGCGGAGCATGGGGACGAAGGGGATGATCGGCTTCCTGCCCCTCCTGGGGGCTCAGGCGGCGGGGATGAGCACCCCGACCATCGGCTTCGCGGTCTCGCTCTACTTCGGGATGGGCGCCGTGACCAAGCCGGTGATGGGCTACCTCTACGACCGCTTCGGGGCGCGCTCGGCCCTGGTGATCCCCCTGGCGCTCACTGGGGCGATCGGCCTCGCCATGCCCTTCGCCCCGTGGGAGACCGCCCTCATCGCCCTGGCGGCGCTCTTGGGGCTGGTCAGCTTCGTGGCTCCCATCGTGCTGACGGCGACGGCGGACTACTGCGACCAGGACGTGCTGGCCACCTCGGTGGGCGTCATCTACGCCGTCGAAGGGCTGTCTTTCATCGCGCCCCTGGCCGGGGGCTGGCTGGCCGAGCACTATGGCCTGGGCGCGAGCTACGTTTTCTTCACCATTGCCGTGTGGGCGGGAGTGGCGGTCTCGGCGATGCTGCCCCGGGGGAAGAAGTGATCGCAGGAACGAAATTTCCGAGAATCAAGCCGAGGCTGAGAGAGAATGATTTACGGTAGCGTCCCTAATTTCACGGCTTTTGAAAATGTGGTTGCATAAACAACTAGAGCCCCAAAAATGATTTGCCAACCATTTGTTTTGCTGGAGTGGAAGATGCCTGAAGGCATACCGCCTGATCTTGAAGGCCTCAGGCACTTTGACGATCCAGCAATCCGCCGCATGGCGGCCAAAACCGCCATTCGCACCAAAGTGCTCACCATAGGTCAGTTTGTGGATATGATCTTTGATGATTGCAATTCAGAGAAGGATTTTGACGAGCGCGCGCAAAAATGGATTGAAGCGATCAACGGGGTGGTTGACCCACCTTGGAGCACGAATGAGCTAAAAAATTGGGCGATGAATCGAAGAGGCTTACGACGCTAAGGATTGCGTCTTTCTCCGTAGATCCTCTGCACATTCGGGAAAAATCTTGATCACGTCTTCGATACGTTCGCCGGCCTTTACGTGGAGATACGCCTCTTCAAGTTTTTCTGCGTATGAAAGGTTCTCCCGCAGAAACTCGACGAGTCTAGCTTCAGCAGAAGCCTTTGGAATCTGGTTACTTCCCATGATATTTCCCTCCTTGCTACCTTTCAAATGTAAAACATGATTGATTGTTAATCAAGTTCTACTTATAGCCTGGAAATACGCAAATAACAAAAATTAACTTCGTGAGACTGCAAACAACCCAAAGGCAAGCTGGAAACGGACCCACAAGGAGGGACGACGCATGGCCCGCGAATACCTGAAGGGGACCTGGCAGGAGAACCGCGCCTTCTCGCCCGCCGTCGTCACGCGCGGGGGGAAGGCCGTCTGGCTGGCGGGGGTGGGGGCGCGGGCGGACGAGGACGGCAAATCCCTCGCCGGGAACTTCGAGGCCCAGGCCCACGCCACCTTCCGCGCCATCGGGAAGACCCTCGAGCGGGCGGGCGGCAAGCTCCAGGACATCGTGACGATGACGGTTTTCATCCTCGACGTGAGGCACGGCGACCGCTTCGTCGAGCTGCGCAAGCAGTATTTCCCGGGAGGGTTCCCGGCGAGCGCCCTCATCACCGTCGCGGGCTTCGCACACCCCGACATGATGATCGAGATCCAGGCGGTCGCGGTGGTGGGGGAGGAGTAGGAGGAGCCGCCGGAAATTTCCCCTCGCCCCGGCCTTGCCGTTAGATGTCTGCAGGGGCGGTGCGCGTCATGGCCCTTTCTCCCTGGCCTGGCCCCGCCAAGGCGGGGTTCGTCTCTGCGGAAAGGATGCGGAGGGCCGCGGGACGTTTCGCGAGACCCCCTGATCCAGGGGTTGCCTTCGGGCGGGGGCGGGTGAATAATGAAGCCTTCGTCCCGTGACGACCGCGGCTCCGGAAGGGCTTGAGCCGGAATACTCCCGCCGCGGCGGTTGTTCAATGGTTTCGCGGTCCCGCCTCGCCTCGCCTCCCGCCCGGCTTGGCCACCGCTTCGGAGAATCTCTTGAACCGGACGCCAGCCGCGGGGGATCGCGGGGTGAGCCTCTCCCTGCGGGGTCTTCACAAGCGCTACGGCAGCCTGCACGTCCTCGACGGCATCGATCTCGACGTGGGCCACCAGGAGATCGTGACCATCCTGGGCCCCAGCGGGTGCGGCAAGACCACCCTTCTGCGCATCGTGAACGGGCTGATCCCGCACGAGGAGGGGGAGGTCATCTTCCGCTCCGAGCGCGTGACCGCCCCTCGGCCTGAGATGGCCATGGTGTTCCAGCATTTCGGACTTTTCCCCTGGAAGCGCCTGTACCAGAACATCTCCTACGGCCTGCGCATCCAGGGCCGCCCGGCCGGGGAGACGGACCGGCTCGTCCGCCGCTACATCGGCCTGGTGGGGCTGGAGGGCTTCGAGGAGCACTACCCCTCGGAGCTCTCCGGCGGGATGCAGCAGCGGGCCGGCCTGGCGCGCGCGCTGGCCACCCAGGCGGCGGTGCTCCTGCTGGACGAGCCCTTCGGCGCCCTGGACGCCCTGACGCGCGAACAGCTCCAGGAGGAGCTTCTCCGGATCATCGACGTGGAGCCCAAGTCCATGCTCTTCATCACGCACAGCATCGACGAGGCGCTCCTGCTGGGGGACCGTGTGGTGGTGATGAGCCCGCGGCCGGGGCGCATCCGCTTCGAGCTGGAGACCGGGTTCGGCCGGGGCAGGGAGATCGAATCGCTGCGCGCGAGCGACCGGTTCCAGGCCCTGCGCCACTACCTGTGGGAGGCCCTGCGGCGCCCAGACGCGGACCCCGGGCCGCTCCCCGACGGGGTGGCCCTCCGGATGGAGGCCAAGCCATGACGACCGAGACGAAGCCCCTCGCGGCGGCGAAGGCGAAGGAGGCCGAGGCGGAATCCACCGGGCTGTGGATCCAGGAGCCCCGCATCTACATCCGGGCACTCTCGCTGCTCGCGGTGGTCGGGGGCTGGGAGGCGCTCGGCTGGACCGGCGTCATCCGGCCCTCCGTGTTCAGCTACCCGAGCGCCATCGTGAGCGCGTTCTTCGCCCTCTTGTTCAGCGGCGAGATGCTGACGGCCGCCTACGAGAGCTCCCAGATCCTGGGCGCGGGGCTGGCCATGGCCATCCCCACGGGCATCGTGATCGGGGTGCTCATGGGCCGCTCGAAGAACTTCGAGTACGCGGTGGACACCTTCGTGTACGCCCTCTACGCGACGCCCGTGGTGGCGCTGGCGTTTCCCATCGCCATGGTGCTGGGGGTGGACTTCGCCGGGAAGACGACCATCGTGGTCTTCTTCGCCATCATGCCCGTCATCGTGAACGTCTATCACGGGGTGCGAAACGTGGACCCCATGCTCCTGGAGGTCACGCGATCCTTCTGCTCGAGCGAGTGGCAGCGCTGGCGCGATCTGATCTTCCCCTCGGTGGTGCCCTATCTGGTGGCCGGCCTCGGGCTCGCCTCCGGGCGCGCGCTGGTGGGGATGGTGGTGGCGGAGTTCCTCATGAGCATCTCGGGGCTGGGCGCCCTGAGCCAGGACTACGTCGGAAATCTCGAGATGGACAAGGGCCTCGCGCCCGTCGTCTTTCTCATGATCGTCGGCATCGTCCTGACGAAGCTGGTGAACTTCTTCGAGGGCCGGTTCGCGTCATGGCGGACGGGGAGCAGGCACTAGCGGGCGGAATTTCCTCTATGGCAAGGAGGGTTGAACGATGAAACGGTGCGCATTCTGGATGGCGGCCGCCTTCCTGGCGGCACTTCTCGGGCCGGCCTCCCAGCCCGCCTGGGCCGCCAAGATCGTGGTGGCGATGCCCACCAGCCCGCCCAACGTGATCCACCTGCCGGTGCTCTATGCCATCGACAAGGGCATCTACAAGAAGCACGGGATCGAGGTGGAGGTGAAGTACTTCCGCGGGGGCGTGGCCGTGCAGCGCGCCGCGGTGAGCGCCCAGAGCGGGGTGGACGCGGGGAACATCCCGGGGGCGCTGGCCATGAGCGGCATCGCAGGGGGCAGCGGTCACAAGTTCTTCCACTCCTTCGCCCACCTGAACGAGGCGCAGGCGGCGACCGCGCCGGACATCGATACGCCCGCCAAGCTCAAGGGCCGCATGATCGGCATCGAGGGCCGCGGCGGCTACAGCCACCTGGGCATCCTGCGGGTGCTGGAGATGGCGGGGCTCAAGGACGAGGACGTGAAGTACATTGTGACGGCGCCCCCCGCGCGGGTGCCCTACTTGGTCGAAGGCAAGGCCGACGCCGTCGTCATCCATGTTGAACAGGTCTTCATGGCGCGGCAGAAGAAGCCGGATATCAAGGTCATCGCCAACCTGTGGAAGGCCGATCCCCTGCAGCTCTACGCCGCCATGACGGCCTCCGAGGAGAAGCTGAAGAGCCGGAAGAACGAGTTCGTCGCCTTCGCGGCGAGCCTGATGGAGGCGACCCGGGCGATCTACAAGGACAAGGCGGGCCTCCGGCAGACGGCCATCAAGCACTCCTTCCCCGCCTTCAAGAAGAACCCGGAGATCTTCGACCAGACCTACGACATCCTCGTGAAGGAGCGCCTCTGGACGGTGAACAACGGCATGCCCCGGAAGGTGATGGAGGCGACGAACGAACTCAACGTGCGGCTGAAGAAGTACAAGGGCGCTCCCCCAAAGTACGAGGACATGATGGCCTTTGACGTGATGGAGGCCGCGCTCAAGAAGGTGGGCGAGGCCGCGCCCAACAACGAGAAGTAGGCAGGGGCGGCGCCCGCCGCTCCCGCCTCCGCGATCGAAACAGACATGCCCGCCGCGGGGCCCCGCCCCGCGGCGGGCGCTTTTCGCAGGAAGGAGGAGAGATGAGCGCAGCCCCGGCGGGTGGAGACCGGCTGACCCAGGAGGCCATGGCCCACTGGTACGTCCGCCTCCTCGCGAACGGCATCTCCTACCACGACGCCTCCGACGTCATCCCCCGCGTCACCTCCTGGCGCGAGTGGTGCCGGCTCTGGATCGAGCGCGGCGACCTGCGGCGGGAGGAGGCCGAGGCCATCGCCCGGGAGGGCCGCCGGCTGAGCGCCGCGGAGGCCTGCGTCCGGGCGGCCCTGGCCTACCACTTCGCCCAGTTCGTCTATCACGAGGACGCGGCTCTCAAGCGCGAGGCCCAGGAGAAGAAAGTCGCCTGCCACACGAAAGCCCTGCCGGACCTACGGCCGCCGGGCGAGCGGGTCTCCATCCCCTACGAGGGAGGCGCGCTGCCGGGCGTCCTGCGGGTCCCGGGGGGAGGGAAGGGGAAGCCTCCCTGCGTCCTCCTGATCGCGGGCCTCGACTCCACCAAGGAGGAGTTCTTCACCCTGGAGGAGGTCTTGCACGACCGGGGGCTCGCCACCCTCGCCTTCGACGGCCCGGCCCAGGGAGAGCGGGCGGATTTGCCCCTGCGGCCCGACTACGAGCGCGTTGTCTCGGCCGTGGTGGATTTCGTCGTAAGGGACGGCCGGGTGGACGCTTCCCGCCTGGGCGCCCTGGGGGTGAGCCTGGGAGGCTACTACTGCCCGCGCGCCCTGGCGGCGGAGAAGCGGCTCAAGGCCGGGGTGGCGGCCGGGGGCTTCTACGACATGGCGGGCTTCTGGGCGGCGCTCCCGGCCCTGACCCGGCAGGGCCTCCAGCACGCCTTCCAGGTTTCCTCCGAGAAGGAGGCGGGCGAGCGGGCGAAGGCACTCTCGCTGCGGGGCAAGCTGGCGGGCCTGGACCGGTCCCTCCTCGTCATCGGAGGCGGACAGGACCGGCTCTGCCCGCCCGAGGACTCGCGGCGCGTGGCCGAGGAGGCGGGGAAGGCGGCGGATCTGGTCATCTTTCCGGAGGGCGGTCACGTCTGCAACAACATCCCCTTCCGCTGGCGCCCTCTGGCCGCCGACTGGCTGGCGGAGAAGCTGAGGTAGATTCCCGGCTTGACTCTCGGCCGCCCTCGGGTATCTTAAGGGCGCCCGCCGGACAGGGGCTTCGGGGTCAAAAGATGCGGGAATAGCTCAGCGGTAGAGCACTGCCTTGCCAAGGCAGGGGTCGCGGGTTCAAATCCCGTTTCCCGCTCCAGAAAAAATCCCTAATTCATTAGGTTTTGGCGGCCTTCTCCCTCAGCTTGGGGGAGAAGTGCCGCTATCGTGCCGTTCCCATCCAAAAGTTTCACGGCTTCCCGCCGCGCATCGGGGCTCAGATGCGCGTAGCGCATCGTCATCTTGATGTCCGCATGGCCCAGGAGTTCCTGCACAGCCTTCAGGGTTGCCCCCTTCATCACAAGGTGAGAGGCGAAGCTGTGCCGGAGGGTGTGCCATCCAAGGTGGGGAAGCCCGGCCCTCCGCCTTGCCCGCCAGAGGGGATGCTTGCAGGATGGGATGGAGCGCATTTCCCCGTCTTGGGCGCAGAAAACGAATTCGCCTTTCAAGTGCCGGTGCCCTCTCAGTGTTGCAATTGCCTGATCGCAGAGAGGGACCTCCCGCGCATGGCCGCTCTTCGGGGTGCCGATGGTGTTCCGCCATGCGGCCCGGCGCACCATGAGCCGCCCGCCCTTGAGGTCCACGTCCTCCCACTTAAGCGCCCGGAGTTCCCCCAGCCGGAGGCCCGTCCGGAGAGCCAGCGTGATCATCGGCTTCCAATCCGGATCGGTTGCCTCGATTAGCCGGTCGGCCTCCTCGGAGTCCAGGAACCTGAATTCCTGCGGGGGGAGCTTGAGAGGGGCAATGTCCGGCACCCTTTCCGTCAGTTCCCAGCGGCGGGCGATGCGGAGCATCCTCCCGAGGACGGCGAGGTGATTGTTCACCGTCTTGGGGGAGAGGCCTTCTTTCAGCTTCAGGGCCTTGTATGCCTCCACGTCCCGGCTCCCGATTCCGTCTAGCCTCGCCTGGTCGAAGAATGGGACAAGGTGTTTCTCCAGTGTCGTTTTTTTTCCTGCTACTTCGCTCGGTTTGTTGTTCGCTTCCGCGTATGTTGTAAGAAAATCCTTTGAGAACTCGCTGAATCTCGGGCTTTCCCTTTTCTCCGGCGCCTCCTCTCTCCCGTACCGGCCCGCAAGCAACGCTCCCCGCAATTCCCGCTCGTAGCTTTCGGCCCCCCGCTTCGTCTGTACGGGGGACACCCTGCGGATGCGCTGTCTTCGGCCCTCCGGGTGCCTGAAATCCACGTCCACCATCCACACAATGCTTTCCCTGCCCGTCGCCGGGTCGCGGTACTGCCTCCGCCTCACGCTCACTTTCTTCCCCTCTCGGAGCGCGGGGCGTGGCCTTTCCCTCGGACCCAGTCTAGCATGGCGTCCCGGCTGATTCGGATGGTGCGGCCGATTCGGCAGGCGCCCGGTATCTCTCCCTTTGCGATGGCCTGATATACCGTATCCCTACCCACACGGAGAAATTCGGCCAGTTCGTCCACGGTCAGGACGGCAGGAAGGTCGCCGTGAGGATCGGCCTGGGGGGGCAGGGCTTCGTTCATGCGGCCCGCCTCCGCTTGGCATTTGCCGCCAGGGGCTGCACCTCGGCCACCCGGCCGTTGAACTCCGCCTTGACTCGGGCGAGGTCCAGCTTCTCCTCCGGCTTCAATCCAGCCAGTTTCCGGGCCTCCTCCAGGGTCCAGATCATCCCGGGGGCGATCCCATCCCCTTCCAGGTCGGCGGCTTCCTCGTGCGTACGAAGGACATAGAAGGGCGGGCCGGGCCACCAGGAGGGCTGAACTACCAGGACGAACCCGGACGGCCAGGAAAGGCGGGAGACGGATGAGGGCTGGAATCCGCATACATGCCCCTTTAGGCCAAAATCCTCAAAATCCTCAGAATCACCGTCTGCGGATGGGTTTTGGGGATTTTGAGGATTTTGGCGTGTAGGGGAGATTTCGCGATTGCGGGTCCCGATGATGTCCCGCCAGCTCATGCCCATTCCTCCGTCAGGGCCGGGTTGACGGTGTAGGTTTTGCTCGGCCGCCCCGGGACGTTGCACTTCTCTCGGGGGGCTTCGGCGATGTAGGCCCGCTCCACGAGTACGGCTAGGGCGGGCTGTAGTTCGCCCATCCGCCCGAAGGTGCCCTTGAGCGCCTGGAAGCATTCGCGCGCCGTGAAGCTCTTCACCCGGCTTGTCTTTATCCATCGCCAGACTCGTTTGGCCCCCTCGATGGCCGGGTCCGCCCCCATAAGACCGAAGGCGGCGAGGGCGTGTTTGCTGAGGATGGCGGCGATCTCCAGGGCGCTCTGCACGGTGTCGCGGGATATGGCGGTCGGAAATGAAACCGCCCCGGCGTGTTGGACGCAGTGAAGGAGGCCAGCAATTCTCGCGGCGGCGCCGGGGAGCTTCCCCGCCCAATCGGTGATCTGCGCGTACTCCCCATCCTCTCGCAGTTCGCGCTCGGTCGCCGCGCTGAACTCCCGCCACTCGCTGAAAGCATCATCAGAAAACTCAAAAACCACCGGCACGGGCTCCCCGTCCTCGCCGATGACAGAGGGGGTGTCCAGGAGCGCCCGGAGGCCCCGGGCGTAGGCGTCTCGCACAGATTGGGGGGTGGGCTTGCTGGTGAGCTTTCGCCAGCCGAGAGGGGAAGGTGGAAGGGCATACAGGAAGCGGGCCAGGAGGCCCCGCCCCCGGAAGCCGGGCTTGAGCGCCAACCCCCGAATCACTTCGGGCTGGGGGCTGAGGGCGAGGGTGAGGCAAGGGCTCTGGAGATAGACGGCTTTGCGGCTCCCCCGGTCCACCCGGACGGGCGCTCCGGCGTGCCCTTGCAGGAATAGATCCAGGTTCGGGATTCCGCCGCTGTAACGACCTTCCAGGATTTCAAAAATTCCGGCTTCGTCGCTGATGAGTGCAATCCGCTCTTGGTTCTCGGCCATGAGGGCACCCAGGCGTTCGGGCGTCACGTCTTGTGCCCAGAGGCGGGGCAGGACGGGAATCTCGGGTATCTTGCGCTCCACCTCCTCGATCTCGACCGTGAGGTTTTCAAGTTCCAGGCTCTCGGCTTTCGCCGCCTGCTTCCGCAGATAATCCGCGCGAGCCTCCAGCGTCTTGCGCATACTCGCGGCCTTGTCCGCCTCGGGCTGGATTTCATCGGCGCGCTTGCGCTCCCACTCGCGCAGGGGGCGAGTCATTTCCATGAGTACCGAGGTCTTCCGGTTGCCCGAGTCGAGGGCGGGCGCGACGTAGAGGCACAGGGGCTCCCGATAGTCGGGCGAGGGGCAGACTACGGCCTTGCCTTGCACGCAGGCAGCGACGGCGGCGAGGCCCAAAAGGCCGGCCAGTTCGGGGGGCGTTTCAGTCGCCTGCGCCGTTGCCTTGATCATTCCGCCAAGGAAGCCAGGGAACAGCTCAGGGCACAGAGGGGGGAGGTCGGGCGCGTCGAGCGGGACAGGAGGGCCTTCAAACAGGATGGAGGGCTCATCGGGGATGCCGGGAACCAGGTCCACCGGCCCCGGGTCGGTAGGGTCGGCGGCGGGAGGCCCGGGCCACCCGTTCCGGGCCGGGCGCTTCTCCCGGACCGTCGCCCTCTTTGTTTCAAGCTCCATTCGGTAGGCGGTCATGATGGGATCAACAGCGGCCCGCCATTCGTCATGCAGTTTCAACGCGGTCTTGAGCCAGGCGTTGGGATCGGGAGGTTTTTCAGCTTCCAGGTCTGCCGCGTCCCATCCCTTCGGAGCGTCAGCGGGTGGCAGCACGAAGCTCCTTTCGCAAAAGGGGGCGTGTTCCATGTAGATTTCATTCATGCACTCGATGCCCGGCCCGTCTGCGTCGGGCCAATAGATCACCCGACGCCTGTAAAGTGGGCCAAAGTCCACCTGGGCGCGGCTGTTCGTTCCACCCGGCCAGCAAGTGCAGATGTAGCCCGGGAAAAGCCTCTGCGCCGCGAACATGGCCTTGGGACCTTCGCAGACAATGATCGTTTTGTCGGGCTCAGTCGATATGCGGTCCAGGTTGGCAAGGGGCCGCTTGTCCGGCTGCCAAAAGGCGCGCCATTCGCCCGTGGGGGTAAGAGGAAGGATTCGCTTGCCAGGGAATCGGACCTCGTAGCCGATGAGCGTCCCGTCCGGCTGGACGAAGGGGCAGACCATCTCTGGCTTGCCGAGGGTGGGATGGTGGAATCGGAGAGCGGGCGCCGTCGTTGTCATTGACTGGAGCCCTCCTCGCCCTGGGGCGGAAGGTCTCCTGTTCCCTTGCGGGAAATCTCAGTCGCGGTTACCACCCTTCGCGCCTCCCGGGCGGAGCGGAACTTCCTCCTCGGACAACAAAAAAAGCGCGCCCAAAACGAAGGGGCCGCCCCGTAGGGCTACCCGCTCTCGTCATGAGCGCGCCGTTCGGCTTTTGTTTTGAGGGGGGAGTGACGCGTGTTGCTGCCCCCTCGCCGGGTGATTCCGGGTTTTTGGGACCCGCTACCCGCGCGGGAGTCCGGCCCCGCGATACCGAAGTCTCCGCGGCTGGGTTCAACCGCTTCGGTATTCTCCCCATATATAGGGAAGCGCTTTTCAAAATGTCAACAAGAATCTGGTTCAAGCTACTGCGGACTTCCTGTCCAGAGCAGTGAATCACGCTCACGACTCGCTCCCCCTCTGACCCGTCCCCCCTGGGGCCGAAGGCGGGGGACGGGCTCAGCGTTATAGGACGGGGGGATTTCCCAGGGCCTTGGTCTAGAACGGGAACTATTATTGGCACCCTTCGGTCGCTTTCCCGGGCAGGAGGCGGGGGCAGGGGTTTTGGTGCGGGAGGGCGTCGATGCGCTCCCGCCGTCGGGATGCAATGTAATGATTCGGGGCGAGGGGACGCCAAAACTGAAATCGGTGCCTAATCAAGAATAAAAACAAAGGATTGCAGGAGTGAGTGGGATGAATTTACTTTCTAAGCTTCCTGGACCGGGTGCCTTTGATGGTGGGAGAAAGTTTGCGGGTGCGAGGCTGGACCCACTGTCTAATTTCATCAGGAACAGGAGCCCTCGAAAGAAGAGATGGCAAAGACTCTGGCTCAATTCCTAATTCTAGGTCTTCGATAATTTCTGCATACGCCAATGTTGAAGGATTTTCCAAAAGGTCCATTGGAAACCTCTCTCTCCTCACGTGAGGGAGGTAGTGATATCGCTCCCGTAGAATTGTGATTGCCGCTTCTCTGTTAAGATTCTTGTCCATAATGGTATCGAACTCACCTTTCAGGACAACCCACGGAAATTCGTGCTCGGCAATCATGCGATGGAGTCTTTGCGGGCGATCCCACGGACTGCCGCCGACGCGGTCATAGAGGCTCTTGCGGCTCGACCGCGCATAACGACGGGTTTTTGAGGGCCGGGCAGTGGCCGCACGTAAGAAACGATTAATTCCAGCCTGAACGGCTCGGCTGGCATATTCTTTCAGCCAACCCTGATATTTTTCCTCGGACAGCAACACAGTGCCATGCTCCCTCCGTTCGCACCGGCATATGTAGTCGTAGATTCTAGAAGGGGTCCAATCCGAAGGGTCGTAACGTGCGCCCGTTCGTTCGTCCGGATTGTCGCCTTGAGAGATTGGATTCATAGCCCCTCCGTGGGGCACCCGAGAATCAGGCGCGGGGCAGGCCGCTCGGGAGAGCGGATCTTGGAGTGCGAAGCCTAGCCCCGGCCGGAAGCGATATCGCTAAAACCAGCCCTCATCAAAAAATCGGCGCCCATTGATGTCCGGCCGCTGGCGAAGGGACCGTATTTCGCTGCCCCTGGCCCCTCTGGCAATTCGGCGGAAGCATTTGCCCCTAAAGTGAAACGTTGGGACCCCTACGCGATTGCCCCCGGCGGGGGGTGTGCCAAGGCCCCCGGGGGATGATATCGGCCCGCTCCTGGCCTTCCGGCATAGCCAGACCGGCCGGAGTATATCGCTTGCGGGAAGGGGACTTATCGCTAACTAACTCCTCGCTCATGGTTTGTGGCAGGGGTGTCTTTTTTGGGGGCGGGAGAGCGGCCAACGGGTCTATGTGTCACCGTTAATGTAATTCTTTGCGACAATATCAAGCAAGAGTGAGCGGGCAACGGGTTCCATTCTCCGTTCTCCTATCACCCGGCTCCCTTTTCCGTTTCGTCAATAACCGCCCCTGGCAGGCCCTGAAGCCGCTTTTATACGGCGCGCCGGTAAAAACGGGATAGAGCATTCGCGAGGGGGGTGCCCTGGACCCATGCCCCTCGGGGGGGGAGGGCAGGGGTGCGGGCCAAAGTCCCGCCAGGAAAGCGCGCGCGCTTTGGGGGATGCCCTTTGGTGAAGGGCAGGGCCGCCTATCCCTTCCCCTTCCGCTTCTCCTCCCCGGCCAGCCCTCGGAGGATGTAGGCGCGGGCGAGTTCACTTGCGCCGATGCCCCGGCTTCGGGCGGCCTTCTCCAGCCGCTCCCGGTCACTTGGGGCCATCAGCACCTTGAGCAAGCTGGAGAGTTTTTCCGGCCCCTTGGGCTTCCGCCCCGCCCCTTCCCTGGCCCCGCCGCGCGCATTCATAAAAGCACTCTACAGACTTTTTGATAGCATGTCCATATTTTCGATTGACAAAATGATTGCATGGCCCTAGATTCATTTTTGGTTGCGATAATCCCTGCTTCCCGCAACCAAAAAAGCGGGCCTCAGAGGGGCGCCAACCCCAAAGAGGCCCTATCCCGAATCCCTGGTAGGAGGGAAACGAGAATGGCCCAGCCTAGTAAGTCTCAGCTTCACGCGCAAGATGCCCTGAATGGAATCGTCGCAGCGTTCGCCCGGGGCGAGGTCCCGGCCATCCTGGCCCGGACCCTCATCAAAGACCCCGGCATCCCCTCCGCCAAGTGGTCCCTCTGCAATCAAATCCTCTGCGCCCTGGCGGGAACGGAGGACGCCCGGGGCTTCCGGCAATGGAAGGCGGCCGGGCGGCACGTCAAGAAAGGGGCCAAGGCCTTCCACATCCTGGCCCCCCGCATGGTGAAGGTGCCGGTCAAGAGCGGCGGGCATTTTTCCCACGATGGCCCGGACGGCTTCCCCGCCGATGACGCCGAGTTCATCGAAACCGGACCGGCGGAGTACCGGGAGGCCTTCGCGGGGCGCTTCTTCGCCGCCCCTGTGTTCCGTCTAGAGGATACCGAAGGCGAACCGCTCGCCTATCTGCCCCCCGTTGCGCCTCCCCTGGCCGAAGTCGCGGAAGCCTGGGGGGTACGGGTTTCCTACCTGGGTTGCATGGAAGGCGCGGCGGGTTCCTGCACCGTGGACGGCCGGGAGATCCGGCTGGCGACCCAAGATGAGGACGTTTTCTTCCACGAACTGGCCCACGCGGCGGACGCCCGGCTCCGGGGCCGCCTCACGCCCGGCCAGCACGTCGATCAAGAGGTAGCGGCGGAAATGGCGGCGGCGGTCCTTTCGCGCCTGTACGGGGTCCAGCTGGGGAACGAGGGGCGGGCCTATGACTACATCGCGAAGTACGCCGGGGGCAAGAAGGCGGTGGTCCCCACCATCTTCCGGGCCATGAAGCGGATTCGGGCGATCCTCGGGGAAATCCTCGCGGCGGCGGAGGCGGTAGCGGCCTAGTTCCACCATCGAAAGGCCGACCGGGACCCGGGCCATCGGCAACCGGACGGGGGTAAAACCCCGGCGCTGAACGGCGGTCAGAGTCGGCGCCCCGGACGCGGGGCATCGCGCCCGGCCCCCATCGGAGGGGCCGGGCATGGGAGGGATGAAAGATGGACGGCTTGCAGAAAGTGGAAACCGGCGAGGCCCTGGCGCTTGCCGATGCCGAGTCCTCCCGGCGGTACGCGGAGGCCTCCCGCGCGGAGTCCACGAAGCGGGCCTACCGGGCGGACTGGCGCGCGTTCGCGGCCTGGGCCGAGGCCCGGGGCCTCTCCCCCCTCCCGGCCTCCCCCGGGGCCGTCTGCGCCTTCCTGGCGCACGAGGCGGAGCGGGGCCGGAAAGTGTCCACCATCGAGCGCCGCTTGGCGGCCATCGCCCTGGCTCATCGAGCGGCGGGCTTGGAGTCCCCCACCCGGGATGAAGCCGTGCGGACCACCTTGAAGGGCATCCGCCGGGAGAAGGGAGCCGCGCCCCGCCAGAAGCGGGCCGCCGATGCGGACGTGATCCGGGAGTTGGTCCGGCTGTGCGATACAAGTACCCTCCGGGGCCTCCGGGACCGGGCGCTCTTGCTCCTGGGCTTCGCGGGGGCCTTCCGGCGCTCCGAGCTTGCGGGCCTTGAGGCCGGGGACGTGGAATTCCGGGAGGACGGGAACCTTTGGGTCCACCTTCGGCGCTCCAAGACGGACCAAGAGGGCCAGGGGCGGGGCGTCCCCATCGTGCGCGGGAGGTTCTTCTGCCCGGTCGGGGCGCTTCGGGCTTGGCTGGCCGGGGCGGGCATCGCGAGCGGCCCCGTGTTCCGGCGCCTGGGGAAGGGGGGCAAGGTCCAGGCCGGGGCCTTGAGCGGCCACAGCATCGGGAAGGCGGTCAAGCGGTACGCGGAGCGGGCGGGCCTCCGGGCGGAGGACTTCGGCGGGCACTCCCTCCGCGCGGGTTTCGTCACGGCGGCGGCCGAGGCGGGGAAGGACGTATGGGCCATCATGGACGTGTCCCGCCACCGGAGCGTCCAGACCGTCCGGGCCTACGTCCGCCGGGCGGACGCCTTCAAGGGCCACGCGGGGGAGGGATTGCTGTAGGTGACAGGCCACTGCGGACGAAGAATTTCTTTTCTCCGGACTGGGGGAATACGAGCAAAAAAAGGCGCCTCAGGAGGCGCCTCGGGGTGCCCCTCGCGGGGCAGAGCCCGGCGGACGAAAGCCCTTGCTGTAACTTGCAAGCAATCGCCGCTCAGGTACAATCACATGAAATAATATCCTTCCAGAAAATTTTGTCAAGAGGAGAGGCGAGATGAACCCGCCCACGCCCGCTCCAGAAACTCTCCTTGGCCTCGACATCGGCGCCAACTCGGTCGGCTGGGCCCTCATCAAGCTTGGAAATGCCAAGCCAGTAGGCTTCCTCCGCGCGGGGGTGCGCGTCTACCCCGCCGGGGTGGAGGGGGACATCGAGTCGGGAGGGGATGAATCGCGGGCCAAGGATCGCCGCGAGGCCCGCCTTCGGAGGCGGATGCTCGCCCGCCGCGCCCGCCGCCTCAAGGGCCTCGCCCTCATCCTTCAGGAGGTCGGCCTCCTGCCGCCGGGCGATTTGAGTTTGCCCGAGGCCCGGGATGCGTTCTTCAAGGCGCTCGACCGGGGCCTCTTTTCCGACGAGGAGAGAAAGGCCCATCCCCACGTCCTCCCCTACCGCCTCCGAGCACGGGCCCTTGATGAAAAGCTCGAACCCTTCGAACTGGGCCGTGCCATCTACCACTTGGCCCACCGGCGCGGCTTCCTTTCGAACCGGAGGGCTCTCAGGAAAGCCGAGAAGGGAAAAGGAGATCAGGGCGAGGTCAAGAAGAAGAAGGGCGAGGTCAAGAAGAAGATCGGCGAACTGGCGCAGAACATCGAAAATTCAGGGACGCGCACGCTCGGCGAATACTTCTCCCGCCTCGACCCCGAGGAGGAGCGCATCCGCGCCCGCTGGACGGCAAGGGAGATGTATCAGGGGGAGTTCGAGAAAATATGGGCCGCTCAGGTTCCCTACCATCCAGGCGCCCTGGCCGAGGAACTCAAACGAAAGGTCCACCGGGCCATCTTCCGCCAGCGGCCTCTCAAGAGCGCGAAGCACCTGATCGGCGAGTGCGAATTGGAGCCGGGCCAAAAGCGCGCCCCCCTCGCCCTCCTTCCCGCCCAACGTTTCCGCCTCCTCCAGAAGGTGAACGACCTGAAAGTGATCACGCCGGATGGGGAAATCCGGAATCTGGAGCCCGAGGAGCGCACAAAGCTACTGGATGCTCTTGAGTCTCAAGGGGATCTCACATTCCCTAAAATTCGTACCCTCCTCAAGCTCAAGGGCCACCGATTCAACTTCGAGACCGAGGCCGAGAAGAAGCTCGCCGGGAACCGCACGGCGGCCAAGCTCATCGAGGTGTTCGGCCAAGAACGGTGGGCAGGGTTTTCCTCGGAGGAGAAGGATCGGATCGTCTGGTACGTCCGAAGCATCCGGAGGGAGGAGACGCTCCGGAAACTCGGAAGGGACAAGTGGGGGCTCGATGAGGAGGCGGCGAAGAAATTCGGCGAGATTGGATTGGAAGAGGGCCACCTCTCCTTGTCGCTCGATGCGGTGAACAGGCTCCTCCCCCTCATAGAAGGGGGCGTCCCCTACGCTACGGCGCGGAAGCAGGTCTATGGGGACCTGTCTCTCCCGGAGCCGGAGGAGTCGCTGCCTCCCCTGGCGGACGCGCTGGAGGTCCGCAACCCGGCCGTCCAGCGGACCCTCACGGAAGTGCGGAAGATCGTCAACGCCATCGTGCGCGAATACGGCAAGCCCAGCCTCGTCCGGGTCGAGCTGGCCCGCGATCTCAAGAAGTCGCGCGAGGACCGCAAGGCGATCTCAAGGCGCAACTATGAAAACCGCCTCAGGCGAGAAGATGCCGCTCAAAAAATTATCAAGGCTCAAAAAATTATCAAGGAGACCGGGGCAGAGCCCCGGGGTCATGACATTGAGAAATGGCTCCTCGCCGAGGAATGCGGCTGGAAGTGCCCGTACACCAACCGGACAATCAACGCTGCCTCACTCATCGGGCCGAGCCCCCAGTTCGACGTGGAGCACATCATCCCCCTCGACCGCTCCCTCGACAATTCCTTCATGAACAAGACCCTCTGCCACCACGAGGAGAACCGCAACCGGAAGCGGAACCAGACGCCCTGGGAAGCCTATGGCGGTACATCTGAATGGGAAGAAATCATCCAGCGCGTCAAGCAGTTCAAGGGAGACGCCGCCCGCGTCAAGCTGGAGCGCTTCCAACTCAAGGACCTGGAGAGCATCGAAGACTTCACGGCCCGCCAGCTCAACGACACGCGCTACGCCGCGAGGTTGGCGAGGAGGTATCTGGGCCTCCTATATGGAGCGAACGAACATGGGGCCGATCCGGAGGGCAAAATCCGCGTCCAGGCTACACGGGGCCAGGTGACCCATTTCCTGCGGGGCGAGTGGGGGCTGAACCGCATCCTCAACGGCGGGCCGCAGAAATCACGCGAGGATCACCGCCACCACGCGGTTGACGCTGTCGCCATCGCCCTCACGACCCCGGCGGCGGTCAAGGCGCTCAGCGACGCGGCGAAGCGGGCCACCCGGGAGCGCCGGAGGCTCTTCGGAAAAGTGGAGCCGCCCTGGTCCGGATTCCTCGATGATGTACGGCGCGTTATCGCGTGCCTGAAGGTCTCCCACCGGGTTTCCTGCAAGGTGCGCGGGGCGCTCCACAACGCAACCATCCACAGCAGACCGCGCACGGATGAGAAAGGCAAGGTATACGCGCTCGTCCGGAAGCCTCTTGGCGCCCTCTCCGCTTCCGAGGTCGAGAACATCCAGGACCGGACCATCAAGCGAATCGTCAAGGAAAGGCTGAACGGGGAGGAGCCGAAGAAAGTCTTCAAGGATCCGAAGGATCATCCCTGCCTGAAGGCGAAGGACGGCCGGGAGATCCCAATCCACAAGGTTCGCATCCGCAAGTATGAACGGGTGATGCAGGTGGACGAGACCCGCCACGTTATGCCGGGTTCCAACCATTACGTTGCAATTTTTGAGACGCAGGACGGCCAAGGGCTTCCGAGATGGGAGGGCGAGGTCGTCAGTACCTACGAAGCCATGCGGCGGCTAGAAGAGACCATACGCAGGTTCCGGGAGGGGGTGCCTCTCCCGGAAGGAGCAGTTGTCAGGAATGCTCGTGGGGATGGAAGTGGGCTAAGGCGAGGGCGTGGGAAGTCGTTCTCAGTATGGGGAGCGATCGTAAAGAAAGACCGTGGAGATGGGAGTGAGTTTAAGTTCTCCCTGGCTCCTGGCGAGACCATTCAGCTGACAGATGGTGATGGTTCAATGTGGCTGTATCTCGTCAAAACAGTCGTTCATCGAAAAGATGGGCGGAAGACAATCGAATACCAGCGGACCAACGACGCCCGGAAAGTGTCCGACATTAAAAAAGCGGGCGACCGGAAAGAAGCGCCGATAGATAAATTGCGGGAGATGAATTGCAGAAAAGTTGTTGTCACACCCTTGGGCGAGGTGCGCCTGGCCAGTGATTGAGCGGGTCATTGACATATCCGAAGCGCCCGCGCGCTTAAGCGTCCGGAACTCCCTTCTGGTCATCCAGTTGGAGAGCGGGGAGAACGCGATTCCTCTGGCCGAGGTCGCTGCTCTGGTCGTCTCGAACCCCGGCGTGACCTTCACCCATGCGGTACTGAGCGGCCTTGCGGCGGCGGGAGGCATATTCGTGGCCTGCGACGGCCGCCACATGCCCTCGGCCATGCTCCTCCCCCTGGAGGGCCACTCGACACAGGGGGAGCGCTTCGCCCTTCAGGCGGGAGTATCCCTGCCTGTCCTAAAGCGCCTGTGGCGGGATTTGGTCCGGGCCAAAGTACGGGCTCAGGGAAAGGTGCTGGCCGAGCTTCGGGGAAACGACGAAGGCCTCCTCCAAATGGCCGGGCGGGTCCTCACGGGCAACGCGGCCAGCATCGAGGCTCAGGCCTCGCGGAGGTATTGGCGCGAACTCTTTGGAGATCCCGATTTCCGGAGAAACCGGGAGGCGGAGGATCAAAACCGGTTTCTCAACTACGGCTATGCGGTCCTCCGGGCCATCGTGGCGCGGGCTATTTGCGGGGCTGGTCTCCATCCCTCCTTTGGCCTCCACCACCACAACCGCTACGACGCCTTCCGGCTCGCCGACGACCTGATGGAGCCCTTCCGGCCCGTCGTGGACCGGGCGGTCGCGCGCAACTGCGAGGAAGAAGGGGCAGACGCGCCCCTCGACAAGGAGGCCAAGAAGGCGCTCATCGGGGCACTGACGGGGAGATTTGAAGCCGAGGGAGAGTCGCGCACCCTCTTCGACATCGCGGCGCGCATGGCGGCGAGCCTCGCAGCCGTGTACGCCGGAAAGCGGAAGAGCCTCGTCCTGCCGGAGGTGTGACCATTCCCAGCGGGCGCCTCAATCTCTCGGAGTACCGCGCCATCTGGCTCTTCGCCATGTTCGACCTGCCCGTGGACAGCAAGGAGGCGCGGCGGGAGTACGTCCGCTTCCGGAACGCCCTCTTGGGCGAGGGGTTCACGATGCTCCAGTTCTCGGTCTACGCCCGCTACTGCGCGAGCGAGGAAGCCGCGGCCGCCTACCGGCGGCGGGTTCGTGGGGCGCTCCCCCCGGGCGGGCAGGTGCGGATCCTTGGCGTCACGGACCGCCAGTTCGGGAAGATGGAGGTTTTCCAAGGGAAAAAGCGGAAAGGGGCCGAAGAACCACCCCCTCAACTCATGCTTTTCTAGGCCTCAAATGGAATCAACCCCCCATAACTCAGTCGGTTACGGGGGGTTAATTGTACCTGAGCGGCGATTCTCGACAAGCTACAGTAGGCGGTGTGGTTGTGAGTCATGCCGTTAGATTGTACCTGAGCGGCGATTCTCGACAAGCTACAGTCCTATGAAGAAGGACTCCATCGGATGATCTATTGTACCTGAGCGGCGATTCTCGACAAGCTACAGTACACGCGTGTCCGAGCCGTCCCCCGTGGGGATTGTACCTGAGCGGCGATTCTCGACAAGCTACAGTCGCCTGCTACGCGGGCCGCAAGATGTGGTGATTGTACCTGAGCGGCGATTCTCGACAAGCTACAGTCGATGCGGCTGCTTTACGGATGCGCGAAATATTGTACCTGAGCGGCGATTCTCGACAAGCTACAGTGTTGATGAGGGTGTAGCCGAGGCGGCAGTTATTGTACCTGAGCGGCGATTCTCGACAAGCTACAGTTGATATCCAGGCGCATCTTCCGGGCCAGCCATTGTACCTGAGCGGCGATTCTCGACAAGCTACAGTAGAACGCGATGGGGGCCCACGAGGCGCCCCATTGTACCTGAGCGGCGATTCTCGACAAGCTACAGTTCCCCCATGCGACTCGCACGCCAAGCCTTGATTGTACCTGAGCGGCGATTCTCGACAAGCTACAGTACACCAGCCTGCGCACCATCCAGCGGATCGATTGTACCTGAGCGGCGATTCTCGACAAGCTACAGTATGAGCGAAGCGATCACGCGCACAGCCCGCATTGTACCTGAGCGGCGATTCTCGACAAGCTACAGTGGCTGGATATCTGCCACCGCCAGAAGGTTTATTGTACCTGAGCGGCGATTCTCGACAAGCTACAGTACATCCTGGCCGTGGAAATCGGGGAGCGGGATTGTACCTGAGCGGCGATTCTCGACAAGCTACAGTGGTTCGAGGTATTGGGTGCACACAGCGTCGATTGTACCTGAGCGGCGATTCTCGACAAGCTACAGTGCATGGCCTCGTCAGTCGGCATCAGGACCTATTGTACCTGAGCGGCGATTCTCGACAAGCTACAGTACTCGCGCAAGGCCCGACGCCAGGGGTGGGATTGTACCTGAGCGGCGATTCTCGACAAGCTACAGTCCCGGGTAGAAGTCATCCTCGAAGGTGAAGATTGTACCTGAGCGGCGATTCTCGACAAGCTACAGTCGTCTCAATGAGACACCCAAACCGGACCTGATTGTACCTGAGCGGTGATTCTCGACAAGCTACAGTGTCTTGCAGAGGCGGTCGATCTGCGCGGCGATTGTACCTGAGCGGCGATTCTCGACAAGCTACAGTGTGGAGGATGATGGGCTTGCGGGGCATCCCGGGAAGGGGCTAGGCCCCCGCCTCGTCCCGCGCCCGCTCTCCCGCGCCGGTGGCCTCCCTTGCCTTTTCTGGCTCTCTCTTCGCCATATTCTCCCGGTTGACCGCCTCCACCACGGCCCGGAGCGAGAAATTGGCGGTGGACTCCCCGCCCTCCAGCCGCCGGGCTTGGTGGATTTGGGTGAAGGCGTAGGCCACGTTGCCGAGGGTGGCTTTTTCGCGCTTCGACCGGTTGCCAAAAAGCTCCAGCAGGTCCGCCTCCACGCCGCTCAGGAGCTTGGCCCGGTTCGCCTCATACGCCTCCAGGCGCTCCGGATCGAGAAGTTCCCAAAGCCCCTTGACTTTCTGCGTGATGGCCTGTCTGGAGACGCCGTAAAGGTCCGCGACCTTCTGGTGCGTCCAGCCCTTGAGTAGAAGGGAGATGACCCCTTGGAGGGAGTAAGGGGGGAGGTCAGGTTTGGCAAGCTGTTTGGCAATTTTCGGGCGGGGCATTTCAGTTCAATCCCACGCATGGCTCCCGTGCCGCTATCGTGCCGCAACTCTGCACGATGAAGCCGGATAAGAGACGACGCGGACCGACAGGACCGGATGAAGCCATTCCCTAAGCGGTTGATAGTTGAGGAAAAGACCACGCCCCGCTTGGGTTTTTGGGTTGGCGGGCTCTACGGTTCAAATCCCGTTTCCCGCTCCATGAATCTCAGGGGCTCCGGCGGAAGCCGGGGCCCTTTTTCCCTGAGCCACCGCTTGCCCGCCCCTTCCCGTTCCGGCATCATTCCGCCCGTTGAGGTGATTTTCCGGAGCCGCCCTGTGAGGACGCCGGCAGAGATCAGGGCAGGATGGGAGGCGGGTCATGGCCCTCGACTCCAAGGACCCCGAAACCGATCGGCTTGCGCGTGAAGTGGCGCAGCTCACCGGGGAGAGCCCGGGCGAGGCCGTCCGCAAGGCCCTCGCCGAGCGCCTCGAGCGCGAGCGGCGAAAGTGCGCCGCCGCCGGGCTCGCCGAGCAGCTCGATGAGATCGCCCGGCGCTGCGCGGCCCTGCCGGACCAGGACACCCGTACGCCCGACGAGATCATCGGCTACGGCGAATCCGGCCTGCCCCGCTGATGGTGATCGACACATCGGCGATTCTCACCATCTTGTTCGATGAACCCGAGCGCCACGCGTTTAGCCGCCTGGTCGCGGCCGATCCGGTGCGCCTCCTTTCGGCGGCGAACCGCGTCGAGGTGGCCATCGTGGTCGAAGCGCGCAAGGGGGCGGCGGGCCGGACGGCCCTGGAGCGCTCCTGGCCGTGGCGGAGATCGAAATCGCCCCCCTGACGGCGGGGCAGGCCGAGCTCGCCTGCGAGGGCTTCCGCCGCTACGGCAGGGGCCGCCACCCGGCGGGTCTCAATCTCGGCGACGCTTTCGCCTACGCCCTGGCCAAGGCGACCGGCGAGCCTCTTCTGTTCAAGGGCGGAGATTTCGCACAGACCGACGTCGCCCGGGCCGGCTGAGGCGCCAAGCTGCGCTCTCTGAGGCGGCTTGGCCGCCCCTTCCCGCTCCAAGAAAAAAACAGGGGATTGGCGAGAGCCCATCGCTTTGCCGTGCCTTTATCGGCCATGAGATCGCGGGCTCAAGCCTAAGCGTCGGCGGCTGTGAAACCCCGTCTCATGTCCCCGCTGGGGCGGCGGGCCTCCGGCATCGGCCTCTCAGGCAGGAGAGGATCCGGAATTTGATCTGGTGGAGCATCCTGCCGCGGAGCGATTTTGAAAACACGTAAAGCCATGAGTGCGGCCGGCTCAGACGCGTCCACCGGAGCTTCCATTTGTCGTCTACGCCGGCGAAATCGAATTCGCTCAGCCCCCGCTCGAACGCTTCCTTCAGAGTATAAAGGCAGAGGAGATGGCCCGGCGAATAGGCGGAGTAGGCCGGGTCGTAGCCCAGCTTGAGCCCGTACTGCTTGTTGCCGTATCGGATGGAATAGTCGAAGGCGATCCGGCGCTGGTTCGAGGCGAGGAAGTGGAGGCGGAGCCAGCCCCGCCTCGCGGCCCGCGCCGCGAAGCCCATGTAGAACCGCCGGGTCGCTTCGTCGCTGGTGATGGCCGTTCCGTTCTTTCCCTTCCACGATGCCGCCTCGAGCTGGAATCCGTCATGAAGTGCCTGCCCGATCTCGCCTTCGGCCGAGATTTCCTCGAAGCGGACCCGGCCGAGTCCGGCGAGACGGTTATGGCTGCTCTTCAGGTTTCCCCGGTGCTTTCTGGACAGGCCGCCGTGATAGTCGTCCCAGGCCCCGATTCGTACATAAGGCGACGGCCGTGACTCTCGAATTTCCGGACAGAATCCGTCGTCATACGCGAGCACCCGAATCGCTTGAAGGCTCTCTGAATCGGCCGGCATCTGGCAGAAGTCGAGAAAGTCCCAGAGGGTCATGTTCTCCTTGAGGTATTTCCAGATCGGCCGGCAGGCTTCCTTCGCGTCCCGAGCCGTGAGAAAATCGCACCGGGGGGTATGATAATTGTAGAGAAAGCCGAGGCGCCGCACCCGCATGCCATGTATTTTCTCCCAGCTCAGCATCAGCGGCACGATGGCTTTCAGTTCCTCCCCTTGCTTCACGAGCAGGACATGGAGTTCTTTCCCCGCCCCGAAGCTCTCCCACCACGTGCGCGTCCACGCATGGCTCAGGAATGGAAGGCTCGCATCCAGCCCCTCCGCCAGCCGGTCCCAGGCCGGTTGCAGCCAGAGCAAGGCTTCGTAATCGGTCACGGTTTCCACCTTCCATTCGGACGCCTTGGCGTCATGCGAAACCGGACCGGACGGGCGGGATTTTTTTTCCGGAAGCTCCAGGATTATCGCCATGACCACTCCGCGGGACGAAATACGAGTAAATGCAAATGGTACAAAAAAGACAGACAGAATTTACCTGGGGGAAAGGCGCTGGACCATAGGGCCAGCTTAGGAGAATGCGCGCAGGAAATACCGGAATTCCATGAGGACAGGCCTCCGATTTAACCGGGGGGCAGGGTCCGGTAAGGCCGGGGGCATCGCGAGGGCTGAACTGTGAAGGCTGGCGGCCCGCCGGGTCATGCCGCGCGGGCGCCGCCCGCGTTTATTCCTCGGGGCGCAGGAGGTGGAAAGAGTCCCGCATCGCGCCCCGGAAGCGACTGAGCAGCCCCTCGGGAATGGAGATGCGCAGCCCGAGGGTCCAGGGCGCCTCGCCCTTGCCCCCGGCCGCCCAGGGGATCTCCGCCGCGCATCCCGGGAAGGGGTGGCTCATGACCTCCAGGTCGCACATCACGCTCATACCCGCCTGGGGAGAGCGGATGGGGTCGGGCAGGCTGAGCTTCACGCCCAGCTGGTCCACGGCCCTCTCGGGAGTTTCATAACCGCCCCAGCTGAGGTTCCCCGGCTCCAGCATGACGAGGGACAGGTCCGGGATCTCGATCAGGATGGGCGACTCCACGAACTCGTACCGCGTGAAGTGCCGCTGCTGAACCGGAGGATTCATGAGGCCGTCCTTCCCATCTGGCTGACGAGAGAGAATCGCGTCCGCGGAATTGTAACGTATTTTATAATTCGGAATCCCCTATGTATGAAATTTTATCATTTTGAGACGGCGGGGCGAAATCGCGGTCCATGGCGGGAATCTTCTTGGCGGGTGGATTTCGGAGGCGAGGGAACACAGGGGAGGGGCGCGAAATTCCTCACGTCAGGTTGCTTCCCCCGCTGATGATCAGGGTCTGGCCGGTGATGTAGCCGTTGCGGACAAGCATCATCACGGCGTCGGCCACCTCCTCGGAAGTCCCGAAGCGCCCCACCGGCGAGCGGGCGGCGGTCACGCCGAGGTCCTTCATGAGCATCTCGGTCTCGATGGCGCCCGGGGCGACCGCGTTCACGGTGATGCCCTCCCGCGCGAAGGCCATGGCGTAGGCGCGGGAGAGGCCAAGCATCCCGGCCTTGGAGGCCACGTAGTGGGGCCCCACGATGCCGGTGGTGTAGGCGGCGTTCGAGGAGACGTTGACGATCCGCCCCCAGCGCATCTCGCGCATGCCGGGCAGCACCTCCCGGCTGGCCAGGAAGGCGGACTTGAGGTTGACCGTCATGGCCTCGTCCCAATCCTCCTCGGTGATTTCGAGCGGGGCGCGCTTGCGCGCGACGCCGGCGTTGTTGACGAGGATCGAGACGGGGCCGAGCCGCGAGCGCACGGCCTCCACGAGCCCCCGGACCTCGCCGGAGCGGGAGACGTCCGCCCGGAAGGGGAGGGCTTGTCCGCCCAGCCCGGCGATCAGCGCGCAGGTTTCCTCAGCCTCCGCGTCCCGGCTCCGGTAGTTCACCGCGACGGGGCAGCCCGCCCGCGCCAGCGCGAGGGCGCAGGCCCGGCCGATGCCCCGGCTGGCCCCCGTCACCAGGGCGGTCCTTCCTTCCAGGGGCTCCATCCTCGCCTCCCAATTCAAGATGCCGGACCAGTTCAGGTGAAGGCTACAATATCAGAAGATGGTCAGGCTGCGCGCCGGACCGGGGGACATGGGGCGTATCGCATACGTCCCTTGGGGTCGAAACCGCGGCGGGTTTTCCGAAGGGCGCCCGGCGGCCAAAGGCCTTGCGTAGGGGCGGTTCGCGAACCGCCCCTACGGAACCCCGACAACACGGGGCGGGTTTGAAATCCGCCACGGCGGATGTCACATCGTCTCCGAACGCGTCCACAGGGGCGAGGCATGCCTCGCCCCTGCACACGCCGATGAAGGAGGGGAGCCCAGCCGGGGGCCTAGCCGAGCATGTCGATGATCTTGGTCATCACCACCATGTTCAGGTAGGTGAAGTCGATGGGCTTGGTGATGTAGTCGTGGGCGCCGAGGGCGATGGCGCTCCGGGCGATCTCCTCCTCGTGCACCGCCGTCACCATGATGACGCCGATCCTGGGATCGAGCTGCTTGGCCTGGCGGAGGGTCTCGATGCCGCCCATGCCCGGCATGCGGACGTCGAGCAGCATGAGGTGGGGGCGGTTCTCCTTGATCTTTTCGATGGCCTCCTCGCCGGAGAGGGCGGTATCCACCTCGAAATCCCGCCTGGACAGCTCCATGGCCAGGAACTCGACGATGTCCTTCTCGTCATCCACGATCAGGATGCGCGGAAGCGGCTTCTCCATTCTCTTTCTCCTTTACCGGAAGCCGGACGATGAATGTGGCACCCTTGTCGGGATTGTTCTCGGCCCAGATGCGCCCCCCGTGGGATTCGACGATCCCGTAGGAGACGGAGAGGCCGAGGCCGGTGCCCTTGTCCTCGGGCTTGGTGGTGAAGAAGGGGTCGAAGATGCGCGAGAGATGCTCGGGGGGAATGCCCGTGCCGGTGTCGCTGACCCGGGTTTCCCACCACTTGCGTTCGTCCTCGGCGGCCTCCCGGGAGGCGACCGTCAGGGTGCCTCCCTCCGGCATGGCGTCCATGGCGTTGCGCAGGAGGTTGAAGAAGACCTGCTGGATCTGGCTCTTTTCACCGAGGACGAGGGAGGCCTCCCCGGCGAGGCGGTAGCTCACCTCGACACTCGCCAGCCGGAACTCGGGCTCCAGGGGGCGGATGCACTGCCGCAGGGCGTCGTCGGGGTCGAAGGGCTCCTCCTTCGCGGCCTCGTCGCGGGAAAAGCGGCGCAGGTCGTCGCAGATGCGGCTGATGCGCTCGACGTTCCGGAGGATGACCTGGGCCGACTGGTGTGGGCTCGTCCCCTCCTCGTTCTCCCACATCAGGCGCTGGGCGTGCAGGCCGATGATGTTGGCCGGGTTGAGTATCTCGTGGGCGGCGCCGGCGGTGAGGGTGCCGATGGAGGAGAGCTTCTCCGCCCGGATGAGCATGGCTTGGCTCTGCTGGAGCTTGCGGAAAGCATCCTGAAGCTGGGCGTGGGTCTGGGCGTTGGCGATGGCGGTGGCGGCGCCGCTGGCGAGCGCGGCGGCCAGGTTGATCTCCTCTTGCGTGAATTCCCGCACGCCCTTGTTCAGGCAGCTGATCACGCCGATCACCTTGCCCCCCACCTTGAGGGGGACCCCCAGGTACGAGCCGATCCCGTGCTCCTTGGCCTCGTCCTTGAATATGAACTCCGGCGCCTCGGCCACGTCCCGGACGTAGTAGGGTTCGCCCCGCCGGGCGACCACGCCCCCGGAGCCGCTTTCCACCGGGAAACGGCTTCTTTCCCTCGCGCTGTAGAACCCTCCGACCTCCGCCTTGGCGACCAGGAAGCCTTCCTCGATGACAAAGAGGATAATGCAGGAGATATTCAACAATTCCGCCGCCGATCGGACGACGAAGTCGAGCACCTCGTCCAACTTGAGGCTGGAGGATATCTGGGCGATGAGGGTGTTCAAGGTCTTCAAGCGCTCGATGTAGGCCTCCCGCTCCTGCTCGGCTTTCTTCTGCTCGGTCAGGTCGCGGAAGATGACGGTCCGCGCGACCACGTTGCCGGCGGGATCCTGGATGGGGGAGCCGGTGATGCGGACGGGGACGAGAGTGCCGTCCTTCCGGCGGCGGTAGCCCTCGTGATCGACCCGATTGCCTCCCATGACGCGGCCGATGAACTCTCCTTTCGCGGCCCGGTCCTCGCTGGGGAGGAGCGCCCGGACGCCCTTCTCGTTGATCTCCTCCGCCGTGTAGCCGAACAGCTCCTCCGCCGCGCGGTTCCAGAAGAGAGTCCTGTCCTTCAGGTCCGCGACCATGACGGGATCGGAGCTGGCGTGGAGGACGCTCCGGAGGAAATCGAGCCCCTTCTGGGAATTCAAGAGAAGGCTAGCCTTCTCGATGGCGATGGCCGCGTGGTTCCCGAGGAGGGAGAGCAGGTCGATGTCCTCGCTCGAGAACTTGCGGACCCCCCGGCACAGGGTGGCCAGGACGCCGGCCACGCGCTCGCCGATCTTGAGCGGGATCCCCAGGAAGGACTTGATCCCCTGCTCGGCGATCCACGGGTGAGGCTCCCAGCCGGGCACCTGGGCCATGTCCTCGGCGTACAGGGGCTTGCCGGTCCGGAAAACTTCATGGGCTTCCGTCCCGGGCCGGACTCCCGCCGACTTGCGGAGCTTCAGCCACCCGCCGTGATCGGCGCGGTAGGCGAGCTCCCCGTTCTCCACGGTGAAGAGGACGGCGAAGTCGACCCCCAGGAAATCCGCCGTGACCCGGACGACGAGCCGGAATACCTCGTCCAAGTCGGTGCCGGAGGAGATTTGGGCGATGAGGCCGTTCAATGCCTTCAAGCGCTCGATGTAAGCCTCGCGCTCCCGCTCGGCTATCTTCTGCTGGGTCAGATCCTGGAAGATGACCGTCCGGGCGACGACCTTCCCCCCGGCGTCCCTCACCGGGGAAGACGTGAGGCGAACCGGGACGAGGGAGCCGTCCTTCCGGCGGCGGACGGTCTCCCGGACGTGCTGGGCCCCCGCCATGACCTCCACGACCGCCTTGTCCCGCGCCGCCTTGTCTTCCTCGACCATGATGGTTTCGTCCGTCGTCTTCCCGATGGCCTCCTCCGCCGTGTAGCCGAACATGGCCTCCGCCGCCCGGTTCCACGACTTGACCCGGTTCTCGAAATCGAAGACCACGATGGCGTCCACACTGGAGGCGAGGATGCTCTGCAAGAAATCGAGGTTCGCCCGCACTTCCTGGTGCAGGCCCGCTTTCTCGATGGCGGCGGCGGCGTGGCTCCCGAGGAGGGAGAGGAGGTCGATGTCCTCCTGCGTGTACTCCCGGACTTCCTTGCAGAGATAGTTGAGAACGCCGATCATCCGGCCCTGCACCTGCAGCGGAACCCCCAGGTAGGAGCGGAGCCCGTACTCCCTGGCTTTCTCCTTGTTCCCGAAATCGGGCCGCTCCGCCACCTCCGGAACGTAGACCGGCTTTCCGTGGAGGGCGGCCCTTCCCACGAGGCCCACGCCCACGGGGAAGCGCCTCCGGGTCAAGCTCGTCCCCCACTCCCCGTGCCACGCCCGCAGGCACAGCTCCCCGCTCTCGTCCATGATGAAGAGGGTCACGTCGTCGATCTGGAGGAGGTCCGCCGCCGAGCCGACGACGAGGCGGAACACCTCGTCCAGGTCGAGGCTGGCGGAGATGTCGCGGTCGAGCTGGAGGAGCCTCTGCAGGCGGGTCGTGTAGCGCTCGAGCTGGCGTTGGGACTCCATGAACTCGGTGATGTCCTCCTGGACCCCGACGAAGTGGGTGATGGTCCCGCCCTCGTCCAGGACGGGGGCCATGCTGACCCCTGAGATGTACTCGCCGCCGTCCTTCTTCTTGTTGATGAACTGGCCCTGGTACGTTTCGCCGGCGAGGATGGTTTTCCACAGCTTTTCGTACATCGCGGGCGGGTGCTTCCCCGACTTGAGGACGCGGGGGGTCTTCCCCTTGAGCTCATCGAGGGTGTAGCCCGTCGTCCGGGTGAATGCGGGGTTGACGTACTCGATGATTCCGTTCGGGTCGGTGATGAGGATGCCCGAGGCGCTCTGCTCCACGGCCTGGGCGAGCTTGCGGTTCTCCTCGAACTGCCGCCGCCGCTCCCGCTCGGTGCGCAGGGAGCGGAGGCCGAAGGCGATGTCGGCGGCGAGCTCCCGGAACATCTCGGCGTCCGAGGCGGTGAAACCGTGCGGCTGGCCCGCGTGGAGCGTCAGGGCGCCGAAAACATCCCCCTGCTCATCCAGCAGGGGAGCGGCGAGGGAGGAGGCGAAGCCGGCTGTCCTTGCGTTGTCGAGCCATGGGCCGGGGCTCGAATCCTGGCTGGCGTCGGCGATTGTGATCACGGTCCGGCCCCGGATGGCCCGTCCCGTGGGGCCCCGGCCGGATTCATCCGGACCCCAGGAGATGCGGGTGCGCCCGATGAGGTCGGTGTGGTCCCCCCAGGCGGCGGCGGGGCGCACGGTCTTATCCGGGTCGTCCTCGGCCCAGCCGATCCAGGCCATGCGGTAGTTCCCGATCTCGACGATGGTCCGGCACATGCCGGTGAGGAGGTCTTCCTCCGTCCTGGCGTGGACGAGGATCTGGTTGCACTCGCTCAGGATGCGGAGGCTGCGGTTCGCCTGGCGGAGCTCCGTCTCCCGGTGAAGGTCCGATTGCCGCTGATGCAGATGAGCGGCCTCCAGTTTCCGGAAGTAACGCGCGAACAGGAGAAAAAAGAGGGGCGCGATGAGAATCCCGGATAGCATGAGTCCTTCTAGGAACTCATCATAGGGATATGGGACCTTGAAAAAATCCACAACCCAGTCGGCGAAATACGCGGCGGCCATGACGACTGGGGTGAGCGCGGCGAGGACGAGCAGCAGCTTCCGCGGCGAGGGATAGGAGGGCGGCTTGGAAGGAGCGGACATGCGCGGCCTCATTTGGGAGGGTCAGCTCCCGCTCGTGCTCCGGTACTGGTTCAGCATTCCCTTCACCGTGTGCCTGTGGCGCACGAATATCCCCAGGACGGCCGGGTCGAAGTGCACGTCCGCCTCGGCCTGCATGATGTCCAGGGTCTCCTGGAACGAGTACGCCTTCTTGTAGGGCCGCTCGCTGGTGAGGGCGTCGAAGACGTCGGCCACGGCGATGATGCGGCCCGCCGCCGGTATGTCCCTCTCGGAGATGCCCTTGGGGTAGCCGCTGCCGTCCCACTTCTCGTGGTGGGAGAGGGCGATGATCTCCCCCATCTGGAGGAGCTTCGAGCTCGAGCCGCCCAGGATGCTGCCCCCCGCCACCGTATGCTGTTGCATGACTTTCCACTCCTCGTGCGTCAGCTTCTCGGGCTTGAGGAGGATGGTCTCGGGGACGATGATCTTGCCCACGTCGTGCATGGGGGCGGCGTGCTGGATCATCTCCACCTCGCCGGGCGGAAGCCCCATGCCCTGCGCGAGGAGGAAGGCGTATTCCCGCACCCGCTGGATGTGCTGGGCGGTGTCCGGGTCCTTGTACTCGGCCACCACGGCCAGGCGGCGGATGGTTTCGAGGTGGGCCTCGTAGGTGTCGCGCTGGGCCGTGGCCACCTCATCGAGCGCGCTCCGCAGGCTCCGGGTGCGGTCCGTCACGGCGATCTCGAGCTCGTCATGGCGCCTGCGCAACTGGTCCCGCGCCTCCTTGAGCTTGAGGAGGGAGCGGGTGCGGACGTGGAGCTCGACCAGGTCCACGGGCTTCGAGATGAAGTCGTTGGCTCCGGCCTCGACGGCGCGCAGGCGGTCGTCCTTGTTGCCGAGGACGGTGACCATGATGATGGGCAGGTCCAGGAAGGCGGGGTCCGCGCGGATCTGCCGGGCCACCTCGAAGCCGTCCATCCGCGGCATCCGCACGTCGAGGAGGACGAGGTCCACCCCGAGCTTCACCCGGGCCATCGCCTCGAACCCGTCCTGGGCGGTCTCGATGTGGTGGCCCATGCCGTGGAGGTGGCGCTCCAGGAACTGGACGTGCTCGAGCTCGTCGTCGACGATGAGGATGCGCTTGGGGGATTCCACGGGCGGGGCGCCGGGGGGGATCATTGTCCGCCCGCCTGTGTCCCCTCGGCGGGACGGGGGATGAGGACCATGATCTGGCGCTGCTGGTCGCCCGCGACCACGGCGTTCTTCAGCTTCTCCAGCAGGGCGCGGCTGACCTCCTGGCCCTTGCGGGCGAGGAGGATGCCGCGCTCCCCCCGCGAGAGGAGGTCCTCGCCCAGGATCATCTCCGGCGCCAGGTCGGACAGCTTGACCCTGCGGGGCTCCAGGTCGATGGGGTTCCCGGATTCGTCCACGATGATGCTCTGGAGGGCGGACAGGATGGCCGGGTCGTTGCGCTCCTCGGCCCTCCGGAGCGCCGTCAGGGCGTCGCGGTGGCCGAGGCCCTGGGAGAGGAGCAGGTCGTAATGCACCACGGCGCGCAGGATGAGCGAGCCGATGGTCGCGGGGTCCCGCAGCCTGAGGTCGCCCGAGTAGAACTCCCTTAGGTGGGACTTGGGCTGGTTGCGGATCATCTCCGCGGCGAAGCCCAGGCGGGGGATCTTGGCCAGGAGGACCGCCGCGGTCTCGGTGTGGCCCTCCACCATCTTCTGCTCGTCGGGGGAGAGGGGCTTGCCGGTGAAATGCTTCTCGGTCACCTCGAGAGGAATCGCCACCCAGCCCACTTGGGAGAGCATGGCCGCGAACTCGTACTGCCAGGCGTTGGGGAGGTCGAGGTTCATGCAGAGCTGGCGCACCAGCCGGCGGATGCGCCCGACGCGGCTGAACACGAGGGGGCTCACCAGACCAAGGATGTCCACCAGGGCGCGGACGCTGCCCTGGAGGGTCTTCTCCAGCAGCTCCTTCTCGGCCGCGTAGGAGCGCTGCAGCTCGGCCCGCTGGCGCTTGATCTCGTCCAGGGACTCCTTGAGCCGGAGCTGGCTCTCGGCCCGGACCCTCAGCTCGATGGCGTCCACGGGCTTGTGGATGAAGTCGTTGGCGCCCGCCTTCACGGCCTTCAGGCGGTCGTCGCGGCTGCCCAGGGCGGTCACCATGATGATGGGGATGTCGCGCGTGGCGGGCGTCTTCCGGATGCGCTGGACCACCTGGTAGCCGTCCATGCCCGGCATTCTCACGTCGAGGAGCACGAGGTCGATCTGGGAGGTGAGCTTGGCCAGGGCCTCGTCGCCGCTCGACGCGGTTTCGGCCTGGTAACCCATGGAGGAGAGGATTTCCCCCAGGACCTGGAGGATCTCCGGCTCGTCATCCACCAGCAGGATTCGTTTGGGCGAAACCGCCATCGGGTTGCGGGCCCCCGAGCCATGGCCACCAAAAAAAACCGGTATTTCCGCGTTTTTCTATTCAATCAAGTATTGTCCGAATTTCATCCCAATTTATTCCGATTTTGAAAAATTGGGAATAGCGGCCATCCGAAAAATAATGAAAGAACTCTCTTTTGGGCGCTTTGCGCGCATTCTGAGGCATTTTTCAGTGCATGGGCGAGTAGGGCGCCGGGAGCCAGGCCTCGGCGGTCTGGCTCACGATAAAAGGATGGAGGCTCTCCCTCCAGCCGGGCAGGGCCGCCTCCCTCTCGCGCACCTCGGCCCAGTGGGCCAGATCTCGGTAGGGCCAGATGTGGACGAATTCGTTCAGGATTCCGGATTCGAACTCCCCGGCCGGGTTCCCGAAAGCCCCCGCCAGGGGCGAGAGCCGCTCGCGCTCCGGCAGGAGCTTCTTCCAGGCCTCCCCGGCCTCCTTGAACGCGCCCGTCTTGAGGAAATCGCTGTGGATGACATAGATGCCCCCCATCGCCCCCGTCAGCGGCCGGGGCCGGCAGGAAGAGGGCCGCATGAGGCGGGTGACCTGCTTGTGGATGTGCTCGCGCTTGAGGGGGGGCCACCAGGGCTGGCGCAGCGTCTCGGCGCGCACGCTCTCGCGGTGGGCGGTGCTCTCGTACTCCCAGATGTGGAGGATGCGGTTCATCTCCCCCATGGCGCACTGGAAGAACCCCACCAGCGGCGAGAGCCGGACGCGCCTCTCGATGATGCGGCCGAAGTCCTCGACGGCCTCCTCCACGTGCCCCGGCGTGATGGTGTAGGCGCGGACCTCATAGAGCACTCGGGCGTCTCCTCATGGCCTCCCGCTCTCGCGGGGGCGCCCGCCGGCCGGCGGGCGCAAGTTGAGCTCGCCCAGGCTCTCGAACGGGATGGAATCCCCCAGCATGGCGCCCGCCCCCAGCGCGCCGCCCGTGAAGGCCACGCCCGACAGCTTGTAGCGGATCGGGCGGTCCGGGCTGAGCTCGAATATCTGGTTGAGGAGGGTGATGGTGGAGGCCGAGCCCTCCGCCCGCATCAGGGCGCTCCCCAGGCGGGGCACCTCCACCCGCTGGTTGCTCAGCCCGCGCAGGATGGGCCGGCCGTTCAGGTCGAGGTCGAAGCGGGCGCCGGTGAGGACCAGGGGATAGTTGTTGGGGTTGCGGACGCGGAGCGAAACCTCCATGACCTGCTCGAGCGGGGAGATCTCCCGGGGCACCAGGTTCACCAGGGTGACGTCCAGCGCGGGGCGCTCGCCCATCAGGGCGCCGCACCCCGCCAGGGAGAAGGCGAGGAGAGCCGCTCCGAGGGCCCGAACCGGCGGGGCCGTACCCTTTTCGATCATCCGATCCATCCCCCGTTCCCGGTATAATGTCCGGCGTTTCCCGCCCATGTTACACGGTCCGGCCGGTGGACCCAAACCCTTGGGGAGGACGCTCCGCATGAATCCCTTCGCCCGGCGCCTGGCGGCGGCCGGTCTTCTTCTCGCGGCATGGCTGGCGGGTTCCGGCCCGGCGGAGGGGGCGGCCCCCCCGGCGGGCGCCCGGGGCGGGATGATCCTCATCCCGGCCGGCTCCTTCCTCATGGGCCGTAACGGCGGCCCCCAGGAGGAGGCCCCGGCCCACGAGGTGCACCTGCCGGCCTTCCACATCGACCGCAACCTGGTGACCTGGCGCGAGTACGCCCGCTTCATCCAGGCCAAGGGCCCGGCCGGCCCCAAGGGGGAGATGTACCTGGACCTGGAGGACCCGGACAACCGCATCCACCTCAGGGATGGGGTGTGGGCGGCCGAGCCCGCCTTCGCCGATCACCCGGCGGGGGAGCTCGCCTGGCACGGCGCCGTGGCCTACTGCGCCTGGGCGGGCAAGAAGCTCCCCAGCGAGGCCGAATGGGAGAAGGCCGCCCGGGGCACGGACGGGCGCCTCTATCCCTGGGGGAACCAGAAGCCCACGAAGGAGCTGGCCTTCCTGGGCTTCCGGGGGGAAACGGGGCCCGTCGGGCGCCATCCCAAGGGGGCGAGCCCCTACGGCGTCCTCGACATGGCGGGGCAGGTGTGGGAGTGGACCCGCTCCCTCGCCAGGCCCTATCCCTACAACCCACGGGACGGCCGGGAGGATCTCTCCGCCGACGCGCCCCGCGTCATCCGGGGCGGGATGGCCGGGAGCGACGAGGAGGGCTTGACCTCCACCAGCCGCGAGGTGGTCTTCCCTCCGCGCCAGGCCACCGGCCACGCCTACATCGGCTTTAGGTGCGCGCGGGCGGACGAGGCGGTGAACTAGCCCGCACGTCAGCTGGAAGGCGAAAGCCGTCCGTAGGGGCGAGGCATGCCTCGCCCCTACGGATGCGGCCGTCGAATAGGTTTGTAGGGGCGAACCTTGTGTTCGCCCCCCATCGTGGCGCGGAATCCGAAGGGGCGAATACGAGATTTGCCCCTACAGACTTCCGCGGCGATGGGACCCTGCCTTGCTAAAACCCCTTGTTCAGCACGAGCCCGAAGAAGATGGCGAGGAGGCCGAGGAGGAGGTTGACGAGGTTGGTCTTCTCCAGGGCGCCGATGACGGCCAGGCGCTCTTCGATCCCCGCCGCGAGGGGGCGGCCGTTGCCGGCGGGGCCCGTGCCCCGGGTGAGGCGGAGCCCCAGGGCGAAGAACTGGAAGCTCATGGCCATCACCATGAGGAACACGGTGGCGAGCTTGAGCCCCAGGGGGACGAAGATGAGCACAAACCTCTCCCCCATGGCCGTCTTGAGGCCGGTCAGGTACCAGGCCCCGGTGAGGATCAGGGCGCCCATGCAGACCAGGATGAAGGGGTGGTAGAAGCGGATGATGGCCGCGACCTCGCCCGCGAACTCCCCGGGCTCCAGCCGCCGGCGCAGGATCGGCAGGAAGATCGAGACGAAGGCCGCGGCCCCCGTGTAGAGGCTGGCGGCCAGGATGTGGACGTAGAGAATCCAGAAGTAGCCGCGAGACATCCGGTCACCTTCTGAGGGCGAAGCGGGCCCTCGGCGGCGCCGCGTCGCCGTGGACGGGACGGATCGCGGAGGGCGGGATGTGGCTGGGAAATCCGAACAGGTGGCTCAATGGGGAAGCCCGTCCGCGCCCTCTCCCCCCGGGTGAGGGTGAATTCGGCGGCGAGGTTTCCCTCACCCCAACCCTCTCCCAAAGGGAGAGGGGGCAAGGCCTGACGGGAAACGATGTTCCTCGTGAGCAACCTGGTGGGGCTTCGCCCCTAGCGCGCCGCCTCCCTGGGGAAGAACTTCCCGTACATCTCGGGGCGCTGCCACTGGCTCAGGACGCCCGCCTTGGCGCCGTTCTCCCGCGAGGAGCTCACCTGGTCGCGCTGGCCGCGCAGATCGCGCACCCGATCGAGGTCCACGTCCACGACGAAGAGGCCGGGCTTGGTGCTCTCGAAAATGACCTCCTCGGGCGTGGCCACCATGGCGAGCCCCCGCTCGGAGGCGTCGAAGAGGTTCTGGGTGGTGATCACGATGGCCAGGTTCTCGATGGCGCGGGCCCAGATGAGCTGGCGCCAGGTCGTCCAGAGCTTGCGCTTGTCGGCCCCGCCCGGGAGGAAGATGAGCTCCGCCCCCCGCAGGGCGAGGGCGCGGGGCACCTCGGGCATGTAGACCTCGCTGCACATGGCGAGGCCCACCTGGGCGTAGGGGGTCTCGAAGACCGGGAACTCGTCGCCCGCGACGTACTGGAACTCCCAGAGGCCGCCGCCGGTGTAGATCCAGGGGCCGGGCGGATGGGTGCGGCGGTACTTGCCGGGGGCGCCCCCGCCCGGGCGGGCGAGCATGAGCAGGTTGTGGGCCGTCCGGGCCTTCTCGTCGATGGGCTCGAGGGTGCCGTACTGGACGTAGACGCCGCAGCGCTTGGCCGCGTCCACCAGGGCCCCGGTCGGGTCGAAATGGGCGGGCATGCGCCAGGGGCCGGGGTAGCTCTCCGGGAAGGCGACGAACTGCGCCCCCTGGGCGGCCGCCTGCTCGACGTAGCGGACGGCGTCCGCCACGTTCTTCTCATCCTCGGGCGGCCTGTGGCTCATCGGCTGGACGAGCGCGATGCGGAAGCTCTGGGGCATCTCGAATAATCCTCAGCGGCCTTGCAACAATGCTGGATCGCCGTCCATCAGCGGGGGCGGGATTCCGTAGGGGCGATGCTTGTCATCGCCCTCTCCGATCCAGCGCCCGCCTGGGCGAACACAAGGTTCGCCCCTACGGATGGGGGTAAGGGACCGGGCGCGGCAGGGAATCTCAACGGGCCGTCTTCCTACTTCTTCACCCGGTCCGAGAAGAGCACCCCGGCGGACGCCCAGGAGTCGCCGTCGATGTCGTGGAAGACGACGGTGATGGCCTCCTTGGGGGCGCCCGAGTGCTTGTGGACGGATTCGGTCACCTCCTGCGCGATGGCCTTCTTCGCCTCCTTGCTGCGCCCCTTGATGAGGCTGATGTGAACGACGGGCATTGGGCTCTCCTTCGGGATGGGGAGAATCCCCCGCTAGGACTCCTTCGGGGCGGCCGCCTTGACCCCGGCCGGCACGCGGTCCTCGAACTGCTTGAAGTTCTTGCGGAACTCGCCCGCGAGCTCGCGCACTTTCTCCTGGTACCTTTTCCCGTCCTTCCACATCATCTTGGGGTTCAGGAGCTCGGCCGGCACGTCCGGGCAGCTCGCCGGCGCGTGGAGGCCGAACTCGGCGATGTGCTGGGTGGGCACCTGGGCCAGCTTGCCCTCCGACGCGGCGGTGAGGAGCGCCCGGGTGTGCTTGAGGGGGACGCGGGGCACGTCGCCGGCCAGGCCGCCGACGCAGCCCGTGTTCACAAGCCACACCTGCGCCTTGTGCTTGGATATCTTCTCCTTCAGCAGCTCCCCGTACTGGGCCGGGTGGAGGGCCATGAAGGGCGCGCCGAAGCAGGTGCTGAAGGTGGCCTCGGGCAGGATGACGCCCGCCTCGGTGCCCGCCACCTTGGCCGTGTAGCCCGAGAGGAAGTGGTAGACGGCCTGCTCGGGCGTCAGCTTGCTGATGGGGGGCAGCACCCCGAAGGAGTCGTAGGTCAGGAAGAACACGTTCTCCGGGTGGCCGCCCATCCCCGAGAGGACGCAGTTGTCGATGAAGGTGGTGGGGTAGGTGGCGCGGGTGTTCTCGGTGATGGAGCCGTCGTCGAAGTCGATCTCCCGGGTGTCCGGATGGACGACCACGTTCTCGAGCACCGAGCCGAAGCGGATGGCGTCCCAGATCTGGGGCTCCTTCTCCCGCGACAGGTTGATGGTCTTGGCGTAGCAGCCGCCCTCGAAGTTGAAGACGCCCTGGTCGGTCCAGCCGTGCTCGTCGTCCCCGATGAGGCGGCGCTTCGGGTCGGCCGAGAGGGTGGTCTTGCCCGTGCCCGAGAGGCCGAAGAAGAGGGCCGTCTTGCCGTCGTGCCCCATGTTGGCGGAGCAGTGCATGGGGAAGACGCCCTGGATGGGAAGCAGGTAGTTCATGATGAAGAAGGCGGACTTCTTCATCTCTCCGGCGTACTCGGAGCCACCGACCAGGCCCATCCCCTTCTCGAAGTTCACCAGGGTGAAGTTCTCCTGGCGGAGTCCCTCGGCCGGGCCCGCTCCCAGGAAGCGGCCGGCGGTGATGACGGTGAACTTGGGCTCGTGCTCGCGGAGTTCCTCGGGCGTGGGCCGGATGAAAAGAGTGTGGCAGAAGAGGGCATGCCAGGCCTGCTCGCAGATGACGCGGACGGGCAGCCTGTAGCGGTGGTCGGCGCCCACGAAGCCGTCGAAGATGAAGACGTCGCGGCGCTGCATGTAGCTGAAGACCTTCTCGCGGACCTTCTCCCAGTTCTCCGCCGAGATCTTCTGGTTGATCGGCCCCCACCAGATGTTCTTGTTCGAGGGCTCCTGGTCCACGGTGAACTTGTCCTTGGGGGAGCGCCCGGAGAACTTGCCGGTGTGCACCACCAGGGCGCCGTTGGGGGCGAGGTAGCCCTCGCCGCGCGCCACGGCCGCCTCCACCAGGCTCGGCATGGGCAGGTTGCGGTGCACGCGGCCGAGGTTCTTGAGGCCGATCCTCTCGGTGCCGCAGGTCTCACCGGCGAGCGAGGCCTGGGATTGTTCTCCTCGCGCGGCCATAGCCATTCGCGTTCCTCCATTGAAGTTCGAGCGGAGCTTCGCCCGGCGGGAAGGCCATGCCGGGATTATGCGCCGGGACGCCGGGAGGGCACAGTGTTCCCCGAAGCGGGAGCAATATGCCCCCAAGAGGATGCGGGGGTCAACTTTCGGGGGGCCTCGCGAGCGGGTCCTCGATGGGCTTCCTTCCCGCGAAACCGGTCTCGATCTCGTGCCAGTGGGCGACGGTTTCCTCCTCCATCCGCCAGCAGAGGTAGACGAGCCGGCCCTCCCGCAGGGTAGGGAAGTCCACCAGCCCCGCGGACAGGTCCTTGAGAATTACGCCCGTCCGGCGAAGGAACTCTAGATAGGTGTTAAGGGATTGAATGTGGCGCAGATACTCCCCCGCGCCCGGGAACGTGCCCCCGCCCCGCTGGGAGCCCTCGGTGAGGGCCTTCATCTCCACCCGGAAGGGGAGGAGGCGCTCCCGCAGGCGGGCCATCTCCTGGAGCCGGGGCCGGAGCGCGGGGACGAGGGCCCGCGCCTCCTCCAGCGTGAAGACCCGCTGGGCGGCCACCCCTAGCTCCTTCCGCCGTCCCGCCGGTAGAAGGGGAGGGCTGCCACCCGGCCGCGCGCCTCGCCCCCCTCCCAGCGCACCCGGACCTCCGTGCCCGGCTCCATCGCCTTGCGGTGGAGATAGGCGAGGGCGATGCCCCTCCCGAGGGAGGGAGAGAGCGCGGCGCGTGTCACCTCGCCCGCTTCCTCGCCCTCCTTGAGCACGGCCGCCCCGGCGGGGGGCGCCTCTTCCCCCTCCAGGCGGATGCCCGCGAGCCCCCGGTTCACCTGGCCCAGGTACTTGATCTTGGCGATGACCTCCTGGCCGATGTAGCAGCCCTTCTGGAAGTCGAGGGCGCGGGTCTCGAGGCCCGCCTGCATGGGGTTGACCTCGGGGCCCATGTCCTTTCCGAACAGGGGCACCCCCGCCTCCAGGGTGAGCGTCTCGAAGGCCCCGAGCCCCGCCGGGCGCGCCCCCGCCGAGGCGAGCCGCTCCCAGGCGCCCCCGGCCAGGTCGCGGGGGACGAGGAGGATGCAGCCCTCCTCCCCCGTCCAGAGCTCCCGCGCGGCCATGATCTCGTCCCTCACCACGTGACGGTGCTCGCCTCCCTCGGGCCAGGGGAGCCCCGCCCGGGCCGCGATGTCCGGCGCTCCGGGGCCGAAGAGGCCCAGGGCGCAGAGCGCCTCGGTCCGCTCCGCCACCTCCACCTGATCCATGATGATGAAGTGGTCGAGCGCCCCGGCGAGGGGACCGCTCATCCCCGGCGGGACGAGGGCCAGCAGGTCCTCCGCCCGGCGGTAGAGGTGGAGGTCCGAGACGAACTTGCCCTGCCGGGTGAGGAAGGCGGCGTAGACCCCCTCGCCCGCCTTCAGGTCCTGGACGCCGTTCGTGAGCATCCCGTGGAGGAAGGGGACGGCGTCCGGTCCCGAGAAGGCGAGCTTGCCCCAGTGGGAGAGGTCCATCACAATGGCCCCTTCCCGGCAGGCGCGGTGCTCGGCTTCAGGGTCCCCGAAATCGCGGGGCATCCGCCAGCCGGCCTCCTCCGCGAGGCGGGCGCCGGCTTTTTCATGTCGGGCAAGGAGAGGAGTCTCGGGCACGTAGAGAGCCTCCAGTGGCCGGAGGGCGGGCTTGCCACGTCATTCTATGGCTTCCGGGCGCGGGCGGAAAGGGCGGGGAGGGGCACACCGCGCGTAGGGGCGGCCCCCCGTGGCCGCCCTTCCGAAGGGCAGGTGCGCGGGCGGGGCAGGCACGGGGGCCTGCCCCTACGTACATGAAGGCATCGTTCATCTATCGGTGCGAAACACGACAAGGAGCCACGCATGGGCGAGCGCCTCGGGTTCATCGGCCTCGGCAAGATGGGCACCCCCCTGACCCGCAACCTGATGCAGGACGGCCACACCGTCTGCGGCTACGACATCGACCCGGAGAGGATGCGCCAGCTCGAGGAGGCGGGGGGCGCGCCCTGCGCCTCCGCCCGGGAGGTGGCCGAGCGCTCCGACATCACCTTCACCATGCTCCTCAAGCCCGGGCACATCGAGGAGAACACGATAGGCCCCAAGGGGGTCGCCGCCGCGGGCAAGCGCGGCCTCATCCACGTCGAGATGAGCACCATGTACCCCACCTGGTCCGAGGGCCTGGCCGGGAAGCTCGCCGCGCGCGGCGTCGAGATGCTGGACGCCCCCGTCTCGGGCTCGGTGGACCAGGTGCACCAGCGCACCCTGGCCTTCATGGCGGGGGGCAGGCGCGAGGTCTTCGAGCGGGTGCGGCCCGTCATCGAGCCCCTGGGGCGCAAGACCGTCTACACCGGGGCGAGCGGCACCGGCGCCACCATGAAGCTCGCCACCAACCTCTTCGTGAACGCCGGCATCGCCCTCCTCTCCGAGTCCATGCTCCTCGCCCAGCGCTCGGGGGTGCCCGACGAGATCATCCTGGAGGTGCTCCGCGCGGGCACCGTGGGCGGGAACCTCCTCGAGGTGGCCGGGCCGCGCATCCTCAAGCGCGACTTCGCCCCCCAGGGCGCGGTCGAGATCTTCGTCAAGGACATGGGCATGGCCATCGAGCTCGCCCGCGAGCGCGGCTTCGAGCTCCGGGTGGTGCCCGCCGCGCGCGAGATGTTCCTCAAGGCCCAGGCCGCCGGCTGGGACAAGGACGACGCCATCCGCGTCGTCGAGGTGTACGAGGGGAAGGCGGGGTAGGGGTTCATCCCGGATTTCGAATACCGAGAGATGACCATGGAAGTCCTTGGCAGGTTCGTTCTTGCCGCGCCCGTGGCGGTTTTGTCGTGGCTCGGCCGGCAAGGTACGCGCGCCGTCGCCGCGCTCGTCGTCATCGGCATCGCCACGCCATCGATCGGCTCCTTTCTCAAGCCGTTCGTCACCGAGGCGGTTTTCGCGCTGTTGTGCATTGCCTTCCTTCGCGTGGACGCCGCCGCGTTTCGAATCTACGTAGGACGCCCCGCGATCGTGCTCGCGGCAACGGCATGGACATCCTTGGCGATCCCAATCTTGTTTGGCACCGGCTATCTGGCGCTCGGCCTCAAAGATCGGTCGCCCGATCTCTTCCTCGCCCTCGTGCTGCAGGCGATTGCCCCGCCCCTGATGGCGGCCCCGGCGTTCGCCGCCATGATGGGGCTGGATGCCACGCTTGTGCTCTGTGCCATGGTAGCGAGCACGGCGCTGTTGCCTCTTACGGCGATCTTGTTCGCCCATGTCTTCATGGGGCCCGCGCTCACACTCTCTCCATTGGCACTCGGGTTTAAGTTGTTCGCGATCCTCGCGGGCTCCGCTCTTGTCGGCTTCACCATGCGCCGGATCGCGGGTCTCCCCGCCATCGAGCGGCATGAGGATGGGATCGACGGCTTGAACATTCTCGTCCTTTTCGTCTTCATCGTACCCGTCATGGAAGGAGTCGCCCCCCGCTTTCTCGGCGCGCCCATGTTCACAATCGGCATCGCCGCGCTCGCCTTCGCGGTGTTCTTTGTGGTGCTTTGCCTGACCGCCCTCCTCTTCGCGTCCACGGGCGGGGAGCGCGCCCTTACCCTCGGGTTCATGGCCGCGCAGCGCAACGTGGGGCTGATGCTGGCGGCGGCCGGCGGGGCCTTGCCCGACCTCGCTTGGCTCTATTTCGCCTTTGCCTACTTCCCCATCTATCTATCGCCCCTGCTGCTTCAGCCGCTTGTGCGCCGGCTAAAGTAATCCTGGAGGACATGGAACCGGACTTCAGGACCAGGAGGCGGCCTGAGCCCTGAGCAGGGAGTGAATCCCTCGCCCGCGAGCGCAGTTTTGAATTCCAGGTGGCGCGCACGGCGCCCGGAATGATGCCGTAGAAACAGGGCCTTTTTCCTAATTCCGCCGATTTCCGCTCTGTGCACGAACCTGCACGAAATTGCTGTCATTTGCGGTAACCGGCTTTCCCCCGGCAAGCCCTACATTCCCGATCCGGCCCCAGGGGCCGGGGCTTGGGCGGGCGGGTGCGCCCGGCGTAAGGGGAAGGTGTGTCCCACGGGCACTCAGCGAAGGCGTACCGGATAGTTGCGGGAATACCGGATAGTTGCCGCTAATACCGGGTACTTCCCCGATAAAGGGGGGATGGGTTGTCACGGCCGGTCCATGCGGGGCGTGCGGGAGGGAGGAGAGGCTTCAGGGATATTACGGGATATTCAGGGATGTTCAGGCTTATTCAGGCATTTTTTTACGCGCGCGCGAGGCCCCCATTCCTTGACACCCCCGCGGCCGCCCGGTAGCGTCGGGTCCTCATTCCATCCACCATCGAAAAGGGGCGCGGCATGGCGGTCGGCGATCCGGCGGAGTCCAGGAATTTCAAGCTGCTGGGGCATGATCCCAAGGCGGCGTGGGGCGGGGGGAGCCTGGTCGAGGTGAAAAAGGGCTTCGCCTACGTGGGGGCGGTGGGGACCTCGGGCTACGATGGCCCGGAGGGCTTCACGGTGCACGACGTGTCGGACCCCCGCAAGCCCCGCACCATCCTGGAGGTGAAGGCGCCCCCGGGGGTGCACATGCACAAGGTGCGCATCGTGGGGGAGGACCTCCTCTACGTGAACGCCGAGTGCCTGAAGACCGAGGAGGGGAAGCGGGCCCGGGCGGGCATCCACATCTACGACATCCGCAAGCCCGCCGACATCAAGGAGGTGGGCTTCTATCCCCTGCCGGGGAACGGCCCCCACCGCTTCGGGGTGGACAACGAGAAAAAGCTCGCCTTTTTTCCGAACGCGGCCGAGGGCTGGCGCAACCGGGTGATCTGGACGGTGGACATCCGCGACCCCCTGAAGCCCGAGGTGGTGAGCATCTGGGGCCCCCCGGCCATGGACCTGAAGCAAAACCTCCCCTGGAAGGAGCCGGACCACCCGGACCGGGCGTGGCAGGCCCACGGGCCCCCGGCCATCCGGGGGAACCGGATGTACTGCGGCTACTGGGGGGGCGGGATGGTCATCTCGGACGTGACGGACCTCGCCCGCCCCAGGTTCGTGAGCCAGCTCACCTGGGCGCCCCCCTTCCAGGGCTCGACCCATACGGTGTGGCCCATCGGGGACATGCCCTACGCCGTGGTGACGGACGAGGGCCGGGACCGCCAGAACTTCCCGGACAGCCAGTTCATGTGGGTGATGGACATCCGGGAGGAGACGAAGCCACTGCCGGTGGCGACCTTCATGCCGGACCGGGAGCGCTTCCTCAGCCGGGGCCAGCGCTACGGCGCCCACAACATCCTGGAGGACATCCCGGCCAAGGGCCCCTGGGCGAACCTCGTGTTCCTCACCTACTTCAACGCGGGGCTCAGGGCGGTGGACGTGTCGGACCCCTTCCACCCCCGGGAGGTGGGGCATTACGTGCCGGAGTGCAACTTCGGCAAGGCCGTGGTCCAGTCGAACGACATCGGCAAGGACGAGCGGGGCCTCCTCTACCTCATCGACCGCAACGGCGCCGGGATGCACATCCTGGAGTACGGGGGGTAGGGGGGACATGGAGGGGAAAAAGCTCCCCTCGCGGGTTTGGCCAGACGATTCTGCAGGGCGGGTTTGACACCCGCCCCTACGGACGCAAATGGCCGCCGGGGGGTTTTCACCTCACCCCTTCACCGCCCCCATGGTGAAGCCGGCGATGAAGCGGTCCACGAAGAAGTTGTAGAGGAGGGCGACGGGGACGCTCGAGATGAAGCACCCGGCCATCAGGGAGCCCCAGAAGTAGACGTCCCCGTGCACCAGGAAGGTGGGCACCCCCACGCTCACGGTGAAGTTCCGGGCCGCGGTGATGAAGGTGACGGCGTAGACGAACTCCTGCATGACGAGGGTCAAGGTGAAGATGACGGTCGTCAGGATGCCCGCCACCGAGATGGGGATGACCACCTTCACGAAGGCGCCGAAGCGGCTCAGGCCGTCGATCATGGCGGCTTCTTCCAGGTCCTTGGGGATGGCCTTGAAGAAGCCCATCAGCAGCCAGGTGGAGAAGGGGATGGTGAAGGAGGGGTAGACCAGCACCAGGGACCAGAGCGAATCCTGGAGCCCCAGGTCGCCGATGATTCGCGACATCGGGATGAAGAGCAGGGTGGGGGGCACGAGATAGGTCAGGAAGATCGCGATGCCCAGCTTCTCGCCGGCCGGGCCCATCATCCGCGCCAGGGCGTACCCGGCCGGGACGGCCAGGACCAGGGTGATGGCCACCACGATCGCTCCCACGAAGAACGTGTTCCACAGCCACTGGCCGTAGAGGGTGTCGTAGAAGAGCACCTTCAGGTGCTCGAGGGTGGGCGCCTCGTTCAGGATGAAGGGATTGTTCCCCCGCTTGAGGAGGTCGGGGGTGCTCTTGAAGGTGGTGATCAGCATCCAGTAGAACGGGAACGCGCTGAAAATGGTGAAGAGGGCGATGACGCCGTAGTGCCCCCCCCGCGCCGCCCGGCCCCTGAGTGTCTTCTCCGCCGCGGCCATCTCAGACCACCTCCGTGCGCCGCGCCACCCGCAGGAACCCGATGGCCACGGCCAGCAGCATGGGGAACAGGAAGAGCGCGATCGCGGCGCCCTCGGCGATGTCCCCTCCCTGGATGCCGGTGAAGAAGGCCAGGGTCGCCAGCACCTGGGTGGTGTCGTAGGGGCCGCCCCGGGTCAGGACGAAGATCACGATCATGTCGGTGAAGGCGAACACGAGCCCGAAGAGCCCAGCCACCAGCATGATGGGCCGGATGAGGGGGACGGTGATCTCGAACAGGTGGCGCCAGTAGCCGGCCCCGTCCACCCGGGCGGCGTCGTGGATGTCGTGCGGGATGGAGCTCAGCCCGGCCAGGAGGATGACGGTGGCCAAGGGCAGGATGCGCCAGACGTGCACGGCGATGACCGAGCCCATGGCCAGGTGGGGGATGCCGAGCCACATGTACCAGTCGTTGGGGGAGATGAAGCGGAGGGTCTCCAGGGTCCAGTTGAGGACGCTGTAGGTCGAGTCGAAGATCCAGAGCCACCCGATGGTGCCGAGCGAGATGGGGGCCACCCAGGGGAGGAGGAGGAGGAAGCGGATGAGCCACTTCCCCCGGAAGTCGCGCAGCAGCGCCAGCGCCAGGGCGGTGCCCAGCACGATGACGAGGATCTGGGAGACGATGGCGAAGACGAAGGTGTTCCAGATGGCCGTCTGGAAGTTCGTGGTGCCCCAGATGGCGATGAAGTTGCGGAGCCCCACGAAACGCATCGTGCGGTCGCCCATCGAGATGTCGCTGACGCTGTAGAAGAGGGCCAGGAGGAAGGGGATGCCCACCACCAGGACGATGAAGAGCACCGCCGGGCCGATCATCAGCGGCCCCAGCCATTCCGGCCGGTCGAGGAAGCCCCCCGCCGGCCTGGGCGGGGCTTGGCGGGTTTCCAGGCCGCGCTCCAGGGTCGCCATGGCCCGCCTCACAGGGCCCGCGGCGCGGCCTTCAGGCCGGTGCGGGGATCGAAGAACTTGAGGTCTCCCTCGGGCGTGGCGAACTCGTGCCGCTCGCCGGTCTGGATGGGCGCCGAGATGTTGGAGGGGAGCTTGGAGATGACGCGGTGACCCTCGAACTTCCCCTCCGTCGTGCCGTAGACCAGCCGGTCCGAGCCCAGGTACTCGAGCCTCGTGACGCGGCAGGGGATGTTCAGGAGTGCCCCGTTCGCGCCGAAGACCTCCTTCGGCAGGAAATTCTCGGGCCGGAAGCCCAGGATGTAGCCCGGCGTCTCGATGAGGTTCATGGGGGGCGAGCCCAGGAAGGCGGCCACGAAGGTGTCGGCCGGGTCGTGGTAGACCTCCTGGGGGGTGCCGAGCTGGCGCACCTTGCCGCCGCTCATCACGGCGATGCGGTGGCCCAGCCCCATGGCTTCCACCTGATCGTGGGTGACGTAGATGGTGGTGGTGGCCACCTGGCGCTGGAACTGCTGCAGCTCGTCGCGGGCCGAGGTCCTGAGCTTGGCGTCGAGGTTGGAGAGCGGCTCGTCCAGGAGGAAGACGGCCGGCTCCCGGACCAGGGCCCGGGCGAGGGCCACCCGCTGGCGCTCCCCGCCCGAGAGCTCGCGGGGCTTGCGGTGCAGCAGGTGGCCGATGCCGAGCATCGAGGCGGAGCGCTCCACGCGCTTCTGCCGCTCATCCCTCGCCATGCCCTGCGCCTTCAGGGGGAAGGCGATGTTCTTGGCGACGGTCATGTGGGGATAGAGCGCGTAGCTCTGGAAGACCATGGCGATCTTCCGGGCGCGGGGGGGGAGGGCGGTGACGACCTGCCCTCCGATGACGATGTCGCCCGAGCTGGGCTGCTCGAGCCCGGCGATCATGCGGAGGAGAGTCGTCTTTCCGCAGCCCGAGGGGCCGAGCATGACGAGGAACTCGCTCTCGCGGGTCGCGAGGCTCACGCCGTCCACGGCTTTCACGTCGCCGAAAAGTTTGATGACGTCCTGCGTTTCAACGATAGCCATGTCGTTCCCGATGTGGGCCGCGCCGGCATGGGCGCGTCCGGCGGGCGTTCAACAGGCGGGGAGGCCCTGGAGCCCCAGGGCCTCCCCGCGGTGAGAGCTACGGTGACCGATGCGTCGCGCTTCGCGTCAGATGAGACCCTTCTGCTTCCACTTGGCGAAGATTCGCTTGGCGGCGGCGTCCGCCTCCTTGAGCGCCTGCTCGGGCGTGGCCTTGCCGGCGGCGGTCTTCGCGAACATGACGTTGAGGACCCAGGTGCCGAAGAGCTCGTCGATGGCGGCGGTGGAGTAGCCCGGGTAGCCCACGTTCGTGGCCCAGTTGAGCACGTCGTCGAGCACCTTGTACTTGTCGGGCGGGTGGGCCTTGGGATCGTTCGAGATGAGCTTCGTGAGGTCGGGCACCGTCTTGGGGAAGCAGGGGAAGTCGTAGAACTCGCCCGCCACGAAGGCGTCCCGGAAGCCGGTCGTGTAGTCGACGAGGAACTTCTTGGCGCCGTCGATGTTCTGGGCGAACTTCCACACGACGTAGCACTGCATGACGTGCTCGAGCCCGATGGCCCGCGTCGGCCCCTGGAGGGCCTTGGTGAGCTGGATGAGCTTCGAGATCTCGGGGCGGTCTTTCTCCGCCGTCCGGGTGATGGAGATGGCGTTGAGGGCCAGCGAAACCTTGCCCGCGATCATGGCCCGGTTGTTGGAGGCGGCGTCCCAGGTGAACACCTCGGCCGTCATGGCCTCCTGGTAGAGCGCCTTGACGAACTTGAGGGCTTCGAGCGTGTTCTTGGAGTTGAGGGTGAGGTTGCCGTTCGCGTCCTGCTCGTGGGCGCCGAAGGCGTACATGATGGTGCGCATGGCCATGCCGGTGTCGATCTCGTTGGCGAGGCCGATGCCGATCGGGTTGTTGTGCTCCTTCTTGAGCCGGGCGCCGGCCTTGCGAACGTCGTCCCAGGTCTTGGGGCCGTTGGGCATGCCGACCTTCCCGAACAGGTCCTGCCGGTAGTTCACCGGGTCGGGGGTGAAGGACGGCGAGAAAGCGAAGTACTTCTTGGTCTTGGGGTTGTAGGTGCTCTTGACCGCCAGGTCGATGGGTTTCCCGGCCTTCCCCTCGAGCTCGGTGTAGACGTCCTTGAGGTCGACGGTCTGCTCCTCGAAGGTCGGGGGCGGCCAGTTGAAGAGGAACAGGTCGTGGCCCTTCTGGGCCGAGACCTCGGCGGCGGCCCGGGCGTTGATGCCCGCGACGCCGATGTTGTCCACCGTCACCTCGGTGTCGTTCTTCTTCCCCCACTCCACGGCGAACTTCTTGTTGAACCATGTGTCGTAGGGGGGCACGAAGTGGACCCACTGCAGGATCCGGAGCTTCTTCGACGCCGCACGCGCCCGCCCCGGGATGATGATGTTCGCCCCGATGCCGGTCGCGGCCGCCGCGGCGCCCGCCGCCTTGAGCAACTGCCGCCTGCTGACATTTCGGCTTGCCATCGGAATCCCTCCTTTTTCCCCGTTGCCTCGCCTGTTCCGCCTTGGGCCGAAGGCCGCGGCGCAGGCGTTACATCCTCTTCGCGGAGCGGAGGCGGGTGTCCCGCCGCTGCGTCCGGAAACAAGACTTGGTCCGGCGGCCTCCCAGGAACTGGATGAGATTGGATGACAGTATACCCGGCGCCCGGTCCCGTCAAATCGGCCGGAGGCGGCCCCCGGCTACCGTTTCTTGCGCGGTTTTCCGGGCTTCGCCGCGGGCCGGGCGGCCGGCTTGGACTGGCCCGCCCAGTGCCGCGCCACCTCGGCCTGGGAGGCGAACCAGACGTCCCCCTTGTCCAGCATGTGGCGCACGAGGCGCTCCAGCATCCGCATCCGGTGGCGCTGCCCGATGGCCTGGGGATGGCACATGAAGTTGATGTAGCCGCCCTCCTCGTAGGTCCCCTCGAACTCCTCCACCCAGATGGAATAGACCGACTCGGCGTCCCGGATGCCGTGCCCGAAGGGCGGGTTGCCGCTGTAGCCGAAGAAGATGAAGTCGTCGAGGGACCATTTGGTGGGAAGCTCGATGAGGCCGCAAGGATGGTAATAGGGCCAGTCGTCGTCCATCAGGTTCGAGTGGTACATGAGGCCGTGCTTCTTGAGCAGCTCCATGGTGTGGGCGCTGGGGTCGCAGGAGGGGGTGCGCGAGCCCACGGGCCTGCGGCCCATGAAGCGCTCAAGGATCTCCAGGGCCTTCACCAGCAGCTCCTCTTCCCGCTCCCGGTCGGCGAGGAGGTAGGGCTTCTCGTGCAGGTGGCCGTGGTGGCCGATCTCGTGATCGGCGCGGAGGATGGACTCCGTCATCTTCGGCCAGCGCTCCGCCGTCCAGCTCGGCACGTAGAAGGTGCCGGGGAGGCCGTATTTCTTCAGCAGGGCGAGGATGCGGGGCACCCCTACCTTGGGCCCGTACGCCCCCATCGAGGCGTGGATCGGGCGGTGCGCCAGGGAGGGGTCGCGCGCGATCCAGAGGCTCTCGCCGTCCACGTCGAAGGTGAGGCACACGGCGCACCGGGCCCCGTTCTTCCAGCGGATCTTTTGCATGGTTCTCCTCTCGGTCCGGCCGGCCCTATGCGGCCCTCCCGGCCAGTGTGATGAGCGCGCGGGCGAGGACGTCGCCCCCCCGCGCCACGTCCTCCCACGATGCATCCTCGAGCTCCGTATGGCTCTTCCCGCCCGCGCAGGGGATGAAGATCATGGCCGCCGGCCCCAGCTCCGCCAGGTAGCGCGCGTCGTGGCCGGCCGCGCTCCACATGCGGCGGCAGGTGTAGCCCGCCTCGCGGCAGGCGCCCGCCACCGCCCCCACCGCCTCGGGATGGAAGGGCAAGGCGGTGGAGCGGCTCACCTCCTCCACCGAGACCTCCAGGCCCTCCCCCCGCGCGGCGGCCTCGATGGCCTCGATCACCATCTCCCGGGCACGCTGGACGAGAACCTCGTCGCTGTGGCGGAAGTCCACCGAGAAGGCGGCGCGCTCGGGAATGACGTTGATGGCGTTGGGGGAGACGGACATCTCCCCGACCGTGGCCACCATGTCGGGATGGAGCTTGCCGGGGACCTCCCGGATGGCCGCGACGGCGCGGGCCGCCCCCACGAGGGCGTCCCGCCGCATGGACATGGGCGTGGGCCCGGCGTGGTCGCGCTCGCCTTTCATCGCGGCGCGCAGCCAGGTGATCCCGACAATCCCCTCCACCGCCCCTATCTGGACGCCTTCCTTCTCCAGAACGGGGCCCTGCTCGATGTGGAGCTCCAGGTAGCACCCCACCGGGCGGGGCCGGCAGGGCGCCGGTCCCCGGTAGCCGATGCGCGCCAGCTCCTCGCCGAAGCGCTTGCCTTCGCCGTCCCGGAGGCCGTAGGCCCACTCGACGCCGTACTTCCCGCAGAACGCGCCGCTGCCCAGCATCGAGGGCGGGAAGCGAGGGCCTTCCTCGTTGGTCCAGTTCACCACTTCCACCGGCCGGCGCGTGCGGATGCCCCTGTCGCTGAGGCTGCGCACCACCTCCAGGGCGGCGAGGACGCCGAGCGAGCCGTCGAAGCGGCCCCCGTAGGGGACGGAATCCAGGTGGCTCCCCATCATGGCGGGCGGGGCGGAATCGTCCGCGCCGGGGCGGCGGGCGAACATGTTGCCCATCTCGTCCACCGTCACCGCGAGTCCCGCCTCGCGGCACCAGGCCGCGAAAAGATCGCGCGCCTCGCGGTCCGCGTCGGTGAGGGTCGGGCGGTGGACCCCGCCGCCGGGGGTGGCGCCGATGCGGGCCATCTCCTCAAGGCTCCGCCGGAGACGGCCGGGGTCGATGATCAAGGGGATGGCTCCTTTTTTCGCGATGATTGCGCGGCCATTGGTAGCCCGGGACCGCGCCCGAGTCAAGGAAAAGAGGCCGATTCAGGCGCGCTTCTTCAAGCCGAGCCGCTCCCGGTAGATGGCCCGCACGCGCTGGGTGTGCCGCTCGTAGTCGGCGAGGAGCTTGGCGCGGGAGCTTCCCTCCTCGTCGTCGGAGTAGCCCAGCCGGCGGGCGAGCATCTCCATTCCCTCCGGGGTGGCGGGGAAAGTGTGCAGGGGCTGGGCCCGGGCGATGCGCAGCCGGTTCTCCACCTGCCGGAGGAAGCGGTATGTGTCCAGCAGGGTGTCCGCGTCCTCCTCGTTCAGCAGGCCCGCGGCCCGCAGGGCGCGCAAGGCCTCGGCGGTCTCGGGACGGCGGATGGCGGGCTTTTCCCGGCCGTGGGAGATCAACAGGTACTGGACGAGGAACTCGATGTCCGTCAGCCCGCCGTGGCCCAGCTTGAGGTCGATCTCGCCTTCGGCCTCGTGGGTCAGCTCCCGCTCCATGCGGAGCCGCACGTGGTCTATCCCGGCCGCGAGGTTGGGCGGGAGAGGCCGCTCGTACACGAATTCGGCCGCCAGCCCCATGAAGCGGCGGGAGAGGGCGGGGGAGCCGGCGACGGGCCGGGCGCGGCAGAGCGCCTGCCGCTCCCAGAGCTCCGCGCGATCGCGAAAATAGTCCTCGAAGGTCTGGAGGGGAACGGCGATGGCGCCTTTCTGGCCCTCGGGGCGGAGCCGCAAATCGATTTCGTAGGCCCGCTCCCCCGAGGCCGGCGCCGAAAGCCCGTCGCGCAGGGCGGTGGCGAGCCGCAGGAAGAACTGGTGGTTGGAGGCGCTCCCCCAGGCCGCGCCCTTTCCGTTGATTTTTCCGTCCGTTCCGCCCGGTCCGCTGTAGACGAAGACGAGATCGAGGTCGGAGCCGAAGTTCATCTCCCGGCTGCCCAGCTTCCCCAGCCCGATGATGGAGAAGCCGGCCGGCTGGCCCGTTTCCGCCTCGATGGGGCTTCCGTGGAGGCCCCGCACCTCCTCCTCGGCGACTCGGAGCCCCACCGCGAGGACGGCCTCGGCCAGCGAGGTCAGGTCGCTCATGGTCTGGAAGATATCTGCTTCCCCCAGGATGCTCCGCAGGCCGATGGCCAGCTCTTCGCCGCGCTTGGCCGCGCAGAGGCGGGCGAAGCGCTGGGCGGCGTCCGAGCCCTTGAGCGCCTCCGCGGAAAGCTCTTTCTGGAGGGTCCCGGCAGCCTTCGAGGAGGTGAGCGCCTCGGCCTGGAAGAGGGAGTCGAGGAGGCCCGGCTGGGAGAGGAGGCTCTCGGAGAGATAATCGCTCGAGCCGAACAGCCGGAGAAGCGCCTCGAGGACGTTCTCTTGCTCGCTCAGCAGCGTGAAGGCGCCTTCGCGTCCGCCGCTTCGCTCCACGAAACGGCTGAGGTTCACCACCGCCTGGTCCGGATCCGGGAGATCGAGGGTCAGGAAGAGGAGGCGGGGCAGGAGGTTGTCGAAGAGGCGCTTCGCCCGGGCGCTCACGCGCTCGAACGGCTCGCCGTTCCGCAGGAGGCGCAGGCGGGCGCTGGCACTCTCCGGATCGGCGAAATTGTAGGGGGCCAGGTCTGCGGGCGCGAGGGAATCCTCCAGGGTCTCGGCGGCGGCGGGGGCCTCCTCCTCCGCCGGCCGTCCGGCTTCCTCGGAGTCGCCCTTGCGGAAGAGGTTCTGGAAGACGCGGGAGACCTGATCCTGATGGTTCTGGAGGGCGGCGAGGAAACCAGTGCGCTCGCTCATGCCGCCGGTCCGGTGGAATCCCATCTTGCGGGCGAGCACGGTGAGGGCATGGGCGTCGGCGGGCAGGTCGTGTGTCTGGAGCCCTTGGGTCATCTGGACGCGATGCTCAATGTCCCGCAGGAAAATGTAGGCCGAGGAGAGGGCGGCGCAGTCGTCCATCGGAAGGAGGCCCAGGGCCTGGATGACCGACAGGGCCTCCAGCGTGCTGGGGGTGCGCAGGAACTTCTCCTTGCCGCCGTAGATGAGTTGGAAGGACTGGACGATGAACTCAATCTCCCGGATGCCGCCCTCGCCGAGCTTGATGTTGGAGGCTTTCCGGCCGCTGGCGGCGATCTGGGCGTTGATGCGATCCTTGATGTGGCCGATCTCGTCGAGGGCGCTGAGGTCCAGGGTCCGGCGGTAGATGAAGGGCCGGATCATGTCGAGGAAGGCCTTGCCGAGGGCGGCGGAGCCGGCGGCCAGGCGCGCCTTGATGAGGGCCTGGCGCTCCCATGTCTCCCCCCAGGATTCGTAGTAAACCTCGCAGCTTCGCAAGGAATAGGCCAGGGCTCCCTGATCGCCCTCGGGGCGGAGGCGGGTATCCACGCGGAAGACGTGCCCCTCCTCCGTATTCTCGGCCATGAGGGCGATCACCCGGCGCGCGAGGCGGGCGTGGAACTCATGGTTCGAGATGTGGTCCCGGCCGGTTGCGCCGCGGGTGCCCCCTTCGTCGGACGAGTAGATGAAGATGAGGTCGATGTCGGAGCTGAAATTGAGCTCGAGGCCGCCCAGCTTGCCGAGCGCGATGACGGCGAACTCGCACGGGAGCGAACGTCCCTCCTTGCTCCGGTAGAGAGGCTTCCCGTAGCGGGCCTCGAGCTCGGCCCGGGCGACGCGGACCGCCGCCTCCAGGGTGGCGTCGGCCAAGTGAGAGAGCGCGAGCACCGTCTGCGGCATGTCCGCCAGCCGCATCAGGTCCCGCAGGCCGATCCGCAGGTACTCCCGCTGCCGGAAGCGCCGGAGGGCGTTCGAGGGGCCGTTCGGCTGGGTCCGCAGCCGCTGGACCCAGCGCCAAAGCTCGGCCTCCATGCGCGATTCGCTCCGCTCCCCCTGGAGGGCGGAGGGGCGGAGGAGCCAGTCGAGGAATTCCGGATGCCGCAGGACCGTATCGGTGAGGAACTGGCTCCCTCCCGCGAGGGTGAAGAGGGCGGCGCGGCGCTCGGGATAGCGGCGGAGCAGGCGGAGGAGGGCGTCCGGGTCCTCCCGGGTCGCCATGATCCGCTCGAAGTTGGAGAGCGCTCGTTCCGGCTCGAAGGTTTCGCTCAGGGCCGCGAGAAGCTGGACGAGGAAGTCCCGATCATTGCGCGGGAAGGCCGGGTGAAGCGCCAGCGACTGGAGGTTACGGCAGGCACGGGCCGGATCGATTACGCCGATGGAGTCCAGGAGATCGGCGGCCATCGGAGACGGCGCCCCCCCAGCGAGCAGCCTCTCGATGTGCTCGACGCCGGGGTGGTCCTGGATGGCCACGGTCATGACGGCTCCGGAGCGTTAAGGCGAGGGGGCTGCGGGGCCGGCCTCGGGGGCGGCGGGGCCCACGGCCACCTCGGGCGGGATTTTCCAGAGCAGGAGGTTGACGGGCATGAAGAGGAGGATCAGGCCGCCGATGAACCAGAAGATGGCCTTCGGGCCGAACAGGTCCGCCAGGATGCCCCCGGCCAAGGCGCCCGCCCCGACGAATATCTGGTTGGTCATGAAGATGATGCCGACCACGCTGCCGCCGAGGTTGGGCGGGGAAATTTCGATTCCCGCCGCGAAGATGACCGATCTCATGGAGATGAACAGTCCCCCGAGGAGAGCCAGGAGGACGGGAAGAACCGGACTGCCGCCCCAGGCGGGGATGAGGAAGAGCAGCAGGGCGCCCACCCCCATTCCCGAGAAGAGGATGTTCTGGCGCGGGATCCGGTCGGAGAGATAGCCCATCAGCGTCTCCGGCAGGATGCACGCCGCGATGAAGACGGACAGCGCGAACCCGACCCAGCTGGCCTCGGCCCCGAATTCGCGGACCAGGAGGAAGGGGAGGAATGTGCTGACGGCATGCTGGGAGAGCGTCCGGACCCCGGAGGCGCAGCAGATGGCCACAAAGCGGGGATTCTGGATGAGCGACTGGCGTACCTGGCCCAGCCAGCCCCCGAACGAGGCGCCGGACGCGCCTTTTTCCGCCGCCGGCTGGAAGGGGGGGAGCCAGGCGGCGAGCATGGCGGCGACCGCGAACATGGGAAGCGTGTTCCAGAGAATCACCTGGCGCCAGTCCACCAGGAGCAGCATGTACCCGGCCACGAGGGGGGCGATGGATTGGCCCACGGTGGCTCCGGTGCCGTGGATTCCGAAGGCGAATCCCTTGCGCTCCCGGAACTGCTCCCCCAGTAGGCCCATCGCCGGGGGATGCCAAGTCTGGCCCGAGAGCCCGCTCGCCCAGAAGATGAGGGCGAGGATGGCGAATCCGGGAGCCATGGCGATCCCGCAGTAGAGGAGGGCGGTGGCGACGAGACAGAAGACGAGCATCCCGCGGCCGCTGCCGAGGCGGTCGGCGGCCCAGCCCGAGGCGGCGCTGCTGAAAGCGCCGAAGAAGGCGCGCCCGGTCACTAGGATGCCCACCTGGGTCAGGTTGAAATTCAGGTCCTGCGCCACGAAAGGCATGAGCGGGCCCATGAGGCCCAGGTACCAATGCTCGAGAGCGTGACCTGTCGTCAGGAGGGCCAGGACCCCGCCGCGCTTCACTTTTCGGGTCTCCTCGTGACAGCCGCTTCCCAGGCTTGGGGAGGGGAACGCCAATCCTACCATGCCAGCACAAAGGGCTGAAAATGCGGAAAGTGCCCCCAAATAATATCAATAATTCTACCTCGGATAAGCGTCCAATGGCTTACATTCAGGTAAATTCAGTCGTATTTTCAGGCGAATCCTGGTTGATTTTGCACTCACTCAACTGGTAGGATAAGCCTATAAGCCGACAATCCTCTCTGGAGGAGAGCGGGATGACAATCCGGGATCGGCTCCAGACGGTCAAGAAGACGCGGCTCTACGAGGGAATCGTCTCGCAGATCACCACGCTCATCATCGAGGGAAACCTTCAGATGGGCGACCGGCTTCCCTCGGAGCGCGAGCTCTGCGAGCGCTTCGGTGTCGGGCGCAATTCCGTGCGCGAGGCGGTGCGGGCGCTCGAGTCGGCGAACCTCGTCGCGACGCGTCACGGCGACGGCACCTTCGTGGTGGCGAGCCCGGAGTCCCTCATTCCGGTCCTTTTGGAAAAAACGTCCTCCGAGGGCGAATCCGGCCTGCGCCAGATCTTCGAGGCGCGCCGGCTGCTGGAGCCCCAGATCGCGGCCCTCGCGGCCGACCGCGCCACCTCCGCCGAATTGGACAAGCTGACGGACATCCTGGAGCGCCAGCGGGCTGAGATTCAGCAGGGCGGATCCGGGATGGACGAGGATACGGCGTTTCATCTGGGGCTGGCCGAGGCGGCCAAGAACGAATTCCTGCTCCGGCTGGTCGGCATGCTGCTCCATTCGCTGAAGGAGCTGCGCGAGCGCTCCATCCGGGAGAAGGTCGGACGACTTCGCTCCCTGCAGGGCCACGAGGAGATATTCGAGGCGGTGAGGGCCCGCGAGAGCAAAAAGGCGGTTTCCCGGATGCTCAGCCATCTCCTTGAGATCGAAGGGCGGGAGATGGGCGGTATTTTCGCGGAGGAGACGGAGGACGCCGAGACGGCGGAGCCGGCCGGAGTGGCCGGCGCGCCTCCTGAAAAAATATCCGCCGCACAGAGCGCGGCGGACGGCTTGGGCGTCCAGCCCTAAAAGGGAGGCTCAACCGGCACCATCGAGCGGATTCCGCGCCCGCGGCTGCGTGCCCGGGCGAGCTCGGAGGGAACTGTGGTGAAGGATGGGGCAGGGGCACTGTTCCCCGTCCCCATGGACTGAAACCCCATTTGGGAGGCAGCGGATGTGAGCGTCATATCTTTCGAGATCGTCTACCGCGGCATTTACCAGAAGACGCTGGCCAACAAGATATCGCGCACGCTCGTGCTGGCGGCGGTGAAGGAGGGGAAGCAGGGCATCTCCTTCGGCCGCTACAGCGACTCGCCCGAGCGGAACGGGATACCGGCGAAGCTCTTCGGCTACATCGCGGACAACAGCGAGGAGCTGCAGGCGGTCGCCGCGAAGTACGAGCCGAAGCAGGTGGACGTCTCCATCTGCGTGGACGACACCCTGTGCAAAGGCGTCGAGTCCTGGGCATGGTACGGGCTCCAGCCCATCAACGCCGTCACCAAGCCGGGCGGCACCCTCATTGTCACCTCGAATCAAAAGACGGCCGCGCTGGTCAAGCACATCCACCGCCGCGACACGCCCTACAAGATCGCCATCGTCCCCGGCGGGGCCAGCATGGCCGGGCTGTGGGTGTACAAGAACGACGGCACCGACGCCCGCTGCCTGGGCGCGGCACTCAAGGCGGAGCCGGGCATCTGCTCGATGGCCTCCCTGGAGCAGGCCATCCGCGAGAACATCGGCGGCGACGCTCACGTGGAGGCCGCGCGGGCGAGCTTCGAGGACACCCGCCCCGACGAGATCAAGCCGGGCGAGGGCAACACCGAGGTGCCCTTCACCTTCCAGCTCCTCAAGTGGACCGAGATGCGCGAGGGCGTCGTCATCGACGGCGTCGGCGGGCACAACGACTACCGCGACATGGACGGCGGCTACCAGCCTGGCCGGAACGAGTACTTCAAGAAGTGGTCCACCCGGACGATGCGGCCGGTGGTGGCCTTCGACAAGTGCACCAAGTGCACCCTCTGCTGGATCGCCTGCCCGGACACGGTCTTCGACGTCACGCCTGACGGCTACTTCGACGCCAATATGGAGGCCTGCTGCGGCTGCGGCGTGTGCGAGGCCATCTGCCCCGTCGCCGACTGCATCACCATGGTGAACGAGGTGATCTTCGAGGACCGCGACAGCCAGTATCTCATGTGGAAGAAGGACGCCAAGAATTACCAGGGCTACGTGACAGAGAAGCGGAAGGCGGGAAAAGTCGAGCATCGCTTCCCCATCACCGGCTTGGCGGCGGCTTTCTCCGGCGTCGGTCTCGATGGCGGCCACAACCAGGCGAACGCAAAGGCCAAGTCCGTGAAGGATTTCAAATAGGAGCCCACAGATGGCAACGGTAGCGCAGGAAAAAGGGGCGGGCATACAGCTGCTCACCGGAAGCGAGGTGATGGCGAACATCGTCCGCCTCGCGGACGTGGACGTCATCACGGCCTATCCGATCCGGCCGTACGACACCGTCATGCAGTACGTCTCCCGGTTCATCGCGAACGGGGAGTTCGACGCCGACTACATCCCGGCCGAGAGCGAGCACGGGCAGTTCGAGATCGTCAAGCACGCCAGCGCCTGCGGCGCCCGCGTGTTCACCGGCTCGAGCGGCGTGGGCTGGCTCTACGCCATGGAGCCCTTGGCCGTGACCGCGGGGCTCCGGCTGCCGATGGTGGCCCTGGTGGGCTGCCGGGCGCTGGACGACCCGGGCGCCTTCGGCACTGAGCACAACGACGCCATGCTCGTCCGCGACCTGGGCTGGCTCATCACGTTCCCCGACAACGCCCAGGAAGTCGTCGAGCTGGGCCTGCTGGCTTACCGCGTGGCGGAGGATCCGAAGGTGTTCCTCCCCTGCGCCATCGCCATGGACGGCGCCTTCCTCACCCACAGCCAGGCCACGGTGAAGCTGCCGACCCAGGAGCAGGTCAACAAATTCCTCCCCGCCTACGACCGCGGGGACCTGCTGCTCCACCCGGACAACCCCGTCACCATCGCCCCCCAGGCGAACGAGGACTGGCTGATGGAGGTCCGCCGCCAGAGCAGCGAGGCGGCCAAGCGCGCCTACACCGTGCTCAAGGATGCGCACAAGGACTTCTGCAGGATCTTCGGCGAGAGCACCAACCCCTTCCTCGACGAGTACATGACCGAGGACGCCGACGTCGTGCTGTGCGGCCTGGGTACCCTCAGCCTTCCCGTGAAGGTGGCCATCCGCGAGATGCGCAAGGAGGGCAAGAAGGTCGGTCTCGTGCGCCTGAAGTGGTTCCGCCCCTTCCCGACCGAGGAGCTCCGGGCCTCGCTCTCGCGCTTCAAGGCGGTGGGCGTGGTGGACCGCGACTACTCCTTCGGCTCGCCGTTCCACGGCGGCATCCTGTTCAACGAGGTGAAGGCGGCTCTTTACGGCTCGCCGAAGCAGCCCCTGATGAAAGGCTTCGTCTGCGGCCTGGGCGGCCGCGAGGTTCTGCTCGAGAACGTCAAACACATGGCCGATCAGATGTTCGCCATCGCCAAGAGCGGCAAGGCGGACAACCAGGTCGAGTGGATCGGCGTGAGGGGGTGATCAGACATGAGTGAGACCCTGTATCAGATCGGCACGCAGCAGCTTCCCCTCATGGGGAAGGTGAACGCGATTCCCCAGAAGGCGGTCGAAGAGTACTACACCAGCGGCCATCGCACCTGCCAGGGCTGCGAGAGCGCCCTCATCATGCGCCTCATGGCCAAGGCGGCCGGGCCGCGCACCATCATCCTGGGCAGCACCGGGTGCATGTACGTGGCCAACACCACCTACTACAGCACTCCCTGGGTGGTGCCCTGGATGCACACCCAGCTCGGCTCCTGCGGTCCGGCGGCCACGGGGACCGCGGCGGCGCTCCGGGCGCTCATGCGCAAGGGCAAGATGAAGCAGGAGCCCATCAACGTCATCTCCTTCTGCGGGGACGGCGGGGGCATCGACATGGGCGTGGCGGGCATCTCGGCCTCGCTCATGCACGCCGAGTACAACCACCTGATCATCTGCTACGACAACGAGTCGTACGCGAACACCGACATCCAGATCTCCGGGGCCTCGCCCTGGGGCGCGAACACCACCTTCACCCCTCCGGGCAAGAAGTTCCGCATCATGCACACCCGGTGGAAGAAGAACGCCGCCGCCCTCTACGCGGTGGGCCATACGAAGTGCAACTACGTGGCCACGGGCGACGCTTCCTATCCGGCCGACCTCATCGACAAGGTCCGCAAGGGCTTGGCCACGTCCGGGCCGGCGTTCGTCCACACCCTCGACCCCTGCCCGAAGGGCTGGGACTACGACCCCTTCTATTCCCACAAGCTGGGGGAGCTGGCGGTCGAGACGGGCATCTTCCCGCTGTGGGAGATGACGAACGGCAGGCTGACCTACACCGGCATCTCCGCGCGCCAGGTGTACGGCAACCGCAAGCGCCGCCCCGTGCGCGAGTATCTCGAGGCGCAGGGCCGCTTCCACCACTTCATCGAAGAGGATTACGCCTACTTCCAGGCGGAAGTGGACAAGATGTGGAACGACTGGGCCATGCCCGGCGTCATCCCCTTCAAGCTGGGCGAGGATCCGGCCAAGAAGAAGTAAGTGCGGCGTCCCTCCTGACGGCGCAAGGACGGGGCCCGGAAGGGCCCCGTCTTTTTTCGTGACGCCGCGAAGGATGAGAGGACATGGAAGAGGCGATGAGCGGACAAATTAAGGAAGAGCGGCGGGGGCGCGACGGCGCGGCGATGGTGCTCGTCCCGGCCGGCGTGTTCCTCATGGGCTCGGACGCGGGCAACCAGGACGAGCGCCCCCAGCGCGAAGTCAGGCTGCCCGCCTTCTGGATCGACAAGTATTGCGTCACCAACGAGCAGTACCGCCGCTTCCTGGAGGAGATGGAGGGCGCGGTGAAGCCGCCTCCGTCCTTCTCCCGGGACGACTATGTGGGGCCCAGGCAGCCCGTCGTCAGCGTGAGCTGGGAGGACGCCTCGGCCTATGCCCGCTGGGCCGGAAAGCGCCTCCCGACCGAGGCGGAGTGGGAGAAGGCCGCCCGGGGGGCCGACGGCCGGGCCTATCCCTGGGGAGACGCGCTCCCCACGCATGAGATTGCCCACTACGCCGGAGCGGAGCTCCAGTGCCCGCTCGATGTGGACGCCCACGCGGGGGCGGCCTCGCCCTTCGGCTGCGTCCAGATGGCCGGCAACGTCTTCGAGTGGACGGCGGACTGGTTCGACGCCTTCTACTACCGCTATGCCCCGGCGAGTGATCCGAAGGGGCCCGAGTTCCCCGCGTTCGAGGTGGCCGTCCCCCTCATCGCGGTGTTCGCGGTTCCCGGCGGGGGCAGCCTGACCCTGGGGGAGGCGAAGAAGGGCGAGCGGTTCGAGATTCTGGGGCGCGAAAAGGATGTCTACAAGATCCGGTTCGGGGGCGGCGAGGGATGGCTCCCGCGGAAGTCGGGCTACGCCTGGACGGCCCGCGCCGTGCGGGGCTGCGGCTGGGACTACATCGAGGACAACCTCCGGTGCTCCGCGCGGGAGGGCTTCGAGCCCTGGTACAAGAACTTCAACTTGGGCTTCCGCTGCGCGGCCGGCGCCTGACCGGCGGGCGAGTTCGCCGAGGCGCGGCGCCCCCGGGCGCCGCGCTTTTTTCGTCCGCTTCGGGTCGTTCCGGCCCCCTGCCTGGGCTCGGCTCCTCGAACGCCGCGCCAAGGAATCCGGCCGCATCCGCAGATTGCATATTGATCCTGATTCGGTGACCATTCGCTCGCCCGGAAGCGGTGATGCGGGAGGCGGAAAGCGGGAAGGACCTGTAAAAATGGGCTCGGCCCTCAAATTCTCCGGCCTGAACTGGCTGCTGGCCTTCCTTCCGATTCTCGCCCTCATGCTCGCGATGCTCGTCCTCCGGTGGGGCGGGAAGAAAGCCGGGCCCTTCGGCCTGGCGGTGGGGCTCCTCGCCGCCTGGGCCCGTTTCGGCGCCGGGCCCGACGTGCTGGCTGTCGCTCTCCTCCGGGGCTTCCTCCTCAGCATCCCCGTCCTGTACATCATCATCCCGGCGCTCATTCTCTATCACGTGGCCGACGCCGCGGGAGGCATCCGCAACATCGGCTGGAGCGTGTCGGACATGACGAAGAACCACATCCTCCAGCTCATGATCCTGGCCTTCGGCTTCACGACCTTCCTGCAAGGGGTGGCCGGTTTCGGGGTGCCCGTGGCCGTGGTGGCCCCGTTGCTTGTGGGCATCGGGTATCCCCCGGTCGAGGCGGTGGCGGCGGCGCTCATCGGCCATGCCTGGTCGGTGAGCATGGGGGACATGGCCAGCAGCTTTCAGGCCCTGCTCTCGGTGACCCGCCTGCCGCCCCACGAGCTCGGGGTGCACATCGCCCTGCTGCTCGCCTCGGCGGGTTTGGCCGCCGCCGTCTCCATCGCCCACCAGCACGCCGGGTGGAGCGCCGTGAGGCGCTGGCCGGCCGTGGTGACCGCCCTGGCGGCCGTGGCCACGGGCGCCCAGGTCCTCCTCGCCTGGCTGGACCTGTGGATCATCGCTTCCTTCGGGGCGGGCATGCTCTGCCTGCTCGTGGGCTTCGGGATGGCGCGCCTGCCGCGCTACCAGGGCCCCTCGCGTCCTCCGTCCATGGTGCCCAAGCCCGAGGCGCGGCGGGTGCGCTCCGTGCTCCCCCCCGAGGGAGCCCGCCGGATGAGCTTCCATCTCGCCTTCGCCCCTTACTATTCGCTGATCGCGGTGGTGAGCCTGGTGACCTTCGTCCCCGCCTTCCACGACGCCCTCCACGCCTGGAAGTTCAGGGTGCCCATCGACGAGACGATCACGGACCTGGGCGTGGTGACGGCCCGGCAGATGTGGAGCATCGCTCCCTTCGGCCATCCGGGGGCGCTCCTGCTCTACACGTCGTTCCTGGGATGGGCGTTCTACCGGATGAACGGCCGCTGGCCGGGCCGCCAGGCCGCCCTGTTCCGCCGGACGTTCAAGGACGCCTATCCGACCGCGGTTGGCATCGTTTCCATGGTCGCCCTCGCCTCGGTGATGACCGCATCGGGCATGGTGGTCGTCCTCGCGGACGGCGCCGCGGAGGCGACGGGGCGGCTCTTCCCCCTCGTCTCGCCGCTCGTGGGGCTCCTGGGGTGCTTCGTGACGGGAAGCAACACCAACTCCAACATCCTGTTCGGGGCTTTTCAGGTCGAGGTGGGGGAGCTCACCGGGGTGCAGCCCGTCATTCTCGCGGCGGCGCAGAGCGCGGGAGGCTCGCTGGGCAGCATGATCGCCCCGGCGAAGGTGCTTGTGGGATGCGCGACGGCGGGGCTGAGCGGGCGGGAAGCGGAGGTGTTCAAGCGTGTGGCGGGCTATTGTGCCGTCCAGGTGCTCATCGTCGGGGCGCTCGCCTGGTGGCTGGCGCAGTAGGCGTCACTCCGGCGCGATCGAGCTGTTTCCCTCGAACTCCCGCACGGCCCGGCGAAGGTAGGACGGCACGCGGACCGGCTCGCCGGTCTTCTCCTGGACAATGACGTAGATGGTGCGGGCCGAGGCCACGAGGCGGCCGCTCCCCCGCTCGTAGAGCTCGAATTCCATGCGAACGCTCGTGTTCCCGATCTCCGGGACGCGGACGTAGGCGTCGATGATCTCATCGAAGCGGGCCGGTGATTTGAACTGGAGGTTGGCCTCCACGATCACGATATCGTGCCCTTCGCTCCGCATGAGGGAATAGGGGACGCCCACATCGCGCAAGTAGTCCATCTGCGCGGTGTCCACGTAGAGCAGATAGTTGGCGTTAAAGACCACTCCCTGGAGGTCCGTCTCACCGAAGCGGACGCGGAACTCGGCCTTGTAGCGGAATTCTTCGCGGGGCACGGGAGGCCTCCCGGTGAGCGTGGTTTTTCCCTCGCCAAGGGGTCCGTTATAATGCCAAAAGGACTGGGTGCAAATCCATGGCCGAATCGGCCGCCAGCGAGAGGCCCTGCATGATCAGCGTCGAGGAAGCACAGCAGGCCATCCTTTTCCGAATCCAGCCCCTGGGCCGGGCGCGCGTGCCGATCCTGGAGGCGCTGGGGCGCGTTCTGGCGGAGGACGTCCATTCGCCCCGGGACATCCCCCCCTGGCCGAACTCCGCGATGGACGGCTACGCCGTCCGCTCCCAGGACGTGGCGCAGGCCTCGAGGGAGCGCCCGGAGACTCTCCGGGTGGTGGACGAGGTGCGGGCGGGGATTGAGTCCACCCGCACCCTTGGCCCGGGCGAGGCCATCCGCATCATGACCGGGGCGCCCATCCCCCGGGGGGCCGACGCCGTCGTCCTGGTCGAGGAGACCGAGAAGGCGGGAAAGGACGAAGTGCGGATTTTCCTCGCGGTGCCTTCGGGCGAGGCCGTCCGCGTGGCGGGCGAGGACGTGAAGAGGGGGACGAAAGTCTTTTCCGCGGGCGTCCGCGTCAACGCCGCGGCGGTCGGCATGCTGGCGAACCTGGGGCGGCCGGCCGTCTATGTCTATCAGAAGCCCCGCGTGGCCATCCTCTCGACCGGGGATGAGCTGCTGGACCTGGGGGAGGTCCCGGCGGCGGGACAGATCTTCAACTCGAATTCCTACGCGCTGGCCGCCCAGGTGCTGGAGGCGGGGGGGGAGCCGATTCAGCTCGGCATCGCCCGAGACACTGCGGCGGACCTCGAGCGCCACCTGCGGGACGGCCTGGGCGCCGACCTGGTGCTGACGAGCGGTGGGGTGTCGGTGGGGGATTTCGATCTTGTGAAGGGCATCCTCGGGGGCCTCGGCAGCGAAATGCATTTCTGGCGGGTGCGGATGAAGCCTGGGAAGCCGATGGCGTTCGGTACCCTCCAGGGGAAGCCCGTCTTCGGCCTCCCGGGCAACCCCGTCTCCACCATGGTGAGCTTCGAGTTGTTCGTCCGTCCCTCCCTCCTCAAGATGCAGGGCCACCGGCGGCTTTTCCGGCCGCGGGTGGAAGCCCGGCTGCTCCATCCGCTGAGCAAGACGCCCGAGCGGCGTCATTACGTCCGGGCCGTGGCCACGCGAACGGAGGAGGAGTGGACGGTCCAGGCGGTCGAGGCCCAGGGATCCAACATCCTCCACTCGATGGTGCGGGCGAACGCATTGGTCGTTTTCCGGGAGTTCGAGACCGACCTTGCGGCCGGTTCCAAGGTTCAGACGCTCCTGATCGAAGAGAGCTCTGCCCTCGCGGACGAGCCCGAGCAGGTGACGGGAGCGGGGGCCCTGGTTTCGGCCGGATGATGGAACCGTCACAGGCGGAGGAGCGATTCGCGTTCCCGGCGGCCATCCTGACCGGCGGCCGGAGCCGGCGGATGGGGCGCAATAAGTTCCTTCTCCCGCTGGGTTCCGAGCCGGTGATCCGCCGGGTGGCGCGCATCCTGGAAAGCATCTTCTCGCGGGTGTTCGCCGTGGGGGGGGATGCACCCTCGCTCGAGCCCTTCGGCCTTCCAGTGGTCGGGGACGTGCTGCCGGGGAACGATTCCCTCGGCGGCCTCCATGCGGCGATCTCCTGCGCCGGGGCGCCCCACGTCTTCGTCGCCGGTTGCGATATGCCCTTTCTCCAGCCTCAGCTCCTTCGGGGCCTGGCGGCCCGGGCGGGCGAGGCGGACGTGGTAATCCCCATCCTGGAGGGATTTCCCGAACCGCTGTGCGCGGTCTATGGCCAGGCCTGCGAGCCCGCGATCCGGCGCCGGATCGCGGAGGGGCGTCTGAAGATGATCGGTTTTCACGAGGAAATGCGCGTGCTTCGGGTGGAGGAGGCGGAATGGAGGGCGTGGGACCCGGAGGGCCTCTCGTTCCGGAATCTGAATACGCAGCAGGATTACGAATGGGCGTTGGCCGAGGTGGCCTCGAAGGAGGACATGAATGCCGGTTGAGGATCAGTTGAAGAAGCTCGGGCTTGCGCTGCCCGCCGCCCCCGCGCCGGTGGGCGCCTATGTTCCCTGCGTGGTGGCTCAGGGGCTGTTGTTCATCTCGGGGCAGCTCCCGCTGCGGGAGGGGAAGCTGCTCCACCGGGGGAAGGTAGGGGCTGAGGTGGCACTCCCGGAGGCCCAGGATTGCGCCCGGGTTTGTTTCCTGAACGCCTTGGCCCAGGCCAAGGCGGCCCTGGGGAGCCTCGACCGGGTGAAGCGGGTGGTTCGGATGACGGGATTCGTGGCCTCGGCGCCGGATTTCACCGATCAAGCTTCCGTGATGAACGGCGCCTCGGAGTGCGCCGTCGGCGTCTTCGGCGACGCGGGAAAGCATGCGCGCCTGGCCATCGGGGTGGCGGAGCTTCCCTTGGCTGTCCCGATCGAGCTTGAAGTGATTATCGAAGTCATGTAGGGCAACATATTGCAGGATGGAAGTATCCGGGAACATAAGCATTGCTGGAGCCGTGCCGGCGGATTCCCCATCCGGGTGGTTACGCCGGTTGCCGGCCCGGTGGGGATGGGACAGCTCCTTCCTCCTGCCCCGGAGGATGGATATAATGGCCGCGGTGATTTGGAATCCCTCCGATAATCCGCTCGCCGCTTAAAAGAGAAGAGAGGAACGGATGGCACATCGAAAGCTCCTGCTGCTCTTGGTTTTGATTCCTTTCTTGGCGGGAGCGGCGCCCAGCCCCGAGACGGAGCTCTCGCTTCTTCGCCGCATCGAAGAAGTCTTCTCCTCGGTGGCGGAGCGGGTGAAGCCGGCCGTGGTGAGCATCCGGGCCGAGCGCCTGAGGGTCGCCGCGTCGGCTCCGCGGGAGGGAGAGGGCGAGACGCCGCCCCACCCGGAGATCCCGCGGTTCGCCACCGGCTCGGGCGTCATCATTGATCCGAGGGGTTATATCCTGACCAACAACCATGTCGTGGCGGACGCCGAGACCCTCATCGTCCGCCTGTCCGACAACACGCCCTATCGGGCTGCTGTCGTGGGAACCGATCCTTATACCGACCTCGCGCTCCTTAAGATCGACGTCAACCGGAACCTCCCGGCGGCCACGCTGGGCAACAGCGACAAGGTGAGGGTGGGGCAGTGGGCCATCGCCGTAGGCGATCCATTCGGCATCACCCGGACCTTCACCGTGGGCGTGGTGAGCGGTATCGGCCGGACGGGCGTGGGGGTGGCCCGTTACGAATACTTCATCCAGACCGACGCGGCCATCAACCGGGGGAACAGCGGCGGGCCTCTTTTAAACATCGACGGAGAGGTGATCGGCATCAACACGGCCATCCCCTCGCCTGGAAGCGGCTTGGGCTTCTCTATCCCGATCAACATGGCCAAGGACGTGATCACGCACCTGCGGGACTCGGGCCAGTTCGTGCGGGGCTACCTGGGGGTGACGATCCAGCCCGTGGCAGACGATATGGTACATATTCTCGGTCTTCCGCGCGCTCAGGGCGCCCTGGTGGGCTCGCTCCTGCCTGACGGGCCCGCGAAGAAGGCGGGCATCGAAGTGGGCGACGTTATCGTGGGCCTGGACGGGAAAGAGATCCACGACACTGCCCATCTGCAGCGGCTGGTCGGCTGGACCCCTCCCGGCAAAGCCGTGAAGGTGGATGTGGTCCGAAGCGGCCGGCGCAAGACCATGGATATCACTGTCACCGTCCTGCCCGGGGAGGGCCGTCCCAAACCCGCCGACATCGGCCCGAAAAGCCAGCAGAACGGGGCCTATGGAATGAAGCTGGAGAACCTGACGCCCGAGCTCATGAAGCAGAACCAGCTTGGGTCGCCAGAGGGAGTCCTGGTCCGGGAAGTGGAGTCTGGAAGCCGGGCCTTCCACGACGGGCTCCGGCCCGGAATGGTCATCCGGGAGCTCATCTACCGCTCTCCCCAGGAGGGCGCGCCGCCTGTCCGCTCGGGGGTCCGGAATCTGGAGGATTTGGAGAACTTGCTCCGCCGGCTTCCTGCTGGTGCCGATGTGATCGCGCGCCTAGTGCGCGGCTCCACCCAGGGCGAGCGCTCCTTTTTCACGGTGCTGCATAGCCTTCGCGGCAAATAAAGCCGATATAACCGATTTTTTGCCTGGGCGAGCGCATGTTCCTTGAATTTGAGGCGACGGCTTCTTACATTTGATGCATCGGCCCAGGCATTTTCGGAATCGCGAGTGAAGTTTGCTTTTTCTCATTCGCGAGGGTTTTCGATGGGCCAAAGCGGATTGTTCTGGGCCGCGCTTCTCTCGGCGGGCTTGGTCGGGGCGGCAACCGGCACGGGTGCCTACGTGTTCCTGTATGCGAAAGGCGCCTCCTACCTCACGAACGATCCGGCGGCATGCGCCAACTGCCATGTCATGGCGGAGCAATATTCCGGCTGGCTCGCCTCGAGCCACCGCGCCGTCGCCGTCTGCAACGACTGCCATACGCCGCCGGACCTGGTCGGCAAGTACCAGACCAAGATGCTGAACGGCTGGAATCATTCGGTCGCCTTCACCACCGGCCGCTTCCATGAGCCCATCCAGATCAACGCCCGCAACCTGGACGTGACGGAGAGGGCCTGCCGGAGCTGCCATCAGGAAATCGTGAACGCCATCGCCCACGGCCAGGAGGGGGCGCCCGCCACCGATTGCGTCCGTTGCCACCGGTCGGTGGGGCACCTGCACTAGGCGGGGCGGGAGCCAGAAAAACGAGGGGAGCAAGTCATGCGCGGCAAGCGGCTCGGTTTCATCGTCCTGGCGGTTGTCGTCGCGGCGGCCGCGATGATGGGAGGCCTCGCGCTCCTGGTCAACATCATGGAGCGGAAACAGGAGGCGAGGAATCCCTTCTACCGGGTGGTCGATCTGAACGACACTATTGAGGACCCCGCGGTCTGGGGCAAGAATTTCCCCCTCCAGTACGACCGCTACCTCCGGACCGTGGACCAAGTGCGCACCCGCTACGGGGGCAGCGAGGCGCTGCCGCGTACCCCGTCGAAGGCCGACCCCCGCTCGGTCGTCTCGCAATCCAAGATCGAGGAGGACCCCCGGCTGAAGACCATGTGGGCCGGCTACGCCTTCTCGAGAGATTTCCGGGAGGAGCGCGGCCATGCCTACATGCTCGAGGATCAGACTTTCACCGAGCGCCAGATCGTGGCGAAGCAGCCGGGCGCCTGCGCGCACTGCCACGCCTCGGTCTACGTCCCGTACAAGAAGCTGGGGAACGGGGACCTGATCAAGGGCTTCGAGAAGATGAACCAGATGCCCTACATGGAGGCCCGGAAGCTCCTCAATCACCCCGTGGCCTGCATCGATTGCCACGCTCCCGACACCATGCAGCTCCGCGTTACGCGGCCGGGCTTCATCGAGGGAATCCGCGACCTCAAGGCTTCGCAGGGGATCAAGGACTACGACGTGAACAAGATGGCCACCCGCCAGGAGATGCGCGCCTATGTCTGCGGGCAGTGCCACGTCGAATATTACTTCAAGGGCGCCGAGAAGCGGCTGGTCTATCCCTGGGCGAAAGGCCTGAAAGTCGAAAATATCCAGGCCTACTACGACGAAGCCAAGTTCCGGGACTGGACCCACGCCGACACGGGTGCCCCCACCCTGAAGGCCCAGCACCCCGAGTTCGAGATGTGGAGCCAGGGCATCCATGCCCGCTCGGGTGTAGCCTGCGCCGATTGCCACATGCCCTACGAGCGGGTGGGCGCCCTCAAGATAAGCGACCACCACGTGCGCAGCCCTCTCCTCAACATCAACCGCGCGTGCCAGACCTGCCACAAGTGGTCCGAGAGCGAGCTGAAGAGCCGGGTGGAAGAGATCCAGCAGCGGACCTTCAAGCTCCGGAACATTGCCATGGACGCCCTGATGGCGCTGATCGCGGACATCAAAGCGGCGCGGGCCGGGGGTTTCCAGGGTCCGGCGCTGGCCGAGGCGCAGGATTTCCAGCGCAAGGCCCAGTTCTACCTAGATTTCGTCGAGGCCGAGAATTCCACCGGCTTCCACGCCCCCCAGGAGGCGGCCCGCATCCTGGGCGAGTCCATCGATTTCGCGCGGAAGGGGCAGCTTGCGCTGCGGAAAGGGCCGCAGGCGGCGTCCTCCAACGGCCGGTGACGCGGGAAAGGCGGAGAGCGTGGCACTCGCCTTCCAGGTGGGGTAAGGTAGCCAGCGACCGGTTCCCCCACACAGTCCGCCGCCGAGGAAGCCTTTGAGCCCGACCATCGTCCAAATCGGCCCCTTCGCGCTCCGCTGGTACGGGTTGATGTACGTTCTCGCCGTCGTGGCCGGCGCATGGCTCGTCCACCGCGAGGCCCAGCGCACTCGGCTCCCGATCATCTTCGACGAGATCATGAACTTCGGAATCCTCGTGATGTTCGCCGGCATCGTGGGCGGCCGCATCTACTACGTGGCCTTCAACTGGGATTTCTACGGCCGTCACCCTTGGGAGATCATCCAGATCTGGCACGGCGGCCTCGCCATCCACGGCGGGCTCATCGGCGGAATCCTGGCGGGCTGGCTCTACCTCAGGCGCCGTCCGATCCACATTTGGAAATTCGCCGACGCGGTGGCGCCGGCGATCATGCTCGGGCAGGTGTTCGGCCGCTTCGGCAACTTCATGAACGGGGATGCCCACGGCGTGCCGACCGGCAAGCCGTGGGGCGTGATATTTCCCCCCACGAGCCTCGCGGGGCGGCAGTTCCCAGGCCAGCCCATTCACCCCGTCATGCTCTACGAGCTGGTGCTGAACCTGTTCTTCTTCTTCGTGATGATGCGCCTTCGGTTCAGGCCGCACCGCCCGGGCTTCATTTTCTGCCTCTATTTCATCTTCTACGCGATCAGCCGCGCCGCCGTCACCGGCTTCCGCGCCGACGATCTTTGGCTCGGGCCGGTCCGCGCCCCCTATGTCGCGAGCGCCGTCATGGCCGCCGTCTTCGGCCTCGTCATCTGGCGCTGGCGGCTTTGGGAGGACCCGGAGAAAGCCTAGCCGCGGCACCCGCCGTTCGGCGTTTTATGTAATTTCGGGCGAGCAGCTGAAATCCTCGAGAAGTTTCACGAAAGAGACTTTCCGGTCCATCCGGCCCTCGCCGGGTCCGAGCGGATTGCAATTCCAGCCCTGCTTCCTGAGGGCATCGATCAACAGATGTTGGACGGAGTTGATCCGGATGGCCCATCCGATGCGCGTGGTGCCGATGGTGGCATGGGAAATGCCCACCAGCTCGAGCTTCCCGTCGCGTATGGCGACCACCGGCGTTCCGCTGTCGCCGGGGACAAGCCCGTTGCTCAGCATGAAGGCGTCCACGTCCGCCGGCGCCGTTGCGGAGATGTCGGGGGGCGGCGACAGAGCGCTCACGATGCCCTCCCGGACGTTGACGCCGGAGTTCAGGGGATTTCCGATGACATACACGAAGTTGCCCACCTGCAGCTCGTCGCTGTCGCCGATGGGGAAGGGAAAGGAAGGAAGATCCAGGTTCTTCGGGACCTTGAGCAGCGCCACGTCATGCTTCTTGTCCTTCAGGATGAGCTTGAGCGGATAGGACTTTCCCTGCCACTCCAGGAAAGTCTTCTCCGATACCTTGTCCGGCGCGGGCATCTCGACCGGCCCCGCCGGTGTCATGACTTTCACCTTGTCTTGGCTGAGGGAATGCGCCACGGTCAGGATGAAGCCGTGGCCGAGCACGATTCCGGTTCCTTCAAGGGTGGCCTCTTTCTGCCCCCCGTCCGCTCCTTGGCCCCCGTCCACCGGCTTGAATTCCGTGACCGTCTTCAGCCTCACCATCGCCTCGGAGATGCGTGGCAGGTCCGTCCGCGCTGATTTCAAAAACACAGCGTAATTGTCGTAGCCGCCATCCATCCGAGGAATGAATCTCGCCAGATAAATATTCAAGGCGACGGAAAAACCGAGGATGAAAGTCACGGCTCCCATCAACGTGAGCGTCCCGTACTTGCGGATGGCGCGGAATTTGGCTTTGCGGGAAACGGATGACATTTCCGACCTCATTTTGACAAAGAGAGCGGCGATTGATTTCCATTGGCCTTGCTGGCTTCGGCGTCTTGATTGCTGGGCTTGAATCAGCCGGCTTTGGCAAGAGAGGGGGTGCCGGTTGCTGGGTGTGCCGTTTTCGCCAGATATCCATGTTCGGCGGTTCTGGATGCCCCCTCGCATCCCTAACTATTAATCTAAGCGCGGAGGAAAATCGCGCCATGCGCTTTGATTTTGCCGGGGATTTTATCAGGGACAGGCCCGCGTCTGGAGGATGCAAAAGGCGGGGATACCTTGCATTGAAACGAAGGGTTATCCCGGTTGCTTAATCTGCAGGAGGAAATATTTGTCAGAAGGCCGCGTCCAGCTTCCTTCTGAGGTAGCCGCTCATCAAGTCCACGGCGTTCACCAGAATGAATACGGCCGCGATGAGGGTGACGAGGCGGGATTCGAGAAAAAGAGAGAGCGCGATGTGCATCTGCTGCCCCAGGCCGCCCGCTCCCACGAAGCCCAATACCGCCGCGGCGCGGATGTTCACCTCCCAGCGGTAGAAGGTGTAGGCGACGAGCTGGGACCACGCCTGAGGCAGTGCTCCGTAGAGAAAAGCCGAGGACCGCCGCGCGCCTCCCGCCCTGAGCGCCTCCACCGGTCCCCTCCGGACATTCTCCAGCGTCTCGGCATAAAGTTTTCCGATGACCCCTCCGTTATGAGCGCCCAGAGCCAACACCCCCGCGAAAGGGCCCAGCCCCACGGCGAAGACGAAGATGATGGCCCACACCAGCTCGGGAATCGAGCGCATGAGGTTGAGGGCGGCGCGGGCGGCGAGGTAGGCCGCGCGCCGGCCCATGACTCTTCCCGGGGAGGCGCTTTCCTGCTCCCCGCCCGCTCCGAGGACGTCGTCCGAGGCGGCGAAGTAGAGGAGCAGCGCCGCGATGGCGGCCGCCACCGCCGTTCCCGCCACCGAGATGGCGAAGGTCTCGGCCGTGGCGCGGGCCACCAAAAGGAGGAACTCCGGCGAGCGGTCGGGCGGCCAGAGCCTCGAGATATAGGCCCACATTTGTGTCGCGCTCTCGGCGGTGAAGAAGCCCGCCAGCTCCCCCCGGACGCCGTTGAAGCTCCACAGCACGAGGAGGATGGGAATCCCCCAGGCGGCGAGGACGCCCCATCCGCCAGGCCGGCGGGGGATGGGAGCGCCCATGCCCGGCGCGGCGCTCATGCCAGCTTCCTCCGCAGGCGGGAGCTGATGAAATCCGCGGCCGCGACGAGGAGGGCCAACTCGAGGATGAGCGTGGCCGTCTGGCGGTGCTCGAACATGCGCATGGCAATCTCGATGTGCTGGCCCAGGCCTCCCGCCCCCACGAAGCCCATGATGGCGGCCGCCCGCATCGCGCATTCCCACCGGTAGAGCGCGTAGGAGAGGAACTGGCGGAAGATGGGCGGGATGATCCCGTAGAGGATGACCTTGGGGCGGCTCGCCCCCGCCGCGCGCAGGGCGAGGGCCGGGCGGAGGTCCGCGCTTTCCATGATCTCGGCGAAGACCTTGCCGAGGATGCCGGCGTAGGCCACCCCGAGCGCGAGAATGCCGGCCAGGGGGCCTAATCCCACCGCGCGGACGAAGATGAGGGCCCAGATCAGCTCCGGGATGGAGCGCATGAAGTTGAGGAGGAGCCGCGACAGCCAGTACGGCGCCGCCCGTAGTCTTCGCACCGCCGGGGAAGGCTCGGGATCGCCCTCGAAAAGGGCGCCCCCAAGGTGGAAATTGCCGGCGGCCAGGAGGGCCATCGGGAAACCGACGAGGATGGCCAAGGCCACCCCCGCCGTCGCCAATTGGACGGTTTCGATTACGGGTCCAAGGGAACTGGAGAGGAAATCCCGGTTCAGGTCCGGCGGGAAGAAGGCGGCGGCGAAGCTCCCGATCGCGCGCAGCGCCTCCGGGGAGAGAAGGAGGGCCGGATTCGATTGAGTGTAGGCGAAGCTTCCCAGGAGAATGAGGAGGCCGGCGCCGGTGAGGATTCTGCGCTCCCGGGATGCCCCCGGAGAGGGCGGGACCGCCGCCTGATTCACCTAGGCAGCCCCGGCTGGCCCACCTGAAAGATTTCCTGGAACCACTGGCGAACGTCCGAAGTCAGCTCCTCATCCCCCTCGTAGAGGCTGACGAGGAGGCCCGAGTCCACCTCCTCCACGGGCAGATCGAAGCGGACGCGCCCGTCCCGGACGCCCACGATGCGCCCGAAGTGGCGCAGGGCCAGCGGGACGTCGTGCAGGTTCACGACCAGGGTCTTGCCGTCGCCGGCACACACGCGCCGGAGCAGGCCCACGATGGCGTCGGCGAGGGAGGGATCCACGCTCGCCACGGGCTCGTCCGCGAGGAAGTGGCGGGGGTTCTGGACCAGGGCGCGGGCGATGGCCACGCGCTGCTGCTGGCCTCCACTCAGGCGGTCGGTGCGCTCCCAGAGCTTTTCGAGAATCCCGACCTCGCCCGCCGCCCGGGCCGCCAGGGCGGTTTCGCGCGGCGAAAAAAGGGAGAGCACCGCGCCCGCGAGCGACCAGACGGAGAGCCGCCCGGCCAGGATGTTGTGGACGACGCGAAGGGCCGGAATCAAATGGTGCTGCTGGTAAACCGTGGCCGTGCGGGCCCGCAGTTTTCGTAAGCCGCTTTGCGAGAGGGAAGTGGGGTCGGTTCCGTCCACGCGAAGCGCCCCTTCGTCCGGGCGCAGGGAGAGGTTCAGGAGGCGCATGAGGGTGGTCTTGCCCGCTCCGCTCGGGCCGATGATCGCCACCGCTTCACCCGGGCGTATTTCGAGATCCACGCCCTGGAGCGCTTCCGTCCAGCCGCCGCCGGCACGGCGGAAGCGCTTGGAGACACCGTTGAGTTCAAATGCCAGGTTCAATCCACACCTCGCGAAAAAAACCGGCGGGGAGGGCCCGTCCCCGCAAGTGGAAGGCTACTTCAACAGCTTGGCATTCCGGGCGGCCTCTTCGATGCTGTCGTAGTCGCCCGGCCTGGCCGGAATGTATTTCTTCGCCCCCTGGAGATCGAGAATCTTTCGGTCCTCCGGCTTGGCGTAGTTGAGCTTGAGGAAGGCATCCCTGATTTTTTTCCGGAACTCGGGAGCCAGGCCGCCCCGGACTGTCCAGTTGTAGTCATGGTAGGGCGGAGTGGTGTAGAAGATGGTCACTTTCTTCGTGTCCACCAGCTTTCCGGCCATCATCTTCTCCCACACTTGCTCGTTCAGTGCTCCAGCGTCCACCTTGCCCTCCTGGACCCATTTGACGGTGGCGTCGTGGGCGCCGCTGAAGCTGAACTTGGCGAAATCCTTCTCGGGGGAGATTCCCTCCTTCAGGAGGAAGAAACGGGGCATGAGGTGGCCCGAGGTGCTGCTCACGCTCCCGAAGGCGAACGTCTTGCCCTTCAGGTCCTTGAGGCTCTTGATGCCCCCGCCCGCGCGGGTGATGAAGTAGCTCTTGAACACGGCGTCGCGGTCGCGCATGACGAGGGGCACCGCATCCCCGTTTGTCCGGATGCGGGCTTGAACGTAGGTGAAGCCCCCATACCAGACCATGTCCACCTTCTTCGCGGCCAGGGCCTCGACTGTGGCGGCGTAGTTGACGAGAGGGGTGAATTTCACCGGGACGCCCAGTTCCTTGGAGAGGTAGCTGGCGATGGGCTCGAAGATGCGGATGAGCTTGGTCGGGGCTTCGTCCGGGATGGCCGAAATATGGAAAGTTCCAGCCCCGAACGCCGGTGTCAGGGCGAAACAGGAACAGGCCAGCACAAGCCCAAGAAACGCATTGATTTTTTGTCGCATTCGCCTCATTTCCTAAGAAAAAGGCGGGAAAAGCGTGAACATCTTCCCATAGCCGGCCCTGCGTTGGCATTGATGTTTCCGATGCCTGCAAGAAGTATTTTCTATGCATTGGCTCTGGCTGTCAACTCTTATCAGACCGCAAAGCGTCCCCTTGAAGAAGAGCGAACAGGAGGAGAAAGCCTAAGGCCAGGCGCCGGCGCGGCCTAAAACAGGACCAAGCAGTCCGCGCGCCTTGCGCAATCCAGGCGGTGCCGATACCATCCGCCGGGTTTCCGGCCATTCCGCATTTCATTCATTCATCGGCGCCCGCCGGCTCAATCGCGCGGGGGAGGAATGCAAGGCATGGACTTTTCGCTCACCGAAGAACAGTTGGCGCTCCAGAGGCTGGCCCATGAGTTCGCCGAGCGGGAGATCCGGCCCGTTGCGAAAGTGCTCGATCAGACGAAGGATCCTCACAAGCGCTTCCCCTGGGATATCTTGGAGAAGGGCAGCCGCGCGGGGCTGCGCACCTTGGCGTTGCCCGAGGCGATGGGCGGGGCGGGGGCGGACGTCCTGACCCTCTGTCTGGTAGGGGAAGAATTGGCCTGGGGCGACCTGGGCGTGGCCGTCACCTTCGACCAGACCTGGAAGATCACCCACCTCCTCGAGCGTCTCACCAACGAGGAGCAGCGCGCCCGCTACCTGCCGCGCTTCCTCGAGGATCACCGCTTCCATCTTGCGGTCGCCATGACGGAGCCATCGGGCGGGACCGACAACATTCTTCCCTTCGACAGCCCCTCCGCGGGCGTCCGCACCACCGCCGTACGGAATGGGAACGACTGGGTGGTGAACGGCACCAAACACTTCATTTCGAACGGAGGCATCGCCAAGCTTTACTTCCTGGCCGCCCGGACCGATCCCTCCAAGGGCGTGAGCGAGGGCCTCACTTACTTCATCGTCACCCCCGACATGGCCGGCTTCTCCATCGGTGCAATCCACGACAAGATGGGCCAACGGCTCTCCCTGAACGCAGAGCTTATCTTCCAGAACTGCCGCGTGCCGGACGCGAACCGGGTGACGGCCGTGAACGAGGCGATGAAGGCCCGGCGGCGGTTCGTCCGGGGCTCCAACATCGAGGCGGCCGCCACCGTGCTCGGCACCGCCCGGGCCGCCTACGAGGACGCCCTGGAATACGCCCGCAACCGGGTCCAGGGCGGCAAGCCCATCATCGAGCACCAGGCGGTGGGCTTCATGCTCTGCGACTGCTTCGCCGAGTACGAGGCCAGCCGCCGGCTCCTCCACTACGCGGCCTGGACCGCCGGCCAGGACAGCCTCTACGATCCCAAGATGGGCTTCATGACCAAGTGCTTTGTCTCGGAGGCGTCCTTCCGCATCGCCACCCGCGCCCTTGAAGTCTGGGGCGGGATGGGCTACATGACCGAGGCCCCGATGGAGAAGTACCTGCGCGACGTGACGAGCTTCCTGCACTCGGACGGCACCAACCAAGCCATGCGCATCCGGTCCATGAACTTTCTCTGAGAGGTGAACATGCCCGGCCTCAAGATCCGCGCCCTCGAGGCGAAGCGGCTCAAGATCCCCCTGGCCAAGCCTTTCTCGAGCTCGCTGGGAGTGTACAAGCACGTGGACTGCCTCGCCGTCCTCATCCACACCGAGGGCGGGCCCTCGGGGACGGGATACACCACCGTGCTGGGCGGGGAGGGTGGGGCAGCCATGACGGTCTACGCCCGGGACGAGTTCGCCCCCCTGGCCTTGGGCCAGGACGCCCTGGCTCCCGAAGCCTTGTGGCACCGGTTGTGGGCCCCCAACAAGGCGCGGCTGCGGGCCGGGCTGGGCGTGTATGCCCTCTCGGCGGTGGACATCGCCGCCTGGGACATCGTGGGCAAGGCGGCGGGGCTCCCCCTGAACCGCCTCTTTGGCGGCCACCGCCAGAGCGTGCCCGCCTACGGCAGCGGCGGCTGGCACACCCTCACCGATGCCGAGCTCCTGGACGAAGCGCAGGGGAGTGCCGAGAAGGGGATGAGCGGCTACAAGCTCAAGATCGGCACTCCGCGCGATCGGGAGCGCATCTCCATGCTTCGCAGGGAAATGGGGGACAAGTTCACCCTCTACGCGGACGCCAACCAGAAGTACAACGTGCGCGAGGCGGTCGAGGTGTCCCGGATGCTGGCTGATCTGGGCGTGGCCTGGATGGAGGAGCCGGTCATCGCCGATTCCCTGGACGATCTGGCCGAAGTCGCGCGCAAGAGCCACGTGCCTGTCGCGGCGGGCGAGAACGCCTACATGCGGTGGGGGTTCCGGGAGATGTGCGAGCGCCGCGCCGCCGCGTACCTCCAGCCCGATGTGGGCCGGTGCGGCGGGATCACGGAGCTCATGAAGGTGCTTCACCTGGCCGATGCCTACAACCTGCCGGTGGCCACCCACCTGGCGCATGACGTCTCGGCCGGGCCGGTCGCGGCGTCGCCGGCCGGCGCCATGGTGGAGTACATGGAGCTCTTCCCGCCGGGCACGCTCACCCGGGAGTTCAAGCTGGAGAAGGGGAGCCTTCGCGTCCCGGATGTGCCGGGGCACGGGGTGGAGTTCACGCCCGAGGCATTCAAGCGTTTCGGGGCGGACTGAGGCGATCAACCGACCGGCGCCCAGGCGCCGGCCCATCGATGGGAGTCATGCCATGAGGCTTCTGACCTACGACTACCGGGGACTGCGCCGCGTGGGGGTCTGCGTGGGGGAGAAGGTCGCCCATCTCTCGCGCATCGCGGGCATCCTGGGCCAGCCGGACCTGGCCGTCGGCTCCATGCGCGAGCTGATCGAGAGATGGGACAAACTCGGGCCCCGCGTGCGGGCCCTTGTGGCCGAGGCGGAGAAGAGGGCGAAGGACAAGGACATCGCCCCGGTCCTGATGGACCCGGAGAGTGTCACCTTCCTGCCTCCGGTCCCTGACCCTCCGAAGCACGTGCTCTGCATGGGGCTCAACTACAAAGACCACGTGGAGGAGGGCCTCAAGGCCAAAGATGTGCAGACCCAAGCAATGGGAACGGATCTGCCCATCTTCTTCACTAAGGCGCCGGCTACCCTTATTGGCCACAAAGCGGGCATTCCCAAGCACGCCTGCACGGCGAAGCTCGATTACGAGGCCGAGTTGGTGGTGATCATCGGTAAGCGGGGCCGGGATATTCCCGAGCCGAGGGTGAACGACCACATTTTCGGCTACTGCTGCGGGAATGACATCTCGGCGCGCGATCTCCAGCGCGCCCACAAGCAGATCTTCAAGGGCAAGACGCTGGACGGCTCCTGCCCGCTCGGCCCCTATATCGTCCCAAAGGAAGACGTGAAGGACCCGGCCAACCTCCGGATCCGGAGCTTCGTGAACGGCGAGCCACGCCAGGACTCGAACACGAACAAGATGATCCACAGCGTTCCGGCCATGCTCTCCTCCCTCTCGAAGGGTTTCACCCTGGAGCCGGGGGACCTCTTCATGACGGGCACCCCCTCGGGCGTCGGTTACGCCCGCGCGACACCCGCTTTCCTCAAGGCGGGGGACGTGGTGGAAATCGAGGTGGAGGGGCTGGGCAAGCTCGTGAACCCCGTGGTGGCGGCCTGAGCCTGGGAGGCCGCAAGGACCAGAGGCTTGTGGAAGGGCGAGGCAGGACATCCAACAGGAGGCTGGAATGCCGGAAGAGCAGCCGATAGACCCCGCCGCCATTCGACGGGGGGATACGCAGTATGGCGAGGGTTACACGGAGGCATTGTTCAAGAGGCTTAACAAGGTTGATGCCCATTTCTCCCACCTGATGCAGAAGTTCGTGCACGGCGGGCTCTACGACCGCGACGTAATTCCCCACAAGACGCGCGAACTGTGCGCCATCGCGGCGCTCTGCACCTCGGGGCGCTTCGCCCAGCTCCGCTCCCACTTCACGGCCGCCCGCAGCTATGGGGCGAAGGACGTGGAGATCCTCGAAGTCCTCATCCAGATGAGCACTTACGCGGGCATCCCCGCGGTGCTCGAGGCCATCAAGGTCTATCAGGGCTGGGTGGAACAGGGATACTCTATGTCCGGCTACGGGACCGGCGAGAAGTGAGGCCATGAGCCCGGGACGGTCCCGGGGGCTGGAGGGAAAAACCGCCCTCGTCACCGGCGCGGGCGGCGGCATCGGCCGGGGCATCGCCCGTTGCCTGGCCGAGGAGGGGATGGCCCTCGTCCTGGCGGACATCTCCCTGGCGGGCGCCGAGGCCGCCGCGGCGGAGATCGAAGGGCAGGGGGGGCGCGCCATCGCCCTCGGGCTCGATGTCACGGACGGCGCGGCGTGCCGGGCGGCGGTCGAGGAGGCGCGCCGGGAGCTGGGCGGCCTTCATGTGCTGGTCAATAACGCCGGGGTCATCGGAAGCCCTGGGCTCAAGCTGGGGCTGCCCCTCGCCGACCTCACGGAGGCGGACTGGGACGCGGCATACGAGGTGAACGTGAAAGGAGTGTTCCTCCCCTGCCAGGCAGCGCTTCCTCACCTCCAGGAGCAGCGCTGGGGCCGCATCATCAATATCGCCTCCCGTGCCGGCAGGTACGGCACGCCCGCCATCCCCCACTACAGCGCGAGCAAGGCCGCCGTCATCATCTTCACTCAGGCGCTCGCCCGGGAGGCGGCGCCGCACGGCGTGACGGTGAACGCCGTCTGCCCCGGTCTCATCTGGAGCCCCATGTGGGAGCGCCTGGCAGAGCTCTACCGGGCCAAGCTCCCCGCGCTCTCCGGCATGAAGCCGCGGGAGATTTTCGAGCATTTCGTGGCCCAAACCCCCCTCCGCCTTGAGCAGACTCCCGAGGATATCGGCCGCTCGGTCGCCTTCCTCGCCAGCGAGGATGCCCGGACCATCACCGGTCAGGCCCTTTTGGTGGATTCGGGGGCGGTTATGCATTGATTATGAAAATTCTGAAAAAATAACCTTGGCCTTGACAAGTAAGGTAAAGACCTGATAGGTTCGCATTTGAAGCTAAAAAAAGCCCAATTTAAAGCAACTTTGAAGTAATCCGCCGAAATGGGGACGCGGATGTAACGCATCGAGGCCCTCCCTGTAATTCTGCAACAATGGGGGTAGAAGTGGCCGGCAAGAAATACACCATCATGGTCATCCCCAGCCACGACAGCGGGGCGAGGCGGTTCGCCATTTCCCGTGTGGCGGTGGTTCTGGCATTCCTCCTGATCCTTTCCCTTCTGGGCACCAGCAGCTACCTCATATACGACCGAGTCACCCTCGAGCATAGCCTCTCCCGCCTGGAGCCCCTGCAGGAGCGCGTGCAGGCCCAGCGCAGCGTGCTGGAGCGGATGGGCGAGCGCGTGCGGGAGATGGACCAGAATCTCGTCCGCCTGCGGAAGCTCGAGGAGCAACTCCGCATCATGGCCTCGCTCAAGCCAGCGGAGCGCGGGACCGACCTGGGCGTCGGCGGCGTGAACCGTACCGATCTGCTGGACAGGATGGACAAGCTGCCCGAGAACGAGAAGCTGGTCGTGGGCCGCCTGAGCCGGCAGTTCCTGGACATGGAGCGGCGCGCCACGGTTCAGGAGGACGCTTTTAAGGAAATCATCGGGGTATTCCGGGACAAGCGCGTCCTCCTGGCGCACACGCCCTCCATCCTGCCGACCAAGGGCTGGGTCACCTCCGTTTTCGGGCAGCGCCGTTCCGTCTTCACCGGCGGGTCGGAGTTCCACGCGGGCCTCGATATCGTGGCCCGCGTAGGCACCCCCATCACGGCCCCCGCCGACGGCGTCGTCATCACCTCGGGGCGCGAGTCCGGCTACGGGAACATCGTCGAAATCCGCCACATGCAGGGCATCGTCACCCGGTACGCCCATAACCACCGGAACCTCGTCCGGGTCGGGCAGAAGGTCCGCCGGGGCGACGCAATCTCCGAGGTGGGCAGCACAGGCCGCTCGACGGGACCCCACCTCCACTATGAAGTCCGCCTGAACGGCGTGGCGGTGAACCCGTTGCTCTACATCGTGGAGGAAGTGGTTTTCCGGAGATAACCGCAAGCGCTGAGGATTTCCGCCCCATCCCTTTCCGTCCCCCCCTCCGCATGGTAATCTGGCGGGCTGAATTTGCCGCGCTTCGCGGTGTTTTGCGCGGTGAAGCCGCCGTTTCGGAGTCTTGAATGGCCGTTGTCCAATCCGTCGTCTCCGCCATGAAGTCGGTCTTCGGGACCGCCAACGATCGGCTCCTCAAGCGCATCCGGCCCAGGGTGGAGGCCATCAACGCGCTGGAGTCCCGCGTTCAGGCGATGCCGGATGCTGAGCTCAAGGCGCAGACCGCCCGGTTCCGCGAGCGCTTGGCCGCCGGCGAGACCGAGGACGACATTCTCCCCGAGGCCTTCGCCGTGGCGCGGGAGGCCGGCCGGCGCTTCCTGCGCATGCGCCACTTCGATGTCCAGCTCATTGGCGGCATCGTCCTTCACATGGGCCGCATCTCCGAGATGAAGACGGGCGAGGGAAAGACCCTCGTGGCCACCCTCGCCGCCTACCTGAACGCGCTGTCCGGCAAGGGCGTCCACATCGTCACCGTGAACGATTACCTGGCGCGGCGCGACGCCGCGTGGATGGGACCCCTTTACGAGGGGCTGGGTCTCACAGTCGGCTGCATCCAGCACGAGATGGACGACTTCGCGCGACGGGCAGCGTATGGAGCCGACATCACTTACGGGACCAACAACGAATTCGGCTTCGATTACCTGCGAGACAACATGAAGTTCGAGCCGGGGTCCCTCGTTCAGCACGGCCTGAACTACGCCATCGTGGATGAGGTGGACAGCATCCTCATCGACGAGGCGCGCACCCCCCTCATCATCAGCGGGCCGGCCGAGGAGGCCACCCGCCTGTACGCTGTCATCAACCGCCTCATCCAGCCCCTCCTGCGCGAGGCGCCGCGCGGCGCCGAGGACGAGCCGCCGGAGGCCGGGGAGGCGGCGGACGGCTACAAGGAGGGGAAGGACGCCATCAGCAAGAAGAAGTACGAGTTCCTGATCGTGGACGAGAAGAGCCGCACGGTGGGCCTGCGCGAGAAGGGCGTGCTCGAGGCCGAGCGGCTGCTCGGCCGGGCGGGAGTCCTCTCCAACGGCCAGGGGCTCTACGACATGGGGAGTATCACCGTGCTCCACCACGTCGAGCAGGCCCTGCGGGCGCACGCCCTGTTCACGCGGGACATCGACTACGTGGTGAAAGACGGCCAGGTCATCATCGTGGACGAATTCACCGGGCGGCTCATGCCCGGCCGCCGCTACAGCGACGGCTTGCACCAGGCGCTGGAGGCGAAGGAAGGGGTGAAGATCCAGGAGGAGAACATCACTCTCGCCACCATCACCTTCCAAAACTATTTCCGGCTTTACAAGAAACTGGCCGGCATGACGGGTACCGCCGACACCGAGGCCGCCGAGTTCAACCAGACCTACAAGCTCGACGTGGCCGTCATTCCGACCAACCGGGACCTGATCCGCACCGAGTATCCCGATCTCGTCTACCGCACCGAACGCGAGAAGCTGGAGGCCGTGGTGGAGGAGATTGCCGACTGGTACAAGAAGGGCCGGCCGGTCCTGGTGGGCACCGTCAGCATCGAAAAAAGCGAGAAGCTCGCGGCCCATCTCAAGCGGCGCGGCATTCCGCACCACGTCCTCAACGCGAAGAACCACGAGCGCGAGGCGGAGATCATCGCCCAGGCCGGGCGGAAGAAGGCCATCACCATTTCCACGAACATGGCGGGCCGCGGCACCGACATCCTCCTGGGAGGCAATCCCGAATTCCTCGCCGCGGCCGCGGCAAACGCGAGCGAAGGGGCGGAGTTCGACGCCGCCATCGAGGAATTCCGCGCCCAGTGCGCCACCGAGCATGATGAGGTCGTGGCCCTGGGCGGCCTCCACGTGCTGGGGACCGAGCGGCACGAGAGCCGCCGGATCGACAACCAGCTCCGGGGCCGGGCGGGCCGCCAGGGCGACCCGGGCAGCTCGCGCTTCTATCTCTCCCTCGAGGACGACCTTCTCCGCATCTTCGGGTCCGATCGCATCAAGGGCATCATGGAAAAGCTCGGGATGGAGGAGGGCGTCCCCATCGAGGCCCGGATGGTCACCCGCGCCATTGAGAACGCCCAGAAGCGCGTCGAGGCGCATCACTTCGAGATGCGCAAGCATCTTCTGGAGTACGACGATGTCCTGAACAAGCAGCGCGAGGTCATCTACACCTTGCGGCGCGACATCCTGGAAGGAAAAGATATCGCCGACCGCACCGAGGACATGGCCGCCGGCTTGCTCGACGGGCTCCTGGACCTCCACCTTCCGGAGGCGGTGCACTTCGAGGAGTGGGACCTCCCAGCTTTCGCGGCGGCCTTCGAGCGGCAGTTCGGGGTCCCGGTCAAGATCGAGGGATACAAGCTCATTTTCGAGAAACAGGGCGCCGCGATCGATCTGGAGGACGAGCCCCGGGACGCGGTGGCCGAGCGGCTCCAGGAGCTCATCAAGGCGGTATTCAAGGCGAAGTACGGCCATTTCGACGAGAAGGTGGTCCAGGATCTCGAACGGATTGTCTACATCCAGGTGCTCGACGCCCAGTGGAAGGAGCACCTGACCAGCATCGAGCACCTGAAAGAGGGCATCGGCCTGCGCGGCTACGCCCAGGTGAATCCGCTCAACGAGTATAAGAAGGAGGCCTTCGCGCTCTTCGAGGCCCTGAACGACCGCATCGACTCCGAGGCCATCCAGTACCTCTACCGGCTGGACGTCTCCGAGGAGCGCGTCCAGATCGAGGAACCGGAGCCCAAGCAGGAGCTCATCTACACCCACTCGAACGCCTCCGGGTTCAGCGGCGACACCGACAACGGCGCGCTCGCCGAGCCCGTCCGCCGCAAGACGCCCAAGGTGGGACGCAACGATCCATGCCCATGCGGCAGCGGAAAAAAGTACAAGCACTGCCACGGCCGGTGAGCCGCCTGGGAGCCCTCGCGGGGGCGGCATTCCTGGGAGTTCTGCTCCTTGCGGGCTGCGGCGGGACGGATGCGCCTGCCTCCTCCAGGGGGGCCGAGGGCGGCGGCCCCCCTGGCGGTTTCGTCGTGGCGGGGGTGGTGCGGGAGACGGGCGGGTTCCCCATCGGCGGGGTTCCCGTCCAGGTCCTCGCCGTCCCCCGGTCCCTGCCGCCCGACCCCCGGCTGGACCGGCAGGGCCTTGAGCCCCTCGCCGAGACCCGCACGGCGGCGGACGGAACCTACCGGCTCTCTTTTCCGCTCCGGACCGGCTCGGCCCGCTACTACCTCAGCTTCTTTGCCCCAGGCTTCGACGAAGTGCGCTACGCCCGGCCCGACCGGGTGGAGTTCACCTCCCATGTGAGGCCGGGCGGGCACTGGGTGTTCGACCTGCGGATCCCCTTCCACGGAGGCTGGTCCAAGGTGCAGGAGGTCCTCAAGGCCTACTCCAAGGACTCCGATAAGGCCCGGGTCATCCGAGGGTACGGCATCGCAGAGGAGGTGCGCGTCAAGCCGGGCGAGCCGGGCGCGGAGGTCTGGTGGTACTATTCGAGGGGAAAGAGCTTCACTTTCCGGGGAGACGCGCTCGAGGGCGAGACCACCTTCGCCCCCGTCCTTAAGTAAAATCTTTCTCGCGCAGGAGGGCGCCGCCGTGCAGTTCGGCCTCATGCTCCGGGGCCAGTTCCCTCTGGGCGACGACATGCGCCTCCGCCTTCAGGAGATGATGGAGCAGGTCCGCACGGCCCAGGCGCTCGGCTATGACTCCATCACCAAGGGACAGCACTTCAGCGGCCATCCCTTCCAGGGCCCCCAGCAGCTCCCCTTCCTCGCGATGGTGGCGGCGGTGGCGCCGGGCCTCAGGCTGAACGCGGGCATCCTCCTCCTCTCCCTCCACAAGCCCCTCGACCTGGCCGAAACCTTGGCCACCATCGACGTGGCCTCGGGCGGCAAGCTCATCTTCGGGATCGGTCTGGGCTACCGGGAGGTGGAGTTCCGCGCCTTCGGCACCACCCAATCCGAGCGGGTGCCGCGCATGGTGGAGAACCTCGAGGCCATCAAGCGGCTCTGGGCGGAGGAGAAAGTCACGATGAAGGGCTCGCACTTCGAGCTCATCGAGGCCTCCTGCCCCATCAAGCCCCTTCAGAAGCCCCATCCGCCCGTCTGGGTGGGGGCGAACTCCGACCCGGGCATCCGCCGCGCCGCGGAGATCGGGGACTGCTGGTACATCAACCCGCACAACCGCATGGACACCATCGAGCGCCAGCTCGACATCTACAGGAAGGAGCTCGACCGGCTGGGCAAGCCCTTCCCGAAGGAACTCCCCATGCGGCGCGAGGCCTTCGTGGCCCGCACCCGGGAGGAGGCGATGCGCCTCTGCCGGCCTTACCTCGAGACGAAGTACAAGTCATACCACGAGTGGGGGCAGGGCCGGGCCATGCCCAAGGAGGACAACAAGCTGGACCAGGAGTTCAACGCGCTCCTGGAGGAGAGGTTCATCATCGGCTCGCCGGACGAAGTGGCCGAGCAGATTGTCCGCTTGAACCGGCTCCTCGGCGTGAACCACCTCATCATGAGTACCCAGTGGCCCGGGATGCCCCAGGGCCTGGCGCTCGACACCATGCACCTCTTTGCCGGGGAGGTGTTCCCCAAGGTGAGGCGGGCGGTCAAGGCGTAAGCGGAAAGAGATTTCGAAACTTGGCGCGACGAGAGAGGATTCCCCATGGAAACCCCGCCATCTGCCGCGAGCGAGCGGATCTGCCGCTTCGCCGAGACCCTCCGCTACGAGGCGATTCCCCCTGATGTGGTGGAGAAGGTGAAGCTCCTGGCGCTCGACGTAATCGGCATCGCTCTGGCTGCTCATTCCACCCCGGTCGACGCCCCCCTCCGCGCCGCCGCCCGCGCCCTGACGGGCCGTCCCAAGGGGGAGGAGGGAGGCGATCTGGGGCCTGCAAGCGCCGTGGGGGAGAAGCGGCGAATGCCCGCCGCGGGCGCCGCTCTGCTGAATGGCGCCCTGGGCCATGCCCTGGATTTCGACGATACCCACACCCTCTCGGTCATCCACACCGCCGCTCCCGTCATCCCCGCCGCCCTCGCGGGGGCGGAGGCCTTCGGGAAGAGCGGACGAGAGATGCTCCGCGCCGCTGTCGCCGGCTTCGAGAGCGAGATCCGCATCGGCCTCGCCGCCCCGGGCCGATTTCACGCCCGAGGGTTCCACATGACGGCCATCGCCGGGACGTTCGGCGCCGCCCTGGCCTACGGCCTCCTGGCCGGGCTGGACGGCAGGCGGCTCGTCTCGGCCCTCGGCATTTGTGGGAGCATGGCAGCCGGGCTGTTCGAGTACCTGGAGGACGGCAGCCCCGTCAAAGCCCTTCACCCGGGGTGGGCGGCCCATGCGGGCATCGCGGCGGCGGCGCTGGCGGAAGGGGGTTTCGGCGGCCCGCCCACCGTCATCGAGGGGCGTTTCGGCCTCCTCCGGAGCCATCTCGAGGGAGAGGCGTTCGATGCCGCGGCCGTGGCCTCAGGACTCGGCGAGCGCTGGGAGACCCTGGCCACCGCCTTCAAGCCCTACCCCTGCGGCCACGTCATCCACGCCTTCCTGGACGCCGCCCTCCGGGTCCAGCGCGAGAGAGGCTTCGCCCCGGAGGCGATCACTTCCATCCTCTGCCACGCCGCTCCAGGCGCCATCGCGCTGGTGCTGGAGCCCGCGGAGGCGAAGTGCCGCCCCCGCACCGAGTACGACGCCAAGTTCTCGCTCCCCTATTGCCTGGGGAGCGTCCTCGTGCGGGGCCGGTGCGGGGTGGGGGAGTTCGAGGGGGAAGCGATCCACGATCCCCGCGTCCTGGAGGTGGCCTCCAAAGTCTCCTACCGGCGGGAGGATGGGTTCGATTTTCCGCGCTTTCTCTCCGGCCGGGTGGAAATCCGCCTGAAAGACGGGAGCACCTTCGCCGCCGAGGAGAAGTATCAGCGCGGCTGCCCCGAAAATCCCCTTTCGGTGGAGGATTTGAAGTTCAAATTCCTTGACAACGCCTGCCGCAGTCTTTCCCGCCCCAGGGCCGAGGCGCTGGCGGAGGCCATTCTCGGGCTCGACTCGCTCGCGAGCGTCGAGCCCGTCGCCGGGATCCTGCGGAACGCTTGAGGGCCCCGCGGCCCGCCGCGTCTCAACCCCCGTTCACGTCCTCGATCACGGTCACGAAGTCCGGGATGATCCGGAAGCGGATCTCCTCGCCCACGTCCACCCGCAGGTTGGGATGGGCGTGGATGGTGAGGCGCTGGCCCAGCCCCGGCTCCTGCAGCAGCTCCACCACCAGGGTGATGTACTGGCCGCCGTAGGCGATGTGGGCCACCCGGGCGCGGAAGGGGCCCCCGGGATCGATGGTGAAGCTCTCGGGCCGGATGGAGATGAAGGCGTCGGTCCCGAAGTCCAGGTCCCGCATGGAAAGGCAGGGGACGGGGCCGATGGAGGTCATCACCTCGTCGTAGCCCGACTCCAGGATGATCCCGGGCAGGATGTTCGTCTGCCCGACGAAGCGGGCCACGTACTCTGTCGCGGGAAACTGGTAGACCTCGCGCGGGGTCCCGATCTGCTCGATTCTTCCCTTGTTCATTACGATGATCCGGTCCGAGACGGCTAGGGCGTCCCGCTCGTCGTGGGAGACGATGAGGGAGGTCTGCCCGCTCCGGCGCAGGATGCCCACGAGCTCGTCGCGCACTTGGCTGCGAAGCCGTGCGTCCAGGGCGCTGAAGGGCTCGTCGAGGAGAAGTACCTCGGGGCGCGGGGCGAGGGCCCGGGCGAGGGCCACGCGCTGCTGCTGGCCGCCCGAGAGCTGGTGGGGGTAGCGCTCCTCAAGCCCCGTCAGGTTCACCTGGGCGAGTACCTCCCGCACCCGCGCGAGCCGCTCGATGCGGCCGAGGTGCTGGAGGCCGAAGGCGACGTTCTGGGCCACCGTCTTGTGGGGGAAGAGGGCGTGGTCCTGGAACACCATGCCCACGCCGCGCTTCTCAGGCGGCACCCACCGGCGCCCGCCCGCCACGGAGCGGCCCGCCAGGATGATCTCGCCCTCGTCGGGCCGGTCGAGGCCCGCGATGAGCCGGAGGGTCGTGGTCTTTCCGCAGCCAGAGGGGCCGAGGATGGAGAATACCTGGCCTTTCAGGAGAAAGAAGGATATCCGGCTGACCGCGTCCTCCGTGGCGTCCGGGAAGCGCTTGGTGACGCCGGAGAGCTCCAGGATGGTTTCCCTCACCGGGCGGCCTCCGCCTGCGGCGGGGTGCCCGGCACCGAGCCGCGCGTGGGGTCGCCGAAATCCCCGCTCCTTGGGGCGCTCCGGATGGTGGCGCTCAGGAGGATGACCGGCAGGATTCCCGAGGCGACGATGGTCAGGGCGCCCAGGGCGGATTCCTCCAGCAGCCCCCGCGAGGCGTACTGATGGACGTAGGTCGCCAGCGTCTCGTAGTTGAAGGGCCGGAGGATGAGCGTCATCGGCAGCTCCTTCATGCCGTCGACGAAGACCAGGATGCCCGCCGCGAGCAGGCTTCCCCGGATGAGGGGCAGGTGGACCCCGAGGAGCGTCCGGAAGGGGCCGTGGCCCAGGGTGCGGGCCACGCCTTCCATGCCGGGGGTGATCTTGGCGAGGCTCGCCCGGGAGGCGCCGTGTGATAGCGCCAAGAAGCGCACCAGATAGCCATATACGACGGCGGTGATGGAGCCCGTCAGCAGGTATCCGGCGGAGGCGCCGGTCATGCCCCGCCAGAGGGCGTCGAGCGCCGCGTCGAGCCGGGACAGCGGGATCAGGACGCCGATGGCCAGCACGGCCCCCGGGACGGCGTAGCCGGTGCTGGCGAACTGCGCGGCGGCCCGCACGGCCTTGCCGCCTCCCACCCGGGCGCCGTAGGCCATGAAGAGGCCGGCGGCGACGGCGGCGACGGCGCTCACGGCGGAGAGCAAAAGACTGTTCCAGGCGTAGGCGAGGTAGTTCCCCGAAAATATCTGGTCGGAGTACCTCAGCGCATAGCGGAGAAGGACCCCGGCCGGGAGCAGGAAGCCCAGGAGGATCGGGACGAAGCAGGCGGCCGAGGCGAGCAGTCTCCTCTTCCCCTGGAGGGGCTGCCGCGAAACGGCGCGGTACTTCGAACCCGTCTGATAGAAGCGCTGGTTGCGCCGGGCCCAGCGCTCCGTCCCGATGAGGGCCAGGACGAAGGCGAGGGCCACCAGGGCGAGCTGAGCCGCGCCGGAGACGCTGTTCATGTTCAGCCATACGTCGAAGATGCCGAGGGTAAACGTCTGGACGGCGAAGAAGTCCACCGTGCCGTAGTCGTTCAAGGTCTCCATGAGGGCCAAGCTGACGCCCACCACGATGGCCGGGCGGGCCATGGGCAGCGCCACCGTGAGGAAGCTCCGCCAGGGGCCGCAGCCCAAGGTGCGGCTGGCTTCCAGGAGGCTCAGGGATTGTTCCGCGAAGGCGGCGCGGGCCAGGAGATAGACGTAGGGATAGAGGACGAGGGTCATCATGGCGATGGCTCCGCCCAGGGAACGGATCTCGGGGAACCAGTAGTCGCGCCCGCTCGTCCAGCCGAAGAGGGTCCGGAGGAAAACCTGCGCCGGCCCCGCGTACTCCAGGAGATCCGTGTAGACGTAGGCGATGATGTAGGCCGGCATGGCCATGGGAAGGAGGAGGGCCCACTCGAAGAGCCTCCGGCCGGGGAACTGGTGGAGGCTCACCAGCCACGCGGCAGCCGTCCCGATGAAGAGGGTGCCGAGGCCCACCCCGAGCATCAGGGACAGGGTGGTGCGGACGTAGCGGGCGAGGACGGTCGCGAGGAGGTGCTCCCAGATTCCCCCGCTGGGGGAGAGGGCCATGAGAAGCACGAAGAAAAGAGGCGCGGCGACGACCGCCGCAATGAGGGCGGCGCCCGCCGTCCAGAGGTCGAGGTGGAAGCCGCGGCGGAGGGTCCGCCCGGCGGAGCGGAAGGATTCAGTCGCCGTGACCATTCCTTGTCCGCCGCCTCCGTCCGGGCGAAAACCGCGCGGGGCGCGGAGGGAGGACCGGCCCCTCACGCGCCCCACGGGCAAATCAATTCCGTATGCTCGGATTGTCGAAGTTGACCCGGTCCACCAGCCGGGAGGCCGCCACCCGGTGCTCGGCGAGCTTCGCCAGATTGATGTCGTCGGCCTTGAACTCGCCCCACGACTTCAGCAAGTCGTTCAACGGGACACCCGGCTTGACCGGGTACTCGTAGTTCTGGTCGGCGTAGAGCTTCTGCGCGAAGTCGCCGCTCAGGAACTCGATGAGCTTGACGGCGTTCTCCCGGTTCTTGACCCCCTTGACCAGGCCGGCGCCGCTCACGTTCACGTGCGTGCCCCGGTCCTTCTGATTCGGAAACACCAAGCGGATGGCCTCCGCCCACTGCTTCTGTTCGGGGTTCTTCTTCTCCGTCAGCATCTTGCCGACGTAGTAGGTGTTCCCGAGCGCCACGTCGCACTGGCCTGCCTGAATGGACTTGGCCTGGGAGCGGTCGTTGCCCTGGGGCTTCTGGGCCAGATTGGCCCTCAGCCCCTCCAGCCACTCCTTGGCGGCCACCTCGCCCTTATGGGCGATGATGGAGGCCAGCAGGAGGAGATTGTAGACGTGCTTTCCGGAGCGGGTGCAGATGCGGCCTTTCCACTTCGGATCCGTCAAGTCCTCATAGCTTCCGATCTCGCCCGGCTTCACCCGGTCCTTGCTCACCCAAAGGACGCGCCCGCGCACGGTGAGGCCGTACCAGAGGCCGTCCGGGTGGCGGTACTTGGACGGGACGTTCGCTTCGAGGGTCCTCGAGCGGACCGGCTCCAGCAGATTCGCCGTCTGCAGGTCGTGCAGGCGGCCGAAATCCTCCGTCAGGACGGCGTCCGCCGCCCCGGGCCGGGCCTTGATTTGCTCGATGACGCCCTTGTCGGCGAACACGACGTTCACCTTGATCCCGGTCCGTTTGGTGAACTCGTCCAGGAGGGGCTTGATGAGGAACGGCTGGCGGTAGGAGTAAAGGTTCACCTCTCCGGCGGCTTCGGCCGCGGCCGGCCAGAAGGCGGCGCCGCTCAGCGCCAGGGACAAGAATCCGATCAGGGGCAGGCATACCCACTTCTTCATGACCCAGTTCTCCTTGTGATGAATTTCAAGACATTCACTGTGGGGTTTGCCTCCTCCGCCGCTGGCCCGGCGGCAGGACGGCCGCCCGGGCTGGCTGGGAATCGCGCCAGAAGACCGGCCCGCGCGGGCCGGAAGTTCGCTATTTCTTCAGGAGCAGCTTTCCGCTCCGGGTGCGCTCCAGGCAATACTCGGCCCCCTCGTGACGGATGATGAGGGAGGAGGCGCCGCCGAAGAGCTCGCTCGCCTCGATCACGGGCTTCCCGCCCGCCATGAAGCCCACACCCAGTATGACGGCCGTGGGACGAGAAGCCCCTGCTTCGCGCTTCGCCGCGAGGTTCATCTCTTCCGGGGTCATTCTTGCTTTCCTCGCTCGTCCGATCCCTGCACCACGATATCGCAATGGAACGAGCAGGTCGGGCAGGAGTCGTCGCTCTCGCAGCTTCTGCGGTAGGCGCGGAAGGCCTCGAGGATCTCCTGCTTGTCCTCCCGCTCGAAGAAGCGGAGGAGGTCCAGCAGGCGGTCCATCGTGGTGGGGCTGACGTAGTGCTCCATCAGGCAGGCGTCCATGAAAGCCTGTTCCTCGCGCACCCCCAGGACTTCAATGAGGAAATGGTGGAGGATGGAGAACTTGCCCGACACCCCCTTGGCCCGCTGCTTTCCATCCTCGGTGAGGTGGACGCTTTCGTACGCCCGGTGGTCCACCAGCCCGGAGCCGCGCAGGGAGCGGAGGGCGACGGATACGGCGGGCTTGGCCACGCCCAGCCGCTCGGCGATGTCGGTGACGCGGGCGTAGCCTTTTTCCAGTTCCAGGTCGTAGATGGCCCGCAGGTAGTGCTCCAAGCTGGGGGAGAGGTCGCGCGCCACGCGAAGGCGGGGAGCAGGCATAAGTCCTCCTTCCCTTTCCTGAGAGTTCGTAGAAAAAAACACTGTTAATGTACATTAACTTACGCATGCGCGCAAGGGAAAAGAGATGCGAACTTATAAAACATGAAACTATTGTGTTATCAGGCTTATTTCTGCTTTCGATTCAGAAATTGCTTTAGCCTTTCGGAAGTGTCGCCTTCGTTTTCGGGTACCACTTCGGTGGAGGGGCGCCAGGCAGAGAGCGCTTTCTGAGGGGGCGAGGCCAGCGGCCCACCGCGAAGCCCATGGGTCTCGATTAGATGGGCGACGAAGGAGCCGACGAAGGTCTTGCTCTCGATGCGGACGGGCACCCGGGCTTCGTCGGCGGTCACCCAGATCCAGGCGCGACCCTTGCGATTGAGGGATTCATCCTCGAATTCGGGCTCGATGCGGAGGGTGCGGATCGGCCCCCAGAGGGAGTCGAGGCGGTCGGCCTGCGTGACGCGCACCTTCACCCGCCGGGTGCGCTTCCGGTCGAATACGGACAGCTCAATCTCGCTGCCCGGCCTCAGCGCCTCGGCCCGGATTTTGTAGAGCGCCGCCAACGCGTCCAGTACGCCCTCGGGCGCATCGTGGCGGACCGGAGTCTTCTCCTCTCGCCCGTACAGCACGTGATCCTTCCCGAAAAGCAGCCATTTGTGGCTCCGGTAGCGGAAGCCCTCCTTCTGGCGGATGTCGGCGCGCCGGCTGGCCAGGGTTTCGGAATCCGCCAGGCTCACCGCCCGGTCCCGCACCGGGTAGAGGCGGTGCAGGAGGCCGATTGAGTCCAGGCGGAGCCGGTAGCGGAGCACACGCTCCCCCTGCCATTCGACGGGCCCTTCCACTGCCAGCTCCGTCGTGAGGACCGGAATCCCCAGCCAGCGGACCTGATAGGCGAGGCGCTCGCCGCTCCGAAAGGGATGCACCGGCGCGGGATGCGCGGGGGCGGCGCTCGACGCGAGGCAACCGACTCCCGCCGCGAGGAAGGCTCGGAGTAGGAGGCGCGCCCTCGGACGGAGGGAGGGGCGCCCGCCGCCGGAGAGAGCCGTGTGGGTGCTCATGACAGGAATGGCTGTATGGCGCCGCGAACCCCCGCCCATTCCCCCAGCGACGCCGGAAGCACCTGGCTCGAGACGTAGGCGCGCCGGAAGGCCTGCATCTCCCAGGCCTTCCGGGCCGGATCGAGCAGGAGCGGGCCGGCCTGGGCAAGGCCGCCCGCGAGGATGATGGCCTCCGGGTTGAGGAGGTTCATGAGGTTGGCGATGCCGATGCCGAGCATCCGGCCGCATTTCTCCCACAAGGCCCGGACGTCCGCATCTCCGGCCAGGGCCAGCTCGGCCAGGCGCTTGGGGGTGAGGTCGGTCATGGAGGCGATGGGCGAGGCCGGATTGCGGGAGGCGATGATCTTGGCCTCGCGGACGAGGGCCCAGCCGGAGACGCAGGCTTCCAGGCACCCCCTCGCGCCGCAGGAGCATAGGGGCCCGCCGGCCTGGATGCACATGTGGCCCACCTCGCCCGCCACTCCGGCCGCGCCCTCCCATATTTTCCCGTCGAACACGATGCCGCCGCCCACCCCCGTCCCGAGAGTCAGGAGAACCATGCTACGGAAGGGAAGGCCGGCTCCCGCGTGGAATTCGCCCAGGGCGGCGGCGTTGGCGTCGTTCATCATTCGGATGGGGACGCCGCCCAGTGCGGACTGCAGCCGGTTTCGGAGCGGGTAGGCGGAGAGCGCGGGCAGGTTCGGGGACTGGATGATCCGCCCTTCCTCGATGTCCAGAACCCCGGCCACTCCGATTCCGATGCCGGCGGGACCGCCATCGGGGAAAAGCTCCCGGGCGGCGGCCAGCAGGGCCTCGAGGATGGCCCCAGCATCCTCCCGGGCGGGCGAATCCGCCCGGGCCACCGCCTCGCGCTCGCCCGAGGGGGAGAAGCGGGCGGCCTTGACCTGGGTGCCCCCCAGGTCGATGCCGAGAAGGGCTCCTTCCGCGCGTGTTCCGCCCGCCATTAAAGCACCTCGGTCTGGAGCAGGCGGCCTTTCGCGTCCTTGACCCCGAAGGGGAAGCCCGCCGTGAGGATGGCGTAGTCCCCCGGCTTGGCCAGTTTCTCTTCGATGATCCGCTTCCGGAACTCCCCCAGAATCCGATCCGGGGCCAGGCGGCGCGGGATTTTCCAGGGGATGACCCCCCACGACAAGGCCAGGCGCCGCACCGTGCGCTCGGAGACGCTGAGGGCCAGCACTTTCTGGCGGGGGCGGTGGAGAGCCACCCGGCGCGGCGTATCGCCCGAATCCGTGGGGCAGATGATGATACCGGCGCCAAGCTCGTCGGCCAGCAGCGCCGCCGTATGGGCGATGGCGTGAGGCAGCCCGTGCATGCGCAGGTCCGACCGGCGCACCCAGCGGGGCCCGCTCTGGGCCATCCCCTCCTCCGTCACCTCGGCGATGCGCACCATCGTCCGGATGACGGCGGCCGGGTTGCGGCCCATCGCCGTCTCCTCGCTCAGCATGACGGCGTCGGTCCCGTCCAGGATGGCGTTGGCCACGTCCCCGGCCTCGGCCCGGGTGGGCCGGGCGGAGGAAACCATGGACAGGAGCATCTCCGTCGCCGTGATGACGGGTTTTCCCAGCTCGTTGGCGGCGGCGATCATGCTCTTCTGAACCATGGGGACGCGCTCGAGAGGAATCTCGATGCCGAGGTCGCCCCGGGCGACCATGACGCCGTCGGCGGCATCGATGATCTCCGAGAGATTCTCCACCGCCTCGCGCATCTCCATCTTGGCGATGATGGGCACCGAGCCCTGGCGGGCCGCGATCTCCTTGCGGCATAGATCCACGTCGGCCTTCGTCCGGACGAAGGAGAGGCCGAAGAAGTCCACCCCTTCCTTGACGCCAAAAGCGATGTCCTTGAGATCCTTTTCGGTGAGGGAAGGGATGTCGAGGTTGGTATCCGGCAGATTCACGCCCGCGTTGTCCTTGAGGGCGCCTCCCACGACGATGCGGCAGAGCGCCTCCTCCTTGCCCGGAGCCACCACCTCGAGCTGAAGCTTCCCGTCCCAGATCATCAGCCGGTGGCCCTTGACGAGTTGCGGAATCAGGTCGGCGCGGTTGAGGGAGAGCCGGTCGGACGTGCCGATGAGGGAATGGGAGACGATGCGGACGCGCTTCCCCTCGCGGAGGATTTCCCCCGGACGCACCTTGCCCAGGCGGAACTTCGGCCCCGCCAGATCGGCCAGGATGGCGATGGGGTTTTCCTCTTCGGCGGACAGGCGCCGGAGCTTGTGGATGATGGCCCGGTGCTCGGCGTGGGTCCCGTGGGAGAAATTGATGCGGGCGACGTTCATTCCGGCGCGAATCATGGTGCGGAGGGTGAAGGTGTGGCGGCTGGCCGGCCCGAGGGTGCAGACGATCTTGGTGCGGGGCATGGGAGGCGCGAGCTCCTCTTGAGGAAGAAAACTGCCGGGCGCGAATGGCAGAACTTCCTTGCCCCTTTATCTTACCTCGCCCGGCGCGGAGAGGACATCCGGCCCGCGCGAGGCGGCTTCAATGGCTGCTGGACTACTTGGGAAGGGTCAGTTCAGGCTGCTGGAACTTGACGAACCGGTTGGGCGAGGGCTGGAGGTGGCTGGCGCTGGTTTTGTTGAATTCGATATGGGCGAAGTAGCTCTCGGCCTCCGCCCGCGTGTCGTCGGAATCGATCATGACCGAAACGCCGCCGACGTCGGGCGGGTCCTGGCCGAAGACCCGGCGGTAATCCTCCAGGACGTTCCGCTCCTCGATCAGCCACTTGTTCATGTCGTCCCCGCCGCTGCGCACGACGATGTAATGGACGAGAGGGTTCTTCTTGCTCTGAATGACCGTTCCCTCGGGTACGTTGGAGTCCCAGATGTATCCGATGAGCTGGCTGTTCACGAAGGTGGGGAAACGGGGGAAGAAGACATACAGCCCCGCCGCCTGGTCGTCACGGTTGCTTTCGCGGGCATCCCCTTTCTCGGGGAGCTTGGTGACCTTCCATTTCCAGAGGAGCATGGGGTGGCGCTTGAGGTCCAGCTTGACCTCGCGGTACACCGAGACGGCCGCCTTGTCGCTGCGGAGGCGAAGGATGGATTCCCCGTCCTCGCGGACAATCTTCACGTCCGGCGTCCCTTGCCACACTTTCAGGGTCCAGTCCTTGGGGAGGCCCTGGCCGTTCTGGTGGTTCTCGAAATGAAAATTGGAAATCCGGACGGTGGGATTCTGGCTCTGGTCGAGCGCTGAGGCGGGATGAAGGAACGCCAGCAGCGATATCCAGACCGCGGCGAGGGTGAAGCGGGCGCACAACATGGTCACCTCCGCTCCCCCCAGGCGGTATTGGCTTCCCCGTTAAGCCGATGGAATACGCTTATTCCTTTCCCGATTATGGCACCAGCAGCACGACGAGGTCCATGACATTCGTACCGCTTGGTCCGGTTTTTAAAAGCCCGCCTACCTGCCTGAAAAAACCGAACGCGTCATTATTGCTTAAGTACTTTTGAGGGTCAACGTTAATATTTTTCGCATTTTTTATGATATTTCTATCGGCAAATGCCCCCGCCGCAGGGGTGGGGCCGTCTCGGCCGTCCGTCCCGGCGGCCAAAAGACCTATATTTTCAGCTTCCCCGGAGCGGATGGCAAAAGCCAAGGCCAATTCCTGGCAACGTCCTCCCCGGCCCTCCCCCCGGACCGTGACCGTGGTTTCCCCGCCCGCGAGCAGGCAAGCCGGGGGGCGCAACGGGAACCCTTCCGAGCGGATATCGGCGGCGATGGCCGCCAGGAAAGCCCCTGCCTCCCGGGCCTCGCCCTGAAGCCGGCGGGTGAGGACGAGGGTCCGATAGCCCAGCCGCCGCGCCTGCCCGGCGGCGGCCTCGAGGGCAAGCGCGTTGGTCGCCAGGAGCTCGTTCCGCACCCGGGAGGAGGGGAGGTCCCGCGGCGAGGGCGTCTCGGGGACCCGTCCGGCCATCCCCGCCTCGATGCGCCGGCGCACCCGGGGAGGGGCCGTCCGCCAGGCCCCGTAACGCTCAAGATAGGCGCGGGCATCGGCGAAGGTGGTGGGGTCGCCGCAGGCGGGGCCCGAGGCGATGACATCCAGCGAATCCCCGACCACGTCCGAGATGAGCAGCACCAGGACGCGGGCCGGGGCCGCCCGGCGGGCCAGATGCCCCCCTTTCAGGGCCGAGAGGTGCTTCCGGACGCAGTTGAGCGCCTCGATGGGAGCGCCCGCCCGGAGCAAGGAGGCGGTGACTCTCTGCTTGTCCTGAAGGGTCAGCCCCTCGGCCGGGGCGGGCAGGAGGGAGGAGCCCCCGCCGGAGATGAGGCAGAGAACGATATCATCCCGGCCCGCGTCATCCACCCAGCGCCCGATGAGCCGGGCGGCTTCGACGCCGGCCGCGTCCGGGGTGGGATGACCGGCCTCCCGGATCTCGATCCGGCGGCAGGGGACGGCGCTCCCGTACGAGGTGACGACGGTCCCCCCGGCGATGCGGTTGCCCAGAATCTTCTCGGCCGCGCGGGCCATTCGGGCGCTGGCCTTGCCCGCGCCCACCACGATGATGCGCCCGCCCGGGCGCAGGGGCATCCGGGTGCGGCCGCAGACGAGCACTTCATTCTTGCCTTTTTTTTCCACCCGCAAAGCGCGGCCTACCGCCTCCTCCGGCCGGACGGCGTCCAGGCCCGCCTCGTAGATGGCGCGGGCCTCGCGGCGGAGGGAGGCGGAACTCGGTTTCCGCTTCGCGGCGCGAGGCATGTCAGGCCCTGGAAGGATGGCGCGTTGAGAGGTTCCACGGGCATCGTAGGGAGTGGCCGGCCGAGGGTCAACCGTTCGAGGAAAATCCGCCCATTTTCGGGCAATCCTTGACGCAAGGCGAGGTCTTCTCTAGCCTCCGGAAGGTCATTCCGAGGTCCCCTGCCGTGGAGGATGGCTTGGCCAGCGTCGGCATCATCGCAAACCCCCAGTCGGGCAAGGACATCCGGCGGCTGGTGGCCCTGGCCAGTTCTTTCAGCAACCACGAAAAGGTCCTCATCCTCCGCCGTGTCCTGGCGGGCCTCGAGGCTGCCGGGGTGAAGGAAGCCTGGGTGTTTAACGACGGGGACGCCCTGGGCGCCGCCGCCCTGGACGCGGGCCACCGGCGGCGCCGGGGGCCTATGAGGGCGCGCCTGCTCTCGTTCTCCCTTCAAGGGGACGGTGAGGATACGGCGCGCGCCGCGGCGCTCATGCGGGAGAGGGGCGCCGCCTGCATCGTCGTGCTGGGGGGGGACGGGACGAGCCGGGCGGCCTCGCGGGGCTGCGGAAATGTGCCCTTGGTCCCTCTCTCGACGGGTACGAACAACGCTTTTCCGCAGCATTGGGAGGGGACGGTGGCGGGGCTCGCGGCCGGCCTCTTTGCCCTCCGCCCCAAGGCCTACGCGGCCCAGGTGCGGCCCTCCAAGCGCCTGCGCATCCGCCTGGGTGATGCCACCGAAACCGCCCTCATCGACCTGGCCGTGGTGAGGGGCGGCTACGCGGGCGCCCGCGCGGTGTGGGACGTGCGGCGCATCGAGTCGCTTTTCCTCACGCGGTGCCAGCCGGGCGGGCTGGGGCTCTCGGCCATCGGGGCGAGCCTGGACCCCATCGGCCCCGACGACCCCGAGGGGCTGTGGGTGGAATTCGGGGGCGGCGGACGGCGCTCCGCCAGAAAGGTGCTCTCCCCGATCGCTCCGGGGCTGGTGGTGGCCGCTCCGGTCCGGTGCAGCCGCCGCGTGGGGGTGGGGGAGAGCGTCTCCTGCACCGTGGCGGGCGAGCGGGTGCTCGCCTTCGACGGGGAGCGCGAGCGCGTGATGGCGGCGGGGGAGAGCTTTGTGGCGGTGCTGGAGCGGAGCGGCCCCCGGGTGGTGGATGCCCCCGCGGTGCTGGCCCGCGCGGCGGCCCGGGGAGCCCTTGCGAGGCCGCTGTGAGGCGGACGGCCTCCCTTCAGCCATAACCTGCCTCTAGACAAAGGTTTTTAGATAGGGCAAATGGGGTGAGACGCATCGTCCGGCCGGCAAGTTCCTGGACTTTGTCCGCATGGCGGCCGGATTTCGGGCGGAATTTTGGGTTGACAAGAGGATAGGGTAATTTATATTTTACTTTGGCACTTGAGAGGATAGAGTGCCAATCCATTAAAATACAATCTATTGGGCCCTTCTCTCGAAGGGTTTCCCGTTTTTCAAATGGCGGTGCCGGCCCCCCAGGCGGGCGGGCACGGGAACGTGATCGGCCGGAATGCGGAAGGGAGGCATGGGCCATTGATTCGGGTTGAGGGACTGACCAAGCATTACGGAAATGTCCCCGCTATCCAGGACATCTCCTTTCGGGTGGAGAAGGGCGAGATTCTGGGCTTCCTCGGCCCGAACGGGGCCGGCAAGTCCACCACGATGCGGATTCTCACCGGGTTCATGCCTCCCACCTCGGGCTCGGCCTGGGTGGCGGAGATGGACGTGGCGGAGCATCCCCTCGAGGTGAAGCGTCACATCGGCTACATGCCCGAGAGCAATCCGCTCTATCTGGACATGACGGTGACGGCGTATCTGCATCACATGGCCGCCTTGAAGGGGGTGAGCGGCCGCGCCCGCGGCGAGGCGGTCGCCCGGGTCGTCGACAGCTGCGGCCTGGGGAACGTGGCTTCCCGCATCATCGGCCATCTCTCGAAGGGATACCGGCAGCGGGTGGGCCTGGCTCAGTCGCTGGTGAACGACCCGCCCGTCCTCATCCTGGACGAGCCCACCTCGGGCCTCGACCCGGCCCAGATCATCGAAATCCGGAACCTCATCCGTTCCCTCAAGGGAAGCCGAACCATCGTCCTCAGCACCCATATCCTCCCCGAGGTGAGCATGGTGTGCGACCGGGTGGTGGTCATCCATCAAGGCCGCGTCGCCGCCGAGGGGCCCATCGACGCCCTGGCGACAGGCGTCCAGAAGGAGGACATCCTCCGCGTGTCGGCGATCGGGAGCGCCGAGGCGCTCCGGGCCAAGCTGGCCGCGGTGCCCGGCGTCCGGCAGGTGAGCAGCCTCGGCGCATCGAACGGGGAAGTTCATTTCGAAGTGAGGGCCGAGCAGGGCCGGGAAGTCCGGCCGGACTTGGCCCAGGCCGTCCCGGCGGCGTCGGGCCGGCTCACCGAGCTGCGCCGAGAGCGCCTCACGCTGGAGGATCTCTTCGTCCGCATCGTGAGCGGCGAGCATAAGGTGGAGCCGAAGGTGGATAAGGAGAGCGCCCGTGCGTAACGTCTGGCTAATCTGCAGGCGGGAGCTGGCCTCCTTCTTCTTCTCGCCCATCGCCTACGTGGTCCTCGGCGCCTGGACCTTCCTCATGGGCATCTTCTTCTCGGGTTCGTTCTTCAACTATGTCCTCATCTCGATGCAGCTCGCCCGCAACCCGCAGGCGGCGGCGCAGATGAACATCACACCCACGTCGGCGGTGCTCGAGCCCGTCTTCGCGAGCGTGAGCGTGGTGCTCCTCTTCCTGACGCCCATCCTGACGATGCGGCTCTTCAGCGAGGAGAAGAAGCTGGGGACCATCGAGCTGCTCCTGACCTATCCGCTGCGCGATGGCCACCTGCTGGCCGGGAAATTCCTCTCGGTCCTCCTGCTCTACGCCATGATGCTGGCGATCACCCTGGTTTATCCGGCCATCGTGAGCCTGCATGCCACGGTGGAATGGCCGGTCGTGGCTGCCGCCTACCTGGGGATGTTGCTGCTGGGAAGCGCTTTCCTGTCGGTGGGGGTGATGGCGAGCTCGTGGACCTCGAACCAGATCATCGCCGCCACGGCGGCCTTCATGATTCTGCTGATGAGCTTCATCATGGACTTCCTCGCGGCGTCGGCCGGGCCCGTCCTGGCGGCGGTGCTGCGCCACCTGTCCATCGGCCTGCACCTGAGGAACGCCATCCGCGGCATCATCGACACGCGCGACGTGATCTTCCTGCTGAACGTCAACATTCTCTGCCTGTTCCTGGCGATGCGGTCGCTCGAGTACTACCGCTGGAGGGCATGAAGACGTGCAAAACAGAAACCTGTACCTGTTCATCGCCGCGGCGGCCCTCCTTGTGGTGGCGGTGCTCGGCTATTTCTCCGGGGACCGGTTCTCCGGCGTCCCCTACTGGACGTACGCGGCGGCCGGGGTGGGGGCGCTCCTCCTGGGCTACGCGCTCTGGGCCTCCCGGGGCGAGCTGAGGGGCGGAATGCGGCACCGCTCCACCCGGACGGGCATCCAGGTGGCGGCGATGGTGGTCATCGTGGCCGGCATCCTGTCGGTGGTCGAGCTCTTCTCGGTGAAGCACTACAAGCGGTGGGACATGACGCCGGGCAATTTCTTCAGCCTCTCGCCGAAGACGGTCCAGCTTCTTGATCGCCTCGACCGCGAGAAGCAGCGCGTCGAGTTTATCGCCTTCGTGCGGACCCTCGAGCGCACCCAGGTGGAGGACATCCTCCAGCAGTACGCCAACCAGTCGAAGCAGGTGACCTACCGCTTCGTGGATCTGGACGCCAACCCGCGCCTGGCCAAGCGCTACGACGTGGACGCCTATGGCACCATCGTGGTGGTGCATCCTCTCGCGGACGGGGCCAAGGACGGCGCCGCGGCGGGGAAAAAGGAGGCGCAGGAGCCAAAGGCCGCCACGCCATCCACCCCCGCCGCCGCCCCTCCGGCGGCCAAGCCCGGGGAGAAGGAAGCCCAGGAGGAGAAGAAGACCTTCCGTTCGGAGAAGATCTACGACCTCTCCGAGAACGCCATCGCCAACGCCATCCTTAAGACCATCCAGACCGAGCAGAAGAAGGTCTACTTCCTCACCGGCCACGGCGAGCGGCCCTACTCCGGGACAGGCCGCGAGGTGCTCTCCACCCTCGCCACCGGGATGCGGGACGACAACTACCGGCTGGACGACCTCTTGCTGCTGCGGCAGGGGGAGAAAGGGGTGCCCGAGGACGCCAACTTCGTCGTCATCGCCGCTCCCAAGAAGGACATCGAGGAGGCCGAAGCCCAGGCGCTGGACGGCTTCTTGAAACGCGGGGGCAGGCTGCTCGTCTTCCTCGAGCCCGACACCCCCCGCGGGCGGCTCATCGGTCTGCTCGAGCGGTACGGGTTCGAGATACCCGAATCCATCGTCCTCGATCCCCAGGCGGTGCGCTTCGCCCTCGCCGGCGGGAACGAGCTGACGCCGTTCGCCGCCGACTACGGGGTTCATCCGGTCACGAATCAGCTCCGGGGCCTGGCCACGGTTTTCCCCACGGCCCGGAAGGTCGCGGGAAAGGCCGACCCCAAGCGGGGCATCCAGGCCGAGGAGCTGGTGAAGACCGGCCCCGGCAGCTTCACCGTCCCCCGCCTCGGCGTGCAGGACAACAAGCTGGTCTTCGATCCCAAGGAGAAGAAGGACGGCCCGATCCCCATCGTCACGGCCGTCACCGTCTCCCTGGACGCTTACGCCGCCGGGGACAAGAAGGAAGGCGCCCCGGAGGCCAAGCCCGCTCCGGGCAAGGACGCCAAACCCAAGGAGGCGAAGATCGCCGTCTTCGGCGACGCCGACGTGGCCAGCGACGCCTTCATCGGCGCGCAGGGCAACGGTAACCTCGTGCTCAACGCCGTCAACTGGCTCGGGGGCGAGCAGGAACTCATCTCCATCGCGGCCAAGCGCCGGATCGGCGAGCCGCTCTTCGTCGGAGAGGGCGAAGGCATGTTCGTCCGGCTGCTGACGGTGTGGACGCTCCCTCTGTTCATCCTTTTGGCCGGTGCCGCCGTTTACGTTCGGAGAAGGCAGCTACGGTGAATCCGCGGAAAAATCTCATCCTATTGCTGGTTTTGGCGATCGCGGGCGGGGCCTACTACCTCTACGACGTGAAATGGGCCTCGGAGAAGAAGGAACGCGAGGAGCTCCGCCTGAAGGTGCTCAAGGGCATCGATGCGAAGAACCTGATGCGCGTTTCGGTGGACCGGAAGGACGAGCCCTACCAGATCATCCGGACGGAGAAGGGTTGGCGCTTCGTCAAGCCCGTGGACGCGGCCGTGGACGAGGAGGCGATGGAGCGCATGCTCAAGGTGGCCGCCGGGATGAAGGAGGAGAGGCGGATCCCCAAGGCCCCCGATTCCGCCGAGTTCGGCCTGAAGGAGCCCTACCTGAAGCTCACCTTCGGCATCAAGGGGCAGGACGACATCGTGCTGAGCATCGGGGACCTCACCCCCACCAAGGAATTCCGCTACGCCTCGGTCAAGGACGGCGGCGTCTTCACCCTGCCGCTGAACGATTACAGCGCCTTCAACTACAAGGTCTTCAGCCTCCGGGACCGGAGCATCGTCAATCTCGACACGGAAAAGATACAGAAGATCGTCGTCGAGCCCCAGGGCAAGGCCTCGTTCACGCTGGTCCGCAAGGCTAAGGACTCGTGGGAGATGACTTCTCCCGTCCAGGATCGCGCCGACTCCGTCGAGACCGAGGGCATCGCCACCACCCTGCGCTGGGAGAAGGTGCACAGCTTCGTCGAGGAGGACCCGAAGGACCTCGCCCAGTACGGGCTCGCACCGGCGGGCCTCGTGGTCCAGCTCTACACGGAGCCTAAGGGCAAGCCGGCCGAGGGTTTCCTCCTGGGCGCGCCCAAGAAGGTCGAGGAGGAAGAGAAGGGGAAGAAGGTCCAGAAGACCTACTACTACGGGCGCCGCCTCTCGGGCGGGCCGGTCTTCATGGTCGCCGAGAAGGTGCGCGAAGATCTCCCGGCCACGCCCTTCAAGGTCCGGCGCAAGGTGATGGTGGACTACGACGTGGACCACGTCACCCGGATCCGTCTCGAGAAGCCGGAGGAGACGGTGGACATCCGTAGGCTCGAAAAGAGGAAATGGGAGATCGCCCTCACTCCCGCCGGCGGGAAGGAAGCCAAGCTGGAGGGGCGCCACAAGCACATCGACGACGTGATGTGGGACATCAAGTGGGCGAACGCCGTGGAGTTCGTGGACGAGCCGGGCGGGGACCTTTCCAAATACGGGCTCGACGGCCCGAAAGCCATCCGCCGGGCGACGGTCTGGCTCAAGCCGAAGAAGGACGGCCCCGAGGAGCGGAAGAGCTTCATCCTGGGCCCCTTAAGGGATGGCAAGGCCTACGGCCGGGTGGAGGGCGAAAAGCGGCTCTTCGCGTTCGGCGGAAAGGATGTCGAGAAGATTTTCAAGACGGGCTTCTACCTGAGCGACCGGCGCCTGGTGCGGGTCGATGAGCTGAAGGATGTGGCGCGCATCGAGGCTTCGTTCCCGGGCGGGCAGTCGGTGGCGGTCCGCCGGGCGGGCGAGGAGTGGCGGATGGAGAAGACGGCCGGAAAGGAGCCGGACCAGGGCCGCATCGGCGAATTCCTCGGCATCGTGGACGAAATCGAGTCCCAGGGCGAGGCGGCTCCCGGCGGCGAGGCGGATTTCAAGAATTTCTTGGCGCGGATCAGCGTCGTGGACGCGAAGGGGAAGACCTGGGGGCCCATCACGTTCGCCGGGAAGGGCACGAGGGAGCATCTGTTCGTCCAGGTGGGGGAGGACCCCCGCATCCTGAAGGTGAGGCGGGATCTCGTCGAGAAGAAGCTCCCGGCGAAGGTGGATGATTGGATCAAGAAGCCGGAGAGCGCCTCGTAGGGCGGTTGTTCGTATCTGTCGCGATGCAGGGAATTCGCAGGGGTGGCCGGCCGCCCCTGCGTTTTTAGGTGAGGCAGATTTAGCGGCCGGGGAAGCCGGGCTGGCGGGTCACGCGCTCCATCTGTTCCTGGTGGAGCGCGTCATGGATGCCCGAATAGATGATCCGCTCGTAGGCGTTGAGCGCCCCATAGCGGGGGGAGGGGACCACGAGGCGGCTGAGGTCCCGGCCGCGCCACGCGAGAAGCGCCTCCCGCACCGCTTCCCGGCCGGGCATCAGCTCCCCTGTCATCGCTCGCAAGCCGGTCCGTCCCTTGGGGTGGAGCGGGGGGGGGGGGCATCCACGTGCCCCTGCTCCCGCCGCCGGAGCGCCTCCAGCGTCATCTTGAACGCGCCGGGGACGGAGTTGTCCCACCGGCCGGAGGCGCCGGCCTCCTTGAGCGCCTCAAGCATGGCGGACTGGAAGAACGCGTCGGTGAGCAGGACGTGCTCCAGGCCCTCCAAAACGGACCATTCCCCCTCTGGCGGCTTCCAGCGCGCCTGTTCCTCGGTCACGCCTCCCAGGAAACGAAAGAGCTCCTTGCGGTCCTCGAACGCGGAGGCGAAGGCAGCGTCGAACTGTTGCTCCGGCGTCAGGGCCAGGCTCAACGGGTTTTTCCCTGTCCAATGCGGCGGGAGCGGAGGTCGAAGCGCTCGATGCGGCCGTTTTCGATTTTTCCGTAGCCGGTGCGGCGGGATTGGCTGTCGTAGAAGTCCATTCGTCCCGAAGATGGGTCGATGACGGCGTAGCCGGCGCGGCGGGAGCCGGGGGTGAAAAATTCCACCCGGCCCGGGTCCCCCTCCCGCCGTTCCTGGGCCGGAGCGGAGGCAGGGAGGATGGCGAGAACCAAGGCAAGGGCGAGGCGGATTCGCACGGGGAGGGCCTCTTCCCGGAGAGCGATATAGGATGGTCGGGGCGAGAGGATTTGAACCTCCGACCCCCTGCACCCCAAGCAGGTGCGCTACCAGGCTGCGCTACGCCCCGACCGATGGTGCAACCGCAGGGGGCTAATTACTAATGCTAAGGGGCGGGTGCCGTCAAGGCCTTCCGGACGCCGAAACCGGGGAGACGTTCGGCACGGCGGGAGATTCCCCCCGGGAGGGGCGCCGGGGCAGGAGATTGGCCGGGGCCGGCTCTTTGTCCGCTTCCGTGAAGGAAGTGATCCGGTGGCTGCCGGTGCTGGAGATGGTGGTGACGGTCGAGGTCCGCAGGGGGACGGTCTGGTCCTGGAAGATGAGTTGCAGATTGCCCGCTTGATGAAAGACGGAAATCCAGCCGTCGGTGGCCTTCACTGAGAACCGGGCGCCGTGGCTCAGCAGGCGGCCTACGGAGGTGGTCACTTCGAGGGCGGTCCGGCACCCCTCGCTGGGGACGCGCAACACGCCCCTTTCCAGTTTGGCGACGACATATTCCGGCGCGTCCGCCCGGCGTCCAGGATGGAGAACCAAGCGGCTCTCGGGCTCGAGGAGGAATTGGCAGCCCGGCTGGCTCTGCAGCCAAATCAGGACGCGGTCCTGCGGGCCCGTCTCGACCCATCCGCCACCCGGCAACGCATAGATCTCCCCTTGGGAAGGTTGTAGGGAGATTTTTCCCTTGGCTGTGCGGGGAGCCCCCGCCAGCGGGACGATGCGGATGGAATCCAAGGTGTGCAGCGGTGCGCCGAAAGAGGGGGCGGCCAGGAAGAGGATTGCCGGGAGCGCGAACGCCAGAACGCGCCCGCACGGGAAGCCGCGCTTTTGCATCTTTTCCTCGAAAAGGCGACGAATCTAAAAGACAGCCCAATGCGAGGCGGCGCCGCTTTCAGTGAATTTACAAGAGGTTGAGTAGTTTTCGCAACAAAGAAATCAGGTTTTTTCTGAGGGAGGGGTGTTTTTTTACCCCCCTGACCACCCGGATCGCCCTCAGATCAGGGGTTCTTTTCGCGATGTGATCACCCCCGTGCGAATTCCGGCCCACTGGAGACTCCCCCGCCAGCGCCCGTGCTCAATCTTCATGCACCGGTCCATGACCACGCTGAGGCCCGCCTCCCGCGCCCGCCGGGCCTCGGGCTCATTGATGACGCCGAACTGGAGCCACAGTGCCTTGGCGCCCACGGCGATGGCCTCATCCACAACCTCGGGGATTTCCTCGGGCTTGCGGAAGACGTCCACCACCTCGGGGGGCTGAGGGATGGCGGAAAGGCTCGGGTGGCAGCGCAGCCCCAGAATCTCCTCGTAGCGCGGGTTGACTGGGATGACCTCGAAGCCCATCCGCTTGAGGTAGTACCCCACGAAATAGCTGGGACGGATGGTGTTGCCGGAAAGGCCTACCATGGCGATCCGCCGCATCCGGAGGATGTTCCGGATGATGCGGGGGTCCTGGAATTCATGGCTCGGCATCAATCTTCCTTCCTTAGGGGCGGGCTAGACCGCCGCCTTCGCCGCCGCGCCGAGAGCCTGGTCCAGATCCCACAGGATGTCGTCCAGGTTCTCCAGACCCACCGAGATCCGGATGAGGTCGGGCGTGATGAAGCCGGCCTTCATGTCTTCCTCGGTCAACTGAGAGTGCGTCGTGGAGGCGGGATGGATGATGAGGCTCTTGGCGTCCCCGACGTTGGCCAGATGGCTGTGAAGTTGAAGCGATTCGACCAGCTTCACCCCCGCCTCGTACCCGCCCTTCACCCCGAACGAGAAGACGGAGCCCTTTCCGTTGGGGAGGTACTTGTCCGCCAGCTTCTTGTATGGGCTGCCCGGGAGGCCGGGGTAATTCACAAAGCTCACGCGTTTGTCGGCCGCCAGGAACTCGGCCACCTTCTGGGCGTTGTCGCAGTGGCGCTGGACGCGCAGCGGGAGCGTCTCCAGCCCCTGAAGGAAGAGGAAGGCGTTGAAGGGGCTCATGCAGGGGCCCATGTCCCGGAGGCCCTCCGCACGGACCTTGGTGATGAAGCCGAGTTCACCGAAGGTCTCATGGAAGTTCAGCCCGTGGTAGCCGCGGGAGGGCTGGACGATGCTGTCAAACTTTCCGTTCGCCCAATTGAATTTGCCCGAATCCACGATGACGCCGCCGATGCTCGTCCCGTGGCCGCCGATGAACTTGGTGGCGGAATGGACGACGATGTCCGCCCCCCATTCCATAGGGCGGCAGAGGTAGGGGCTGGCAAAGGTGTTGTCGACCACGAGGGGGATTCCCGCGTCGTGGGCAATCACGGCGAAGACCTCCAGGTCGGCCACGTTGGACATGGGGTTCCCGATGGTTTCGCAGTAGAGGGCCCGGGTGTTGTCTGTGATGGCCCGGCGGAGATCGTCGGGATTGTGCGGGTCCACGAACTTCACGTTCCATCCGAGGCGGCGGAAGGAGACGTCGAACTGGGTGTAGGTGCCGCCGTAGAGGGTGGACGCGGCGACGATCTCCTGGCCGGCCTCCATCAGGGTGAAGAAGACGAGGAACTGCGCGGCCTGGCCCGAGGCGGTCGCGAGGGCGCCGACGCCGCCCTCGAGGGAGGCCATGCGCTCCTCGAAGGCGCTGTTCGTGGGGTTCCCGATGCGGGTGTAGATGTAGCCGTAGTCCTGGAGGGCGAACAGGCCCGCCGCGTGCTGAATGCTGTCGAAGACGAAGGAAGTGGACTGGTAGATGGGGACCGCGCGGGCGCCGGTCGTGGGATCGGGGCGCTGCCCAGCATGCAGGGTTTGGGTTTCGAAGTGGAACTGCCGTGTCGGCTCCTGGGGGGCCGAATTGCCGTTGGACTCGCCCATGCTGCCTCCCTTGGATATATCGGATGAAATTCGATGAAATGTTTGGCGGGTGCCATTGTGGCCCGGAGGGAAATGGGGCGCAAGGGCAGGATTTCCCCCGAGGATAGGCGGAAAATCGGCCGGATTTTGCGTCCCGCCCGCGGATTTTCTTCTCAATTTGCCAAATCTCACTCATGCCTTTAGGGATACCGGCCGATAAAAAGAGGGAAATGCCATATTCAAGCAAGGATGCTTGGATAATTGATGGCTCCTCATGGAGGAGGAGAGAGATGGCGGACGCCAACCTGGTTTTGGCTGTGGTGCGGGGCATCCGGCCCCCCCTTATTTACGGGGCGGTCGCCAGCGCCCGCGCGGAAGTGAACCAGCTGGTCTCTTCGGGACAGATCGCGGACAAGCGCCTCTTCATTCTGTTGGGGGCGGCCAACGCCCTTCAATCCCCCAACGGACTGGATATCTTCGCCTGAGCCTTTCCCTGGCGCCTGCCGTCCCCGTTTGACCTTCCCTGGCAGGGGCCCATATACTTGTCCTTGTCATCTCTTTTCGCCCCTTTTGCGCCCTCTGGTTGCATGGTCCGAATCCTTTTATCCAACGACGATGGCATCACGTCCCCGGGGCTGCGCGCGCTCCATGAGGCCGTCCGGCCCCTGGGGAAAGTGACGGTGGTGGCTCCCGACCGGGAGCAAAGCGCCGCCGGCCACTCTCTCAACCTCCACCGGCCCCTCCGGGTGGATCTCCTGGAGGAGGGGTGGTATGCCGTGGACGGCACCCCCACCGACTGCATCAACCTCGCGTTGAACGGCCTGTTCAAGGACGAGCGGCCGGACATCATCCTCTCGGGCATCAACCGGGGCGCGAATCTGGGCGACGACATCACCTACTCCGGCACGGTGGCTGCGGCCATGGAGGCCACCCTGCTGGGGGTGCGGGCGGCCGCCTTTTCGATCGTCTATGAGCCTGGCCGCCCGATGCTGTACGATTTGGCGGCGGAATTCGCCTGCAAGATGGCCTCCGAGATGCTCCGGCGGAGGCTCATGCCGGGGGTCCTCCTGAACGTGAACGTCCCGAACGTGCCGAGGGAGGAGTGCTCGGGGGTGCGGGTGACCCGCCAGGGAAAGCGGATTTACGGCGATGCCATTGTCGAAAAGATCGATCCGAGGGGCAGGGCGTATTATTGGATCGGGGGAAGCGGTCTGAAATGGGTGGAGGAACCCGACACGGATTTCGACGCCATCGCCCACCGGGCCATCTCGGTCACCCCCGTCCGGCTGGACATGACGGATCACGACACCTTGCGGGAACTCGAGAAATGGAATCTCCAGTGAAAGGATCGGCCGCGGCACATTGGGGCCGCGAGGAGGAGCGGTTCCGCCGCGCGCGGCAGGACATGGTCGAGAACCAGCTCATCGCCCGCGGCATCCGCGATTCGCGCGTCATCGAGGCGATGCGGCGCGTGCCCCGGCATCTCTTCGTCCCCGACGTCTTCCGGGAGGAAGCCTATACCGACAAGGCCCTTCCCATCGGGTACGGCCAGACCATCTCTCAGCCTTACATGGTGGCCGCCAGCCTTCAGGCGCTTGGCCTCCGGGGGGAGGAGAAGGTGCTTGAGATCGGCGCGGGATCGGGGTACGTTACGGCCCTTCTGGCGGAGCTTTCCGCCAAGGTCCGGGCCATCGAGCGCGTGCCCGAGCTTTCCCGGACGGCGCGGGAGCGCCTCGAGCGGGCGGGATACGCGAACTTCCTCCTATGGACCGCCGACGGCACCTACGGCTGGCCCGAGGAGGCGCCCTTCGACGCCATCCTCGCCGCGGCCTCCGCGGTGGAGCCGCCCCAGCCCTGGCTGGACCAGCTGGCCCCGGAGGGGCGGCTGGTGATGCCGCTCGGCGGGGAGGAAGGGCAGGTCCTCGTCCGCATCGAGAGGGGGCGGGACGGCACCTTCCGCCGCTCCCAGGATCTCGTTCCATGCGTTTTTGTCCGCCTCATCGGGCGCTACGGCTGGCCCGAGCCGGGCGGGAAATAGATCGCTTTTCGGGGCGTAGCGCAGCTTGGTAGCGCGCCTGCTTCGGGAGCAGGAGGCCGGAGGTTCAAATCCTCTCGCCCCGACCAAAAAAAGACCCGTGCATCCTTCTAGCTCACGGTTTTTTGAGGGGAGCACGTGTTGTCATTTTGACCGGGCCGCCACCCTGATCCTATCCGAAGGACCTTCTTGATTTTCTCAAAGCGCAGTTCGCGGCGGTGAAGTAGGCGGCGGAGCCGGGAGCTTCTCCCTGTTCCTGCCGCAGGAGGCCGGAGGTTCAAGTCCCTCCCCCCCCGATCCCCCCACAGCCCGGGAATGCCCGGGTTTCGCGTGGGGGAATATTTTTGCCCCAAGCAGGGAACAGGGGACGGATACATGGCCACGCGTGAGATCGGCATCATCCTGCACGGCGCGACGGGCGGCATCGGCTCTTTCCAGCACCTGCGCAATTCGCTGGCGCCGATCCGGGCGGAGGGAGGCCTCCCCGCCGGCGGCGATACGATCATGCCGAAGCCGCTTCTGGCCGGCCGCAACGCGGAGCGCCTGGCGGCGGTCGCGGCGGAAAACGGCGGCCTCGACTGGACGACCGATCTGGACGCCGCGCTGCGCAATCCGGAATATCCTGTTTTCTTCGACGCGGCCGCGACCCATCTGCGGTTCGGCCTTCTCAAGCGGGCCATCGAGGCGGGAAAGCACATCTACGCCGAGAAGCCGGTGGCTCCCACGGCCGAGGACGGATTGGCGCTCCTGCGGGCTGCCGAGGCGAGGGGCCTCAAGCACGGTGCCGTCGAGGACAAGCTGTTCCTGCCGGGCTTCCGCAAGCTGCACCGGCTCGTGGACAGCGGTTTCTTCGGGCGCATTATCGGATTCCGCATCGAGTTCGGCTGGTGGGTGTTCGATGGTGTCGCGGCGCCGTCGCAGCGGCCGAGCTGGAATTACAGGAAATCCAGCGGCGGAGGGCTGATCTCGGACATGCACCCGCACTGGCGCTACATCGTCGAGGGAATGCTCGGGCCGATCAAGCGGGTCGCCGCCATGGCGTGGACCGGCCAGACGGTCCGGGCGGATGAGTCGGGGGATCGCTTCGGCGTCGACGTCGAGGACAATGCGCACACGCTGCTCGAGATGGAGAGCGGCGCCCGGGGCGCGATCCTTGCCTCCTGGTCCACGCGGGTGCGGCGCGACGACCTTGTCGCCTTTCAGATCGACGGGACCGGAGGTTCGGCCGTGGCCGGCCTGCGCCGGTGCTGGAAGCAGCCGGCGCGGGATACGCCCGCCATCCGCGGCTTCCTCATGGGCCGGGACGCCGATACCATGAACGTCAACGTGGACTACCGCGAGGGCTGGCAGGAGGTTCAGGGCTCTGAGCCTTACAAGAATCCCTACCGCTTCGGCTGGGAGGGCTTTATCCGGCATGTGGCGGCCGGCGAGCCCTTTTACGCGGATCTCGCAGGCGGGATTCGAGATGTCCAGCTCGCCGAGGCCTGCCAGCGCAGCGCCGCGGAGGGAAGATGGATGGAGATGCCGCTGTTGCGAAGGCCGGGAGCGCCGGCCTGAGCCCGGCTCCTCCGTTCAGCAGGCTTCGGCTTTCTAGAAAAATGCAGAAGGCATTTTGCAAATTCGGCGAAGGAGCCCGAATTTCAGCCCGTGGAGCAGAAACCCCCGCGGGGTCCTCGGGTAGATGAACAGCCATGAATGCGGCCGCACCTCGTTCGTCCATTTCAGCTTCCACTCGTCATCCGAGCCGAGCAGATCATATTCGGTGATATCCCGGGCCAGGGCATTCCGCAGCGTCAACGAAAGAAGCAGCCTGGAAGGCGCGTATTGCGCGCAGTCCGGATCGTAACCCGGCTTGAGCAAAAAAAGTCTTTGCTTGTAGCAAAGCGAGTAGGTGAAGGCGATGCGGCGGTTCCTGACGCTCAGGAAATAAAGGCGCAACCATCCCCGAAGCGCGGCCCGCTCGGCCAGCTTGCTGTAAAAAGCGCAAACCGCCGGATCGGAGACTATCGCGGTCCCGCTCCCCGCCTTCCAGGCCGCCGCCTCGAGCCGCAGGCCGTCGTTGAGAGTTGCATCCGCCTGAGTAATCACCTCGAGATCCGGCTGCCCCAGCTTTTGAAGCCGGTTGAATCGATTCTTCAGGTTTTTCTCTTCTTTCCGGCAGGTTCCGTCCGGATAACCGTTCGGGGTCCCGATGAGCAGGTAGGGGGACTTTTCCCCCTCCCAGATTCCCGCCGGGAACCGCCCCGCGGAGGCATATCTCCGGAACTTCAGGAGCGTCCTTGAATCGGACGGAAGCTGGCAGAGTGCCAGCACATCCCACTCGCTCCTGTGGCTCCAGAGGTGCCGCCAAACCGCCGGATAGACGCCCTTCGCATCCCTCGCCACAAGGAAGTCGCACCGGGGGGTGTGGGGGTTGTAGATGAGGCCGAGCTGCCGCACGGATACGCCGTACTTCTTCTCCGTGCTGCGCATCAGGGGCGCGATGGCCTTTAGCTTCCCGTTATTCTTCACGAGGAGGATATGAAGCTCCTTCCCCTCGCCAAAGCATTCCCACCAGGTCTGGACCCACTCGAAAGTCAAGAAAGGGTGGCTCACGTCCGACTCCTCCGCCAGCCGGTCCCAGGCCGGCTTCAACCGGAGGAGCGTCTCGTAATCGGAGACGAGCTCGACAGTGCAGGAGGAGACTCTGCCCGCGGTGGAGAATGGGCTTCCGGCATTCCTCGCGCCCTCGTGCTCTTTCCCGGAATGGGCCGCACGGTTTCCCGCGGGATGCGCCTCGCGTACGGCCGGAGCGGAAAGCGCTGAATGATGCCATATGGCGCCCTGGATGCCCGCCACCGCGTGAGCCAGGTTTTTGGGATTGTGATCGCCAGCAGGATTGATGGACACCACACCGCCCTTGAATGAGAATGAGCTAACTTTGGCGGCAATTTTATTTTACATGAACAAAAAACGCCGATATAGCAGAAAAATATCGAAAGTGTATCAGTGTGTTAAAAATATTTTTTCGTAAGTTACATTAACATTTCAATTTGGTTAGAACAAAGTTTCTTTTGGCGCAGGCGGGGGCGGCACGAATCTCGGAGGGTTTGAACGGGGGGCGGGCGTGCGACCAGCCGAATCGGGTGGGATGCGGATGAGAAGATTGGAGCGCGTGAGGCGGTAATCCTCGCTCCAATAATCCGTTGGAAAATCAAGGATATCGCATCGCAGACCTTCCGCATCCAGCTGCTTTTTCATTTTATCAAGATCGAATTCCAAATATTCCAGATCATACCGGGGTTTTAGCCGAAAGAGCCGGCGCATGATGCGTATCGCGGGCCGCGGGATCAGGAGATGAAGCATGACCCTCCACTTCTCATTCCACCTCGCCCTCCGCAAAGCCAGCAATTTTCCCTGAAACTTCTTATGGACGTCGGGGATGCTCGTAACAAGCGCTTCGCCCCCGGGCCGGCACACCCGGAGCAATTCCCGGATCAGCTTCAGCGCGTCCTCGTGATTCGGAAGCGTGTGCATCATGTCGGAGCAGTAGGCCTTGCTAAAGACGCCCGCCGGGAAGGGGAGGAGGCGGCCGTCCGCCGCCGCGAACCATGCCGGATAGCGGGAGGCGGCGGCGTTCTGCCGGTCGGCCTCGATCAGCATCGCGGGTATGAAATTCACTCCCGCGAAGCGCCGGCAGCGGCGTGCGACAAAACGGCTGACGACTGCGCTGTCGCAGCCGACGTCCAGGACGATGTCCGCGCTCGGATCCAAATCGAGGAAAGAGGCGATCAATTCCGCGGTCATGGCCATCTCTCCTTCCGAGATGGCATGGAAGCCTCTCGACCGCTGCGCCAGCGGCTGGTTGAGGAAATTCAAGTACCAGCCGCGCCAGTCATGCCTCCCCGCGTTTCTTTTTGCTTGTTCGATCGCCACCGTCTTCGTGCTCTTAGTTGGGCGGTCCAGATGAACCCCGGCCCGTGGTGAAGGCGATTCTCGAGACGAATTCCCGGATTCGGGGGATCAGCCCGAATTTGAGCCTGTGGAGAAGGACGCCTCGCGGGGTCCTCGGGTAGACGAACAGCCACGTGTGAGGCCGCAGCTTGTTCGTCCACTTGAGCTTCCACTCATCGTCCGTGCCGAGCATGTCGTACTCCTCGATCCCCTCCGCCAAGGCATTCCGAAGGGTCAGTGAAACGAGCAGCATGGAGGGAGAGCAGCTGGCGTAGGCGGGGTCATATCCAGGCTTGAGCAGGTAGAGCTTGCCTCTGTAGCAGAGGGAGTATCCAAAGGCGATTCTGCGCTGCGCGACGGACAGGAAGTGAAGACGGAGCCATCCTTTCCCGGCCGCCCGCTCTGCCAGCTTTCGGTAGAAGAGGCACACCGCGGGGTCGGAGGAGATGGCGGTGCCGGCTTTTCCCTTCCAGGCCGCCGCCTCGATCTGAAAGCCGTCTTCCAGCGCCTTTCCCATATTCTCTCCGCCCGGGATGATTTCGAGCTCCGGCTCGCCCAGCCTGCGGACCCGGTTGAAGCAATTCCGCAGCCTTTTCTCTTCCTTCCTGCTCGGCCCTTCCGGATAGCCGTTCCTCGTCCCGATGGGCAGATAGGGAGATTTCTCCCCCCCCCAGGTCCCGGAGAGGAATTCATCCGAGCCGGCCTGGTTCCGTATTTCCGGCAGGGCCTCGCTTTCAGGCGGAAGCTGGCAGAGCTCCAGCACGTCCCACATGTCTTGGTTGCCCCGCAGGTATTGCCAGACGGCCCGCCAGATCCCGTTCGCGCCTTTCGCCGCCAGGAAATCGCACCGCGGGGTGTGGGGATTGTAGAGGAAGCCGAGCCGCTGCACGGGAATGCCGTACCTCTTCACCGTGCTCCGCATCAGCGGCGCGATGGCCCTCAGCCTATCCTTTTCCTTCACGAGGAGGACGTGAAGCTCCTTCCCGGCGCCAAAGCACTCCCACCAGGTTTGAATCCACTCGAAGGTCAAGAACGGATGGTCCAGTCCAGACTCTTTCTCCAGCCGGCCCCACGCCTGCCTCAGTTGGAGAAACGTCTCGTAATCGGTGACGGCCTCAACCCTGAGCGCGCCGCTTTTACGAGAGAGAATCCCGACGCCGCTTTCTAGATCCGGATCTTCCTTCTTCCGTCCTTTAATGGTTTTCATTTTTCCTCATTGAGCGCCGGATTGCGCATTCCTCTCCGCGACTCTTTGCATCCGGGAGCCGGGCCAGCGGTCCCTCATCCTCTCTCATGTCCGGGAAGAGGAGGGAGTACATCCGATCCGCGGCCAGGCGGAGGGATGGAGTCCCTCCGGGGGGGGCATGCTCCCTGCCGGGTTCGCCAGCGAATGGGCGCGCTCTACACGCCATCGGTGGGGGGATAGAAATTTTGAAGCCGGTTTCGGAGAGAATGAGCTGTCCGCCTCCGCAAGAAATGCCGAGGCGGCGTTTCATTGTAGCCAATCGCCCAAACGGCTGGATAGCAGAGAGACACCGAAAAAATCACGCCAGCCTCAGAGGAACCTGGTGGCAACGTAATGGCAAGGTTTCCTATGTTGCTCGCCAATGAACGAAACCTTTCCGCCGCTTTTTGGGGCGCTTCCGATTGCGCTCGGAGCGCGGCAGATATCTCTCCGCTGTTTATAGAGGGCAGCTGTCTCGCGTGCTGTGCGGAAGCGCCGATCGCGCTGCGCACGAATCGAGCATTGAGCGGCAGGCCAGTTCGCGTGACGAGCGCGAGCGGGTGTCGTTCCGAGGGAGCCCGCCGTGCACGAAGATTCCCCGCGGAGCTTGCCATGGGCGCAAGCGAAGGGCTCCGGAATGACCCCCAAACCGCCAGATGACCCACAACCGGGGGCTTGACCCCGCGGCGGAAGTGTTGAAAATACGTTACGTTGCGTTTTCATTCCGGGTCCCCGCCCGCCCACCGCATTTCCTCCGCCCCCGGGAATGCCGGCGCGTGAAGCCCCTGATCGCTGTCATCGGCGATTCCGTCTCATCGCCCTCCGTCCTGCGCATGGCCGGAGAAGTGGGCCGCCTCATCGCCCGCGAGGGTGCCATCCTCGTGTGCGGCGGGCTGGGCGGGGTGATGGAGGCCGCCGCCCGAGGCGCGAAGGAGGGCGGCGGCCTCACCCTCGGCATCCTCCCCGGATACGACCCGGCCGCGGCCAATCCCCACATCGACCTCGCCATCTGCACCGGGATGGGCCATGCGCGGAACGCCATCATCGCGGCCACGGCCACCGCCCTGATTGCCCTCGAAGGGGCTTACGGAACTCTCTCGGAGATGGCCCTGGGCCTGAAGCTCGGGCGGCGGGTGGTGGCGCTCGGCTGCCGCGAGAATCCGCGCGGTGTCCTCGCGGCGGACACCCCCGAGGAAGCGGTGAGGCTGGCGCTCCATGGCTAGGTGGGCGTTCCTCCCGCTTGGGTGGATGTGCCACTTCGCCCTCTCCCTTTGGGAGAGGGCCGGGGTGAGGGAGAATTTAGCTGCGCCGCTGGATGTTTCCCTCACCCCCGTCCCCTCTCTCTCCTCCCGAACCGGCCTGTCGGTTCGGGGACCCGAAAAGACGGGGAGAGGGGAGGCGGAGCCTGTACAGAGGGCTCCTTCGGTTCTAAAAGGTTGCCGCGCAACCTGTTTGGATTTCATCGGGTGGCTTCGGGCCCGGTCATGGAAGGGAGCGGTTTTGCTCTTCGCCGCAAGCCTGGCCGGGTGCGGGGGGCAGTTCCATGATTACCGGCGGGCGGCATCGGACGGCCGCAGGCAGGGCGTCTATCACGTCGTCGAGCCGGGCCAGACCCTCTGGCGCATCTCGAGAACCTATGGAGTGGACGTGGAGGAAATCGCCGTCCTGAACGGCATCCCGAACCCGGACCGGCTGAGGGCGGGCGCGCGGCTCTTCATCCCCCGCGCGCAGCGGACGCTTGCGGTGCCGGTGCACGGGGGGCCGCCGCCCCCGAAGGAGCGGCCGCGGTGGGCCCAGGCCGAGGAGCCGGCCTCAAGAGGAGGCGTGAACGCCGGCCGGGGCGGGTTGCGGTTTTCCTGGCCGGTGCAGGGGAAGCTCCGCCACCGCTTCGGAAGCCGGAACGGGATGAAGTACGACGGCATCGTGATCTCCGCCCGGGCGGACGCTCCCGTGCGGGCGGCGGCGGCGGGGCAGGTGATCTTCAGCGACTGGGGCCCGGGCGGCTTCGGGCGGACCATCATCATCCGCCATGGGGAGGGGGAGTATCATTCCATCTACGCCCATAACGCCGAGAACCTAGTGCGGAAGGGCGACGTCGTCGAGGGAGGCCGCCTCATCGCCCGCGTCGGGCGGACGGGCAACGTGGACCAGGCCCAGCTTCATTTCGAGATCCGGCATCGCACGGTGCCCCAGGATCCGTTATCGTACCTGCCCTGATGGTTCGAGAGCCGGCCGGGAGGAAGAGATGGACCCCATCCAGGAATTGTTGCGCCACATCCGCGACGTCCCCGATTTCCCGAAGAAGGGGATCGTCTTCAAGGACATCACCCCGCTCCTCCAGAATCCGCGCACGTTCCAGATGGCGGTGGATCTCCTCTCCGACCAGTTCGTGGGAAAAGGCGTCCAGGTGGTCGTGGGCGCCGAGGCGCGGGGCTTCATCATCGCCTCGCCCCTCGCCTACAAGCTGGGGGCGGGCTTTGTCCTCGTCCGCAAGCCGGGCAAGCTCCCATGGGAGAAGGAGAAGATCAGCTACCAGCTCGAGTACGGCACCGACGCCCTCGAGATCCACCGGGACGCCATCCGGCCCGGCATGAAAGTCCTCGTGGCGGACGATCTTTTGGCCACCGGCGGGACGGCCGAGGCCTGCGCCACCCTCGTCGAGAAGATGGGGGGGGAGGTCGTGGGAATGGCCTTCTTCATCGAGCTGGCCTTCCTCAAGGCCCGCGAGCGCCTGGGCCGCTACCCCATCACCTCGCTGCTCCAGTTCTGAGCCCCGGCGGCCGGCGGGTGGACGAAAAAAACCGGCGGCCGGTTTCCCGGCCGCCGGTTTTGGCTTCGTGAAGGAGCTTGCCGGCCTAGGCCTGGGCTCTCCGCACGTTCGCCGCCTGCGGGCCCTTGGGGCCGCTGGCGACATCGAACTCCACCCGGTCGCCCTCCTGGAGGGACTTGAAGCCCTCGCCCTGGATGGCGGAGAAGTGGACGAACACGTCGTCCCCGTCCTCGCGGGTGATGAAGCCGAAGCCCTTGGCGTCGTTGAACCACTTCACTGTACCTTGTGTCACACTCTTCTCCTGAAACAAATTGGGCAGCGCCGCGCCCCCAAGGACGCCCTGCACGCCGCCCGTGGACTCCCCGCCTGCACCTTGCCTGCGGGATAACGTAAACAAGGTAACACCCTTCCAGGAATATTGCAATTTATATTTCAGGCGGAAAAAGCCGGCGAAAATGGTGCCCCCTGCGTGATTCGAACACGCGGCCTACGGATTAGGAATCCGTTGCTCTATCCTGCTGAGCTAAGGGGGCGAATCCCGGCCCGATTATGGCGGAAACCGGGAACTTTCGTCCACGCCAGGGTTGACCTCCCGATCGCACGGATTTTGGAGCCTTTTCCGGGCCGGGTGTATGATTCCCGCTCAACGCGGCATGGCGCGCATGAAGGGGAGGGCGTCCGATGCGCTGGTTCTGGGGTGGTTTGGTGCTCGCGTTTTTGCTTCCCACGGCGGATGCTTCCGCGCAGAACGTCTACGAGTCGAACTCCAAGTTCTACAGTTTTCAGATGCCCATGACGTGGTCGGTGGTGCGGGAGAGGCAGAACGAGGATGTGGTGATTGCCTCCCCGGCGGGCATCAGCCGGGGTTCGATCTACATTGTCCTCGCCGCGCCCAAGGGCTCCCTGCAGGATGACGCCAACCATACGTTCGGCGGGGGCGGCGTGACGGTCCAGAGCAAGAGGACACGGATGGTCGATCGCTTCTCCTGCCTCCATGTCACGGTGACCAGCGGAAGAGGCGTCCCCCATCACAACGTCTTCTGCCAGTTCACCGTGCCCTACAAGGAGGGCCCTCGGCGCGTGGGCATCATGTTCGGCCAGGCCATGCACCCCAACGAAAGGTTCCAGCAGGAGCCGATCTTCGAGAGGCTGCTGAGCAGCGTCAAGTTTCACCCGTCCCTCCAGCCCTAGAGGGGCCGCTCACCCCCGGCGAGGCCTGGATTCCTCCTTGCTGCTTCGCCTCGATAACCGTCGGGCGCCGCGCTCGCGGGGAGGATGAGCCGCGCCACGGCCCGTGGAAGCGGCGCCAGGGTTCGAGCGGGAGAGAAACCGGGGCATCCTTCCCTAGCCACCCGGGCGAAGGTCAGAGCGCCCTTTGGCCAGCCCGGCACTCGAACCGGACCTGAACCTTGTGATCCCAATCCGCACGGAGCATGCCGCGCACCCAATCCTGGAGCCTGGGCGTCATGCGTTGGCCGAAAGACTGGCACTCGGCCAGTGTGTTGAACTGGGTGGTTTCGGGGATGGGGCCATTGTAGACCCCGGCGGCAGTCATCGTGATGACGAACCAGGTGAGCGCGATCATCTTGCCGCCTCCTCTGCCTTGGCGCTCTCTTGGGCGCGGTCTCGTCGCGTTCGCATCAATCGAGAAGCCTATATGCTTGGCGCCGGCGGTAACTTTTCCATGGGTTCATGCCGCATGTAACAAGCCGTATGTAACAATAACAGCAGCCTGCGCGAGGATATTCTCTGGGCGGGAATATTCTGGGAAGCCGTAGAAAAGGCCGGACCCGTCATCCCCGCCGGGGCAGGCCGGCCATCTCGCGCAGCACCTCGAAGACGGAGACCGAATCCTTGTCGGCCAGGCCCCGCTGGTAGGCCGCCTGGGCGAGCTGGGACCACACGCCGGTCATGAGCATGGGCGAGCCGTATTTTTGCCCCTGCTCGAGCATGAGCCGGGAATCCTTGAGCGAGGTCCGGATGAGGCCCTCGGGGCTGTAGTCCCCCCGGATCATCTTGGGGCCTTTGTCGATCATGGTCTTGGAGGCGCAGGCGCCGTCCTGGAGCACGGACAGGAGCCTCTCCCCGTCCATCCCCGCCTTCTCGCCCAGGGCCAGGCCCTCGGCCAGGGCGAGCCGGTTCCCGGCCAGCACCAGGTTGACGATGAGCTTGGTCAGGGCGCCCGCACCCACGGGGCCCATGTGGTAGGCCGCCCGGCTGACGGCCGCGAAGTAGGGCTTGCAGGCCTCGAAATCCTCCTTCGCGCCCCCGGCGATGATGATCAGGTCCTTCTTCCAGGCCATGGCGCTCGTGCCGCTCACCGCGGCGTCGAGGAAGCGGATGCCCCTCTCGGCCATCTCGGCCCCGAGCCGGGCCGAGTCCTCGGGGCGCGAGGTGGTGGCGTCGCAGAAGATGAGCCCTTTCCCCGCGCCCTCGGCGATGCCGTTCCGGCCCAGCACCGCTTCCCGGACGATCTCGCTCGTGGGGAGGGAGGTGACGAGCCACTTCACCCCCCGGGCGGCCGCGGCCGGGGAGTCCACCGGCACGCCCCCGCGCTCCGCGAACTCATCCACCCGGCGGCCGTCCACGTCGAATCCCTGCACCTCGAAACCCGCCTGGAGCAGGTTCCCCGACAGGGCCGACCCCATGAGCCCGATTCCCACGATCCCCACCCGCTCGCCCATTTCCCGTTCCCCCGATAAATAAAGAAAGAATGCCCTCACGGAGCCCTGCGCGAAGGGCGCATTCTACATCATCGGCCTCCTGCCGCGAGGGGCCGGGCGGATGGATTTTCCCCGGCGCCCGCGCTATCGTTCGGGGGAACGGATCCGACAAGAACCGGCCTCGCCGCGCGGCCCGCCGGCCCACCCTGGGAGTGAGATGCCATGATCACCGCCATCGTCACCGCCCCCATCCCGCAAGGAATGACCTACGAGAAGTACGTCGAGAACACGAATCGCATCTCCTCCCGCTTCCAGCAGATCCCCGGCCTCATCCGCAAGAACTTCCTCTTCAGCCGGGCGCAGGGCCTGGGCGGGGGCGTGTATCTCTGGGAGAGCCGCGAGGCCGCCGAGAAGTGCTACGCCGGGATGTGGCGGGAGAACTTCGTCAAGGCCTTCGGGGTGGAGCCCAGCATCGCCTTCTTCGATACCCCGGTCGTGGTGGACAACGCGGCCGGCAAGATCGTCCAGGCGGCCTAGCGCGGGGAAGGGGAGGAGGATGGACCGCTACGACGGCATCGTGATCGGCGGCGGGCACAACGGCCTCGTCTGCGCGGCCTATCTCTCGCGCTGCGGGCTGAGGGTTGCCGTCCTGGAGGCCGAGCGGGAGATCGGCGGGGGCGCCTCGACGCGGGAGTTCCTGCTGCCCGGCTACAAGTCGAACATGCACGCCAACTTCTTTATCGGGCTGGACGACTTCCCGATCGTCCGCGACCTCGAGCTGGAGCGCCACGGCTTCCGCTACCTGACGCCCGATGTGCAGCATGCGGCACTCTTCCGGGACGGCACGGCCATCGTCCTCCACCGGGATCCCAAGAAATCGACGGCCTCCATCGCCCGAATCTCGAGGCATGACGCGGACGCCTTCGGGTATCTCCACCAGCGCTACGCCGTGGAGCTCGCCCCCCTTCTGCGGAGCTTCCTCTTCCACCCGCCCCTGCCACGCGAGGAGATCGGCGTCCGGGTGGGTTCGGACGCGAAGGGGAGGGAGCTCCTCGCCTTCGCCCCGATGACCATCTCCTCGGCCATCGACGCCCATTTCGAGCACCCCAAGGTGCGCGCCCTCTTCAAGCTCTTCGCCCACGCCATCACGGTGGAGGACGAGCCGGGGACCGGGCTCTTCCTCCCGAGCCTCTTCTCCACCCAGACCACCCTGGGGCTCCCGGTGGGCGGGGCCATGGAGCTCCCGAGGGCCCTGGAGCGCATCATCCTGGCGAACAGGGGGGCGGTCATCCGAGGCGCGGCCGTGCGCGAGGTGACCCGCGAGGGGGGGCGCACGGCGGGCGCCGCCCTGGAGGACGGCCGCAGGCTCTCGGCGGGCCGCTTCGTGGCGAGCAGCCTGAACGCCCCGGCCTCCATCCGCATGGCCGGGGAGGACGCCTTCCCGGCCGAGGTGAACGAGAAGATGCGCAAGTGGGACTGGGGTTTCCACTCACTGATGACCCTCCATCTCGCCCTCTCGGACCGCCCGCGCTACGAGGCCGAGAAGTACGACGCCGACGTGGGCCGCTGCTACAACATCATCTTCGGGGCCGACGGCGACGCCCAGGTGGTCCGGAACGCTCAGGAGCGCCGGGCCGGCAAGTTCCCCTCCCAACCCATGGGGAACGGCTCCTGCAACAGCCAGCACGACCCCTCCTACGCCCCGAAGGGGGGGCACGTGGCCTTCTGGTGGCCGGGCGCCCCCTACTCCCTGGAGGGCGACGCCGCGCGCTGGGACACGGTCAAGGAGGAGGCGGCGGAGAAGCTCGTGGGCGTCTGGCGGGAGTTCGCCCCGAACCTGACGCGGGACACCGTCCGGGCGGCCAAGCTCTACACCCCGCTCGACGTCGAGCGCGGCAACCGCAACATGGTGCGCGGGGCGGTGCGCATGGGGGCCTACAAGACCGAGCAGCTCGGGGTGAACCGGCCCCATCCGCTCCTCTCGGGGATGCGCACCCCCCTCGAGGGCTTCTATCTCTGCGGCTCGAGCTGCCAGGGCGGGGGCCTGAACGGCGCCCCCGGCTACAACGCCGCGGGCGTCATCGCCCGCGACCTGGGGCTCGACCTCTGGTGGGAGCCCCTCCCGGCCCCGGCCCTGGCCGCGCACGCCTAGTCATATCGCGCCGGAGCGGCATGGGCCGTGACCCCATCCCTTGCCGGCGTTTCATCCAGGAAAGGAAGGCCCGAATGTCCTCATCCGCCGCGCGGCGCTCCCACCCCGATACCGTCCGTCACATCCATCCCGCCGTCTGGCCCCAGTACCCCTTCGACGAGCCTCCCAAGGCGCGGGAGCGCTCCGAGCCCCGCTACAACATCCGCGCCGAGACGGACCAGCGCATCAAGATGCGCGACGGCGTGCACCTGGCCGCCGACGTGTACCGCCCCCGGGTGACGGGCCAGAAGTTCCCGGCGCTCCTCTCGATCTCGCCCTACACCCGGCAGCTCCAGGTCACCGAGGTCCCCATCGGCCAGAACGAGGCGGGGCTCACGGAGTTCTGGGTGCCGAGGGGGTACGCCCATGTGATCGTGGACGTGCGGGGGTCGAACGACTCCGAGGGCTCCTACGACGACAAGGGGGAGAAGGAGCAAGGGGACTACCTCGAGCTCATCGAGTGGGCCGCGAAGCAGCCCTGGTGCAACGGCAAGGTGGGGATGATCGGCTGCTCCTACTTCGCCCTGGTGCAGCTTCTCTCCGCCGTCCACCAGCCCGACGCCCTGGCGGCCATCTTCCCCTACGACGGCTACACCGACCTCTACCGGCACCGCACCTTCCACGGAGGCGTCCCCTACCTGGGCTTCATGAAGGGCTGGTTCGCGGCGGTGGGCAACCTGAACTTCCAGAGCGGGCGCCTCAAGGACCGCTCGGGCCTGGACCAGATGATGCGCGACCACCTGAACCTGGAGCACCCCTTCGACGGCGAGTTCTTCCAGATCCGCTCGCCCCACAAAGTGTTGCGCAACATCAAGATCCCCACCTACTTCGGCTGCGACTGGTCCTTCTGGTGGCTCCACCTGCCGGGCGCCTTCCAGGGATGGGAGGGGACGGGGAAGATCCCCAAGCGCATGCTCATCGGCCCCAAGCCCCAGCCCTGGCGGCCCTTCGGGGCCTATCACGAGGAGGCGCTCCGCTGGTACGACCACTGGCTCAAGGGCATGGACACGGGGGTGATGGAGGGCCCGCCCATCCAGCTCTGGATCCAGGGGGAAAACCGCTGGCGCGGCGAGCCGGACTGGCCGCTCCCCCGCACCCAGTGGAAGAAGCTCTACCTGGGCGGTCCGGGGGGCACCCACGGCACTCTCTCGGACACCCCGGGCGGGGGAGGGGAGCGGGCCTACGCCTACAGCCCCTTCACGCGCGAGTGGCGCTTCGGCAACCCCCGCCTCATCTACCGCACCGAGCCCATGGCCGGGCCCTACGAGCTGACGGGGCCGCTCTCGCTCCACCTCGCCGCCCGCTCCTCGGCCGAGGACACGGACTGGATGGTCCACCTCCAGGACGAGGCGCCGGACGGCTCCTGCCGCACGCTCACCAAGGGTTGGCTCCGCGCCTCTCACCGGGAGCTGGACGAGAAGCTCTCCAAGCCGGGCCGGCCCTGGCACCCCCACCTGAGGGCGGTGCCCCTCACGCCGGGCGAGGAGGAAGCCTACGAGATCGAGCTCTGCCCGACGTGCAACGTGTTCCAGCCGGGCCACCGGGTGCGGCTCGAGATCTCGAGCGCGTTCCCCTTCGCGGAGAACCTGAGCTTCCACGAGTCGCTGCCTCTCCCGGCGGACAACACCGTGCTGGAGGGCCGGGAGGGCTCCTACCTCCTGGTGCCGGTCATCCCGAAGCAGGCGTAGGACGGAGGCGCGATAACCGGGGGGCGGCGTGCGGCTCCCCCCAATCATCCGAGGCACCGAGAGAGGAAAGGAGAAACGAATGCCGGGGGGAGACGGGAGGGGACCCTCCCTGTTCATGACGCGCACAGCGGCCGCTTGGAACATGCGCCAGATCGCCCATATCGACCTGGCGCCCGACGACGCGGAGATGTACGGCGGCGCGCTGAAGATGCAAATCCAGATCAAGGGCGGCCGCCGTTTCATGTACGCGGGCTGCCTGTGGTACCGGGGGGTGCACATTCTGGACGTGACGGACCCCGCCCGGCCCCAGTACGTCGGGAACCTGCCCTCGCCGCACAAGGTTTCGCGCTCGAACATCCAGCAGGCGGGGGACCTCCTCATCGTCTCGGAGGACGTGCCCCCGCCCGTCCCGCCGAACCGCTGGCATCCGGGCCTCCCCGACTGGTCCGACGACCGGCCGGCCGAGCGGGCGGGCGTGACCATCTACGACGTCTCCGATCCCCGGCGCCCCCGCGAGATCGCCTACCACCACATCCCGGGCCGGGGCTGCCACCGCAACTACTACGACGGCGGGCGCTACGCCTACCTCACCGCCGCCACCGATGGCTGGGCGGGCCACATCCTCATCATCCTGGACATGAAGAACCCCGAGAAACCCGAGGAAGCGGGGCGCTTCTGGCTGCCCGGGCAGAAGGAAGGCGAGGAGCGCAAGTGGGACCCGAAAAAGCTCAGCGAGAGGGAAGGGCTCCACGGGCCGGTCTACGTGATGGGCGACCGGGGCTACGCCTCCTGGGGCGCGGCCGGGATGCTCGTGATGGACATGAAGGAACCCGCCAAGCCCAAGGTGCTCGGCCAGCTCCGCCTCTCGCCTCCCTTCGACGGGGGCATCCCCTGTCACACGGCTTTCCCGATGCTGAACCGCAAGCTGGCCGTCATCACCCAGGAGGCCATCGCCGAGAACTGTAACGAGACGCAGCCCCTCGGCTGGGTCGCGGACATCCGGTGCGACTGGAACCCTGTCTCCATCTCTACGTTCCCGGTACCCCGGCCGCCCGCCGGCCTGCCCTACGCCTCCTTCTGCGTGAAGGGCGGCCGCTTCGGGCCCCACAACGTCCAGCACATGAGCGAGCCGGGGGATCGCCGGGACGACATGGTCTTCATGACCTATTTCAACGCGGGGCTGCGCGTGTTCGACATCCGCAACCCTTTCAGGCCCCGCGAGATCGCCTACTTCGTCCCGCCGGACCCCAAGCCGGGCCTCGCCGTGCGCTCCGAGGACGTGTACGTGGAGTGGGACCGGGGGGTGGTGTACCTCGCCAACCGCAACATGGGCATCTATGTGCTGGAGCTGGACGAGAAGGCCATGGACGGCGGGGAGCCCCCGCGATGATGCTGGCCTATCTCCTCCGCCGGATGCTGGCCGCCATCCCCACCCTTTTCTGGGTGCTGGTGCTCATCTTCTTCGGCCTGCACATCCTGCCAGGCGACCCCGCCATCGCCCTCCTGGGCGATCAGGCGAGCGAGGAACAGCTCCGGAACTTCCGTGTGCTGAATGGCCTGGACAAGCCGCTCCTCGTCCAGTTCTGGAACTACATGAAGGGGGCGGTGCTGCTGGACCTGGGGCACTCTTACCAGATCGAGCAGCCGGTGGCGGGGCTCATCCTCGCCTTTCTCCCTTATACGCTGGATCTGGCGTTCGCCTCGCTCACCCTGGGCATCCTCGTCGGAATCCCGCTCGGGGTGATGATGGCGATGCGCCGGGACAGCATCTGGGACGTGGCGGGCGGAGCGGCCGCGCTCGGCGGCATCTCCATCCCCGACTTCTGTCTCTCCGTGCTGCTGCTCCTGGCCTTCTCGGTGGGCCTGGGGTGGTTCCCGACGGTGGGGCAGATCGACATGTCGAGCCCGCTGAGCCGGCTCTACAACGTCATGCTGCCCGCGTTCGCCATCGGCTTCGTCCAGTCCGCCCCCATCATGCGGGTGACGCGCGCCTCGATGCTGGACGTGATGAACGCCCCCTACGTCCAGACCGCCCGCAGCAAGGGTCTCCCCGCCTGGCGGGTGACCTTCCTGCACACCTTGCGGAACGCCCTCATCCCAGTGGCCACCGTGGCCGCGACGGGTATGACCGTGGCGCTGGGCGGGACCATCGTCATCGAGATCATCTTCAACCGCCCGGGACTGGGGAAGCTCCTCATCGGCGGGGTGGCGTCGCGGGACTACAACATGATCCAGGGCGTCATCCTGGTGTACTCGTTCATCGTGGTCGTCATCAACCTCGCGGTGGACCTGCTCTATACGGTCATCGATCCGCGCGTCTCGCTCGGGAAGGAGGGCCGCTGATGGGCCTGGGG